>DOSU01000155.1:19607-25355 GCA_003513895.1 Rikenellaceae bacterium
TTGAGAGCAAGATACTGCTCCCTTTTTACTGGTTCAAAACAATCAAAAGCACCGGCATAGACAAGTGACTCAATTGTTTTCTTGCCTGCCAGAGAGAGGTTTACCTTTTCGATAAAATCAAAAATAGAAGTGAATTGCCCTCCTGCCTCAGTTCTGGCTGCTACAAAATTTTCCACAGCTGAGGAGCCTACTCCTTTTATTCCCGCCATGCCAAAGCGGATGTTTCCCTTTTTGTTTACTGTAAAAGTGTCTACACTTTCGTTTATGCATGGGCCCAAAACCGAGATCCCCATTCTCTTACACTCATCCATGTATTTTGTGATCTCCTCTATGTTGTCGAGGTTGCGGCTTAGGGTTGCCGCCATAAACTCTGCTGGATAGTTTGCCTTGAGATACGCAGTCTGGTATCCTATCCACGCATAACATGTTGAGTGAGACTTATTGAATGCATATTGTGCAAAGGATTCCCAGTCCTTCCAAATCTTCTCCAGAATGTCAATTGTATAGCCATTTGAAGTACCTCCCTGAATGAACTGTTCTTTAAGCTCGTCCATCATATGTTTTATCTTCTTACCCATGGCTTTACGAAGCTGGTCGGCATCTCCCTTGTTAAAGCCTGCAAGTTTCTGTGAAAGAAGCATCACCTGCTCCTGATATACTGTAATGCCGTACGTGTCCGACAAAATCTCCTCCATCTCCGGGACGTCGTACTCAATTTGCTTCAGACCTCTTTTCCGTTCAACAAAATCGGGGATATAGTCCATTGGGCCAGGCCTGTAAAGGGCATTCATGGCAATAAGGTCTTCAAACCTGGATGGTTTTAGCTCTCTGAGCCATTTTCTCATTCCGTCGCTTTCAAACTGGAAAGTTGCAACACTGTCTCCTCTGCTGAAGAGTTCAAACGTTGGCTTATCGTCTATTGGAATTGAATTAATATCTATTTCAATTCCGCGGGCTTTTTTGATATTGGACACTGCATCCTTTAAGATAGAGAGCGTTTTAAGACCGAGAAAGTCCATTTTGAGCATTCCTACCTTTTCAATCTGGGAGCCGTCATATTGCGAAACCCACATATCTTCACCGGTATCTTTATCCTTAGATATACTTATGGGAATATGCTCCCTGAGGTCATCCCTCCCTATAATGATAGCGCATGCATGAACGCCTACATTTCTTACGTTTCCCTCAAGTTTTCTGGCAAAGTCCATAGTTTCCCGGATAAGCGGCTCCGGCGATTCAAAAGCCTCTCTTATTTCGGGAACATAGATCCGGCAATTGTCCAGATTCACTTCAACTGGTTTTCCGTCCGGGTCCGACGGAAATTTCAGTGGAATAAGCTTTGCAAGCCTGTCGGACTCATTCAGCGGAAGTTTTTGAATCCTGGCAATATCCCTGATTGCGCTTTTTGCGGCCATGGTTCCAAAAGTAACCACGCGCGAAACATGGTCCTTTCCGTATTTCTCTTCTACATACTTGAGTACCTTTGAGCGGCCGTCATCGTCAAAGTCGATATCAATATCCGGGAAGTTAACCCTGTCCGGATTAAGAAAACGCTCAAACAGGAGATCGTATTTAAGAGGATCTATGTCGGTTATTCTCAAACTATACGCCACTACAGATCCCGCGGCAGACCCTCTTCCCGGACCAACCCACACTTCCATTCTTCTTGCTGCAGAGATAAAGTCCTGAACAATGAGAAAATAGTCCGAATATCCCATTCTTACAATTACTTCAAGCTCAAAATCTATTCTCTCTCTCTGGATTTCCGTAATTTCTCCATAACGGGCAACAGCACCTTTATACGTAAGATCGCGAAGATAGTCTCCCGTGTTTTCAAAGTGTTCCGGTATCGGAAAGTTGGGCATTACCGGCTTTGATTCAATGCTGTACTTTTCGACCTTGTTCGCTATTTCAACCGAACTCTCAAGCGCCTGAGGAACATCGGCAAATATCTCTTCCATCTCTGCCTGACTCTTCAGATATTCCTGTTTTGTATATCTGAGGCGATCCGGATCGTCTACGTCCGAATTTGTTGTAAGGCAAATAAGTCTGTCGTGTGCTTCCCTGTCGTCGGCAGAGACAAAGTGAACATCGTTTGTACAAACCACTTTCACATTATGTTTCGTCGCAAGCTCCAGTATTACCTTGTTCACTCTCTCCTGCACCACAAAAGTTGATGTGTCTGCTCCCGGCAGGTCTGTTTCATGCCTCTGAAGTTCAAGATAATAATCTTCGCCGAAAAGATTTTTATACCAGGTGATGGTTTTTTCGGCTGCCTCAATGTCCTCCATTGCAATTGCCCTGGCAACCTCACCTCCCAGGCAGGCAGATGAACAAATAAGGTTATTGTGGTATCTCTCGATCAGTTCCCTGTCAATTCTGGGCTTAGAATAAAATCCCTCTATAAAAGCATAAGAGGATAATTTCATCAGATTCTTATACCCCTCATGGTTCTTTGCAAGCAAGATAAGATGATAACCGCTCAGGTCTTCTTTCCCCTTTTTGTTGAAACGGCTTCCTTTTGACACATAGAATTCACAACCCACAATTGGTTTGATGGTCGGAAACTTTGAAGCGGTATCAAGAAACTCTTTTACACCATACATGTTCCCGTGATCTGTAATTGCAAGAGCAATCTGTTTGTCTGCTGCTGCACTGCCGAATAGCTTTATTATTGATGCAGCACCATCCAGAACTGAGTACTGTGTATGAACATGAAGGTGTACGAAAGGCATTGTTTGAGTTTTTAGCTTGGGGATAAAGGTAGAAAAATTGGGCCGATGAAAGTCACCGGCCCTTTGTAAAAGTTATAAACAAACAGTTGATTACTATACCAGAGATTTGCCTGTCATGTCTTTAGGGGCATCCACTCCCATTAGTTTTAGAATTGTAGGTGCGATGTCGGCAAGAATGCCACTATCTACACTTTTAACATCTTTGTCTACAACAATAAAAGGAACAGGGTTCAATGAATGGGCTGTATTTGGAGATCCGTCGCTGTTTACTGCGAAATCGGCATTTCCATGGTCTGCAGTTACCAGAACGGTATAACCCATTTTAACAGCTGCATCCACAACTTCTCCGGCACATTTGTCAACGGTGTCTACTGCTTTTCGGATTGCATCATATACTCCTGTGTGGCCCACCATATCGCCATTTGCAAAGTTAAGTATTATCAGATCGTGAGTGTTTTTGTTAATCTCTGCAATAAGAGCCCCTTTAATTTCGGGAGCACTCATTTCCGGCTGCAGGTCGTATGTTGCAACTTTTGGAGAGTTAATGAGGATTCGGCTCTCGTTTTCAAAAACAGCCTCTCTTCCTCCCGAGAAGAAAAAGGTTACATGGGCATATTTTTCGGTTTCGGCTATTCTCAGTTGTTTTTTGCCTGCTTTTGAAACAACCTCTCCAAGTGTGTTTTGTACATTGTCTTTGTCGTAAAGGATGTGCATTCCCCTGAATTTGTCGTCGTAAGGTGTAAGAGAACAATAGTAAAGCGGTATTGTTTTCATCCCCTGCTCAGGCATATCCGACTGAGTGAGCACCTGAGTAATTTCCCTTGCTCTGTCGTTGCGGAAATTAAAGAAGATAACTGCATCTCCCTCCGAAAGAGTTGCAACAGGTTTTCCATCTTTGCCAACAGCAATAAGCGGATTTATAAATTCGTCGGTGATATTGTTGTCGTAGCTTTTTTGCATAGCATCTGATCCGATTGCAAAAGCCTCTCCCTTTCCGTTAACCAGAAGTTCATAGGCGAGCTTGACCCTCTCCCATCTTTTGTCTCTGTCCATTGCATAGTAGCGGCCTATGATTGATGCAAGATGTCCCGTCGATTTGGCAAGATGCTTTTCAAGTTGCTCAATATAACCTTTGCCGCTGCGGGGATCGGTATCTCTGCCGTCCATAAATGCATGAACATAAACCTTTTGGAGGTCGTATTTTTTTGCAAGGTCCAGAAAGGAAAACAAATGTTCCATAGCACTATGAACGCCGCCGTCGCTCATCAATCCCATAAAGTGAAGAGCTTTTCCCGACTCTTTTGCATAGTCATAAACATTTTTTATCTCACGGTTTTCCAGAAGCCGTTTCTCCCTGCACGCCTTGTTTATCTTAACGAGATCCTGATAAACAACCCTTCCGGCTCCAATGTTAAGATGACCTACCTCGGAGTTTCCCATCTGTCCATCGGGAAGTCCTACATCTTCGCCGCATGCACTCAATGTTGAATTCGGATACTTAGCCACGAGTGCATCTATGTGAGGCTCACCCTGTGTGTATATGACATTTGACGCGTCTCTCTTTCCCACTCCCCAGCCGTCGAGAATCATTAAAAGTACCTTTTTATCCATATTATTTAGTTAAATTTGTATTTCAAAATAAGTCGAGCAGTTTATACTGCAAAAATCGAGCAAAATTACAAAATATGTATAATAAGAGAAACACTTCCAGAGACGCTAAGTTCAGCGGAAGGGGAAAAGATGGTCATAGAAAGGGTCCTGCAAATGGAGGTTCGGGCCACAGAAAAGGACCGTCATCAAGAGAAGAGTCAACCGGCAAGGTTAGTATGACAAGAGAGGGCTATGCCTTTATTATACGCGAAGGCATTGAAGACGATGTTTTTGTTCCGGCACAAAAACTGCGTGGTGCACTCCACGGAGATATTGTAAGAGTATCAATCGTGGCAAAAAAGAGTCTTACAAAAAGATATGAAGGCGAGGTTATTGAGATTGTAGAAAGAACAAAAAGACCATTTATTGGAATTCTCCAGATTACAGGAAATCAGGCCTGGGTCATATGTGAAAACAAGAACATGCCTCATGACATTAAAATTCCTATTGAAGGAGTTGAAGATATTTACAACGGATTTAAGGTTGCCGCAATTGTGGATGAGTGGCCAAGAAGTGCAGAAGAACCTATCGGACACATAATTGAGGTATTGGGAAAACCTGGTGAGAACAACACCGAAATGCATGCCATTCTCACAGAATTCGGTCTTCCATTTCGTTTTGATCCTAAGGTCGAAAAAGAGGCCGAGAAGATTTCTGAAAAAATTGATCCCGAAGAGATAAAAAGACGCCGCGATTTCAGGGGGGTGACAACATTCACCATTGACCCTACCGATGCAAAAGATTTTGACGATGCTCTTTCACTTAAAAAACTTGACAACGGGAACTGGGAGGTTGGAGTCCACATTGCCGACGTAACTCACTATGTACGCCCCGGAACGCTCGTTGAACAGGAGGCGCTTGAACGCGCTACTTCTGTATATCTTGTAGACAGAACTGTTCCAATGCTTCCGGAAAAGCTCTCCAACAAACTCTGTTCACTCCGTCCAAACGAAGAGAAATTGTGTTTCTCTGCTGTATTCGAGCTAAATGAAAAGGCCAAAATAATTACAAGATGGTTTGGCAGGACAATTATTGAGTCCGATTACCGGTTCGATTACGAAGAAGCACAAAATACTATTGAGACAAAAGAGGGTCCGCTCAAAAATGAGATTCTCAAACTGCACCAGCTTGCTTCGTCTCTTAGGAATGAAAGATTCTCAAAAGGAGCAATAAGCTTTGAAAGACCCGAAATGAAAGTTGAAGTCGACGAGGCCGGCAAACCAATACGAGTTTATCAGAAAGAGAGCAAAGACTCAAACTGGCTAATTGAAGAATTTATGCTTCTTGCAAACAAAGAGGTGGCATTTTTTGTAGGCGGAAAAGGAAGAGATTCAAAAACCTTTGTCTACCGTATCCACGAAGA
>DOSU01000155.1:25512-27470 GCA_003513895.1 Rikenellaceae bacterium
AAAAATGCAAGGGAACTTTCCGGTGAAATTAACAAGTTGCTCTCCACCGTAAAAGGACGGCCGGAAGAGAGCGCAATTGAAATTATGGCTCTCCGGTCTATGGCAAGAGCAAGATATTCAACAGACAAC
This sequence comes from Rikenellaceae bacterium, assembly GCA_003513895.1. GTDB lineage: Bacteria > Bacteroidota > Bacteroidia > Bacteroidales > UBA932 > Bact-08. The sequence continues at coordinate 25,642 of DOSU01000155.1, forward strand.
GCCGGTCACTATGGTCTCGCTTTTGACTATTATACCCATTTTACATCGCCAATCCGAAGGTATCCGGACATGATGGTCCACCGCCTTCTTGCACTTTATCTGGACAATGCAAAGTCACAGGACAAGGGCTATTACGAAGATCGCTGCAAATACTCGAGCGAAAGGGAGCAACTTGCAACTGAAGCCGAAAGAGCCAGCATTAAATACAAAATGGTTGAATTTATGCAGGATAAGGTTGGAATGGTATTCGACGGAAATGTTTCCGGCATAACAGAATGGGGAATGTTTGTCGAACTTGCCGAAACAAAAGTCGAAGGTCTTGTTGCCCTCAGAGATATTAAAGAGGATTATCTTCAGTTTAACGAAGAGACCATGTCTCTTTATGCCAAAAGGAGCGGAAAAAGGTTTATACTTGGAGATGCCGTTAGGGTTAAAGTTGAAAGGGCAAACCTGGAACAAAAACAACTTGACTACTCACTTATCTGGGAGGAAAGCGGTATTGTACAGGAAAATATTGAAAGACCAAAACGAACAAACAGACAGGGAGATAGGGAAGGCAGAGCAAACTCTTCCAGAAGAAAAAGATCTTAATTCAAGTATTACTCTACAGTTACCGATTTCGCCAGGTTGCGCGGCTGGTCAACATCGCGTCCTTTTGTTACGGCTATATGATAGGCCAGCAACTGAAGCGGAACAACGGATAGCAAAGGATCCAGATATTCATGCGTGTCCGGTATCTCAATACAAAAATCGGCCATCTTGCAAACCTGAGTATCTCCTTCGGTAACAATCGCAATAACTCTTCCGTTTCTTGCCTTGATTTCCTGAATGTTACTCACTACCTTTTCGTAAAGGTTATTCTTCGTGGCAATCACAACAACAGGCATCTCGGAGTCAATCAGGGCAATGGGACCATGTTTCATTTCTGCTGCGGGATAACCTTCGGCATGTATATATGAAATCTCTTTGAGCTTAAGAGCCCCTTCGAGTGCGGCCGGATAACTGAATCCTCTGCCCAGATAAATGAAATTTTTGGCATAAGTGAAAATTCTCGAAAACTTCTTAATCTTTTCGCTCTTCTCAAGTATCTTCTCGATTTTATCCGGAATTTGCGACAGTTCTGCCACAAAACCTTCAAGTTCCTCCTGGGAAATAGTTCCTTTTACCTTCGCAATAGTTAACGCCAGCATTACAAGAACAGTAACCTGGCCGGTAAATGCCTTGGTTGAGGCAACCCCTATCTCGGGACCGACATGGATATACGATCCGGAATGGGTGTTTCTTGGAATTGAGGAGCCAACTGCATTGCAAATCCCGTAAATGAAGGCCCCTTTTGACCTCGAAAGCTCAACTGCCGCAAGAGTGTCGGCAGTTTCTCCGGACTGGGAAATAGCGATTACAATATCGTTTTCATATACAACAGGATTGCGGTATCTGAACTCCGATGCATATTCAACTTCAACCGGAATCCGGCAGAGGCTTTCAATGAGGTGTTCTCCAATTAGCGCCGCGTGCCATGAAGTTCCGCAGGCAACAATAATTATTCTTCGGGCATCTTTGAATTTCTCAATATTATCCAAAACGCCGGAGAGAACTACATTGTTCCCCTCAATATTTATCCTGCCCCTCATACAGTCACGAATTGTTCGAGGCTGTTCAAAAATCTCTTTAAGCATGAAATGCTCATACTCTCCCCTTTCCAACTGGCTTATTGTAAGTTCCAGGTGCTGGATCTTATGACTTTTTTTACTGTTCATAATGTCAACAACCCTTAATTCTTTTCCTCTTTCAATTATTGCAACCTCATTGTCGTTCAGATACACAACCTC
>DOSU01000148.1:0-3821 GCA_003513895.1 Rikenellaceae bacterium
AAATAGGTCTTTCCTCGGAGATTGTAATATTTGCCGAAGAGAGGGCCGGAGGCGATTTTGTCGATCTTGAGAGACATCTTAAGAAAATTGCAAGAAACAGGAGAGCGATGGATGAGAAGCTTGCAAGAATTAAAAACACCGACAAAACTCTTGAAAACATTACTGAAAAGTACCAGAAGGAATTGACAGATATCCAATCCCTTCGTAAAACCATTATTGCACAGGCAAAAGAGGAGGCAAAAGCCTTATTGGCCGATGCAAACCGGCAGATTGAAACAACCATTAAAGAGATTAGAGAGAATCAGGCAGAGAAGGAGAAAACGAAAGAGTTGAGGAAAAATCTTGAACGATTCAACAATGAAGTGATGAGAGAGAAGGAGAGCGAAATGCAGGACAGCATTGCGTTGAAAATGGATCAACTTAAAAAGAGAAAAGAGAGAAGAGAGGAGAAAAGGGTTGAAAGGGAGAAGAAAACGGGAAGCAGTGCCGGAGTAGAAGCTGTTCCAATTAAAAAAAATATTCCGGCAGGCGAGATTATTGCAGGAGACAAGGTGAAAATAAAAGGCGGCGACCTTACAGGAGAGGTGTTAAGAGTAGACGGGAAAGAGGTTAATGTTGCTATTGGCAATATAATAAGCAAAATTGCAAAAGAGAGGCTCGAAAAAATTTCTAACCGAGAATACAGCGAACTCTCAAAAAGTGGCTCTCAAAAAAGTACATATAATAGTTACGGAATGTCCGAAAGGAGGCTTAACTTTAAACCTTCGATAGATGTTCGGGGTCAAAGGGTAGATGAGGCAATGGACAATGTGAGCCATTTCGTGGACGATGCACTGATGGTTGGCATGAGTGAAGTAAGTATTCTTCACGGAAAAGGAAACGGTGTGCTTAGGGAAGAGATCCGAAAATACCTTAAAACGGTTGGTGGTGTTCTCTCTGCAAAGGATGAAAGCCTTCAGATGGGAGGATCGGGAATAACATTAGTAAAACTTGACACATAAAAATATTTCTATGAAGGAAAAAATTTTAAAACTGGCCGCAGTGTTTTTGTCTGCACTTTTAATAACATCCTCTTGCTCAAATGTGGAAGAGGATCTTACGCTTAAAACACAGGAGTTTTTAAAAGCCTATTTCAATGCCGAATACCAAAAGGCAGGAAGTTTTTGTACCGATTCGCTCGGGGTGGAACTTGCAAAATCCATGGAGAGTTTCAATTCGCTTGAGCCATCTATTAAAGAGATGGTATTAAAACAGGTACAGGACGTTAAGACCGAGATTGTTTCTGTTGACAGGAAATCGTCAAAAGATACTGTTTTCGTAAAATACAGGGTTGTTCTTCCGTCATTTCCAAACGGAGTGGACAACAATTTGTCTTTTGTAAAGATAGACAAGGAGTGGAAGGTAGCCTCTCTGGGAAGTTAATTTAAAATAAGCCGCAGTTGAAACATGTAGATACGCATATTCATTCGGAATTTTCTCCGGACGGCCGAATGTCCATGGAGGATGCAATTAAGCTGAGTGTAAATCTTGGCCTTGGGGGGCTTGCGTTTACAGATCACTACGATCTGGATTCTCCCGGCGATAATGACAAATTCAACTTCGACCCTGTTAAACAACAGGCAAGTATTGATGAATTCAGGATAAAATACCCCTCTCAGGAAATTTTTAAAGGAATTGAACTTGGGCTGCAGACAGGATCTCTGGAAAAAGCAAAAACCCTTGCTCTTTCGCATAATTTTGACTCAATAATTGCATCAATACACTTTGTAGACGGGAATGATCCATACCACAGCGATTATTATTATCACAACAGACCCAAAGAGGCATACCGGCGATATATAGAGACTATTTACGAATGTATTTCTCAATTTGGCACATTCGACATTCTTGGCCATTTCGACTACATTGTAAGATACTCTCCGTATAAAGAGAAATCTCTAACTATGAAAGAGTACGGAGATGAGCTGGACTCTGTGTTAAAAGTGCTCATATCAGGAGGTAAGGCTCTTGAGATAAATACAAACACCTACAGGGAAAGAGGAGGAAGAACGCCTGTTCTTGACAGATGGGTACTTGTAAGATATCGGGAACTTGGGGGTGAATTTGTTTCTCTTGGTTCAGATGCACACGATTTGGAAAGAATTGCAGAGAATTTCGAACCATACACAACTTTTGTAAAAAGTTGCGGATTCAACTATATAACACACTATAAGAACAGGAAGAGTGTTTGTGTAAAGATTGAGTAGAATTACTTAGCCTGTGCTTCCTTGTTCTTCTTGTTGATCTTTAACCGGCCACTCATTTTGAGATATTTTAGAAATTGGTCTTTATCAAAGATCTTCTCAAATGCATCATCAATTTTGGCAGCAAATTTATCCTGAACGGTTTTATAAGTTTCCCTTGCCTGAATTCCGGCAACTCTCATCTCTTCTACTTTTGCAGTGAGGTCGGTAAAGTTTCTCTGAAGCACCGAGTCCACCAAAAATAACTGATAGTCTTTAAGATTTAGATCCCGTTGCAGCTTGTCTGCTTGTTCGGAGGCAAGTTCCACCGGTGATTTTGGAGGTGGCTGTTCCTGATTTTGGCCATAAATAAATGGCGAAAAGAACAGGATTGTAACAGTTAGAATAAGTAGTTTGCTGGTTTTCATCGCTTTCATGTTAGTACAAAAATAATACTATCTTTGTAAAGATAGAAATAGCTAATCAAAAATCAACCAAATTGTCAATATGAAAAAAACTATTATTTCGCTCCTCACTCTTGCAGCCCTCCTTCTTATTCCCGGCAGGGGAGAATCTTGTACAAACCTGCTCATATCCAGGGGAGCCACAAAAGACGGGTCCGTTATGGTAACCTATTCTGCAGATTCTCACCAGCTTTATGGAGAATTGTACTTTAAAATGGCCAATTCGTTTGCACCGGGTTCGATGCTTAAAATTTACGAATGGGACACAGGTAAATATCTCGGAGAGATTCCTCAGATTGGAAAAACTTATACAACAGTAGGAAACATGAACGAACATCAGGTCATTATAACCGAAACAACCTTCGGTGGGCTTCCCCTCGAAGATTCAACAGCTATAATGGACTATGGATCTTTAATATATGTAACATTACAAAGAGCCAATACAGCAAGAGAAGCCATTAAAATAATGACCGATTTTGTTAAGGAATATGGCTATTATTCAGCAGGTGAATCATTCTCGGTTGCAGATAAAAATGAAGTTTGGATTCTTGAGATGATAGGCAAGGGAGTAAAGATGGTAAACGGGAAAAATGCCAATAAAGGTGCTGTATGGGTAGCAGCCAGAATTCCGGACGGATACATTTCTGCACATGCAAATCATGCAAGAATAACTACTTTCCCGTTGAACGATCCCGAAAACTTTCTTTATGCACCTGATGTAATTTCTTTTGCCCGTGAAAACGGATATTACAAAGGAACAGACAAAGATTTCAATTTCTCCGACACATATGCTCCCCTCGATTTTGGATCGATGAGAGGATGCGAAGCCAGGGTATGGGCAGCTTTCAATATTCTTGGCGGCGGAATGATAAATGGCAAACCATATACCGATTACCAGGACTATGCAATGGGACACAATGCAAAAAACAGACTACCCTTGTATATAAAACCGGCACAGAAACTCACAGTTAAAATGGTTGCAGATGTAATGAGAGACCATTACGAAGGAACCGCACTTGATATGACAAAAGATGCCGGAGCCGGCGGACATACACTTCCATACAGATGGAGGCCAATGGGATTTAAAGTAGACGGAGTAAGCTACATAAACGAAAGAGCAATAGCAACTCAGCAA
>DOSU01000148.1:3936-4824 GCA_003513895.1 Rikenellaceae bacterium
CTTGGCCAGGCCCGCAACTGGCTTCCGGACGAAGTCGGAGGAATCTTCTGGTTTGGCGTAGACGATGCAGCAACATCGGCTCTCACCCCAATTTACTCAAGCACACTCAGGGTTCCGGAGTGTTTCCGCGTTGGAAACGGCGACATGCTCACATACTCACCTACATCGGCCTTCTGGCTTTTTAACAGGGTAACTAACTTTGCATATTTGCTTTATGATCGCGTTGCACCGGAAGTTCGCAAGGCAGTCGATAAACATGAAAATGACGCAATTGAAAGAACAGCTGCAATAGATGCTGCAGCAATGATGCTTTATAAAGAATCTCCACAAAAAGCAAGAGAATTCCTTACAGACTATTCTGTAAATACAGCTCAGGATCTGTTTGCCAAATGGGATAAACTAGACAAATACCTTCTTGTTAAGTTCATGGATGGCAACATCAAAAAGCAAGATGCGAACGGCTGTTTCATCAATAACGGACACAGCAAATCCATTCCTGCCTCGCCATCTCAGCCCGGTTATTCCGAAATGTGGAAAAGAACCGTTAAGGAGAGTGCCGGCGAAAGGCTCATGGTCAAATAATCAACAGAGTGCAAATTGAACTTGTTGCACCGGATTTACCCGCTTAGCGCTCGTTTCTCTAAAAAACATAGGCAGGAATTGAATAGCTTATCGTGTTCCACGGAGGCCAATTCCTGCTAATGTTTTTCTATACGTTCTACTCGCTTAGCTGGTGCCCAAATCCTCCTTGCAAAGCCCGCGTCAGCTTATATTGCCTATCAAATATATTTCACTCGGTTTTACCGTCTATGTCTCGTCTTGAAATAGGTTGACTCCCTGTCGCTACCAAAAAAGTGGCAAAATTGGTGCTCCTGCGTCGCAGGTTTA
>DOSU01000148.1:4896-15919 GCA_003513895.1 Rikenellaceae bacterium
GGTGCTCCTGCGTCGCAGGTTTACGCCTCCGGCGATAATGGAGGGCCTAACTAGCAGATTATAGTTGCTCATATCTTGATTGAAGAAGATTTTTATAGACCTCTTTCATGCCATCCGACAGGAAAGACTTCGCAATCAATTCTATAGCCTTTGGTTTGTTTTTAAGCATCCTCGAATATACGCTTTGGATTTGTTTGCTTGTCAGCCCCATTCCTTCTCCAAGGTGTTTAAAATGAACCCATTTAATTTTCTTCTTCTTGCCTTCTATTGTAAGTGCAAGTTCTTCAGTGTCGATGGGATTAATTATTGCGACATTCAGAAGGTCATACGCAGGAGCCAATACCCAGCCGGAAGGACTTTCAATCATGGAGAAGTTTTTCAGGTGCATATCGTTGTTGCCAGTCAGGAAGCTAAACACACTCAGTTCAAGGTAAAATACTTTATCCAGCAAGGTGTTGACTGAATAATCATGAAGCGCTTTGCCCACTTTCTCCATGGAGCTTTTGTATTTGTCAAATGCTTCCGTAATCTGGAACATATCCAGCATATGGATTTTTGCACCTTTTTCTGTACGATCTATTCTTTTCGTGATATAGGACAATTCTCCGGATGCAAGCCTGATAAGACTGGATGGGACAACACGAATGCCATATGCATCTGCTATCCGCATAGTAAGATGCTCGTTTTCCGGCATTTCGGGGTATTTTTCTGATGGTGGTTTGAAAATATATTGTCCTCCTAAAGCCCCAACAACTGTCAGCCGATTTTTCCCTTTTCTCTGATTTTCTTTAATGATCGACAATGATAGCTTAGGTTGCACGCCGGGTACGGCTATACTCCGTTCAACAACACTCACTGCCAATTCTTCCATCTGTGTGATAGAATATGGAAATGCAGGTGGAGTTGCAGACCCAAAGAACGTCCTGCAGCATTTTTCGTGAAAATCCACCTCGTTTTCGAGGGATTCATAACAATATAAACACTTATTCTCCATCACTCCCTCGTATTGGTATTACGCTTACGGCACCAATGCAATTCTGGCAGCAGGCAAGCAACAAACCCATCCTGTCATTTCGGTTGATTTTCCAGTTTTTTGAAGCTAAATCCAGCAACCATCCTTCTGGTATGAGCCCTTCAAAAAAAGGGAACAATCGATTATCAATATATGGGACATTACTAACAGGCATTGTAAACGTGATAAAATCGGCAGGATGTTCTTTTACATATTGTTCCTCATACCGGAAAACGAATTCACCGTCATCAGTTTCAGTAATCATCCCTGCCGGAATATCTTTATAATATACTTTGCCTCTTCTCATTCTACTATCTCTTTACTGTTAACCGGTGCCAACTCGTGCCCGAACATGCTCAATATTATGTTGACTTTGTCCACATTCAGGTTTGTCTTACCCTGCTCAATTTTACGTATTACAGTCAATGCCACACCTGTTCTTTCTGCAAACTCCTCCTGAGTAAGATCGACCTCTTTTCTTCGCTCCTTTACAAATTCTGCCAAACGTTTCATTATATGTTTTTAGATATAAATTTGCACAAATATAATAAATTATATTTAAATAGATATAATATTATAGTTTATTGTGAAATTATATGTAAATGAATATAATTTAATCTGCCAAAAAAACAGTTGTGAATTTTAAAATCTGTACGCCAGCGAGAATTGCTGTCGGTAACCCGGACTCAGATTGAAAGAGAAAGTGTCGAGCTTTCTTTTATAGCTATTCGACTTCGCTGCACCAATTGACCATAATGTAATTCCTCCGCCTATAGCAGCAGCTCCTAGTGTTGTCATACTAACTCCCATTGCGTACTTGAAATCCATTTCATCTTGATTATAATCATAATAAATGTTATCATTTTTTATTATGTAGTCTACAAGCAAACCTGTTCCAACTCCGGCAAGAGCAGTACCTAAAATAGTAAGACGGATTCCTGTCCGCTTCATTCTGTTGAATGTTACCACTTTTCTTTCATACAGGTTCTGTTGAGAATCACTGATTTGTACTGCAACTTGTGCCTGTAATGATGATTGAATTGCAAAAATTGTCAAAAGTGTTAAAATAAGGTTTTTCATTTTCTGCGATATTAGAATTTTAAAAAAAAACAAAAATACGCACTCCGAGAGTGCAATGTGGTATCAAAATGGTATAATTATATGCTTAATCTACGATATTCTTTAGCCTCCCAATCAGCTCATTTCCAAGCGCAGTTTTGTTTTCGATGTGCTGGAGAACTGCAGAAACAAACGGGTTGCTCTCAAATCCGCCCCTTACCTGTTCGAAATCCTGAAGGCGTTCGTTGGAATCGCCATCGGCTCCAAACCCGGTCATGGAACTTAATGAGAACTCCTTCTTTGCGTCGTCGTATATCATTTTGTCGAGCCCAACAACTGCATTTTCCCAGGCGAGGACAATTTGCTTGACCTCTTTTGCAGTTATTGTTTCCGGATCAATACCATAGAACTCCTTGATTTTACTGTAGGCCCAGCTCCATTCATAGTTGTAGTAATTTTTATGAAGCTCTTCGATGAATTCATTTATCTCTTTTAGCTTGCACAAAGAGTTCTCTTCAATCCCTTTCATCAGGAGTTCAATTTCACTTTGAGGGGCAATTAAACCGGAGATGTCGACCCACTCTCCAAGTCCGGAGGCAGAGTCAGGTTTCAGGCGATTTCGGATATCCTGTTCGGATTTAAAATCGATACCCTCCAGCCTCTTGATTAGTGAGTTTCCAAGAAACTTGTTTATGGCTGTTTCATAGAACATTATCCCGTTCATCAGGGAAGAGTTTTTGATCTTGGTACTCTTATAGGAAAACAGGTCGGTGGTTTCTCCCGAAACTCTTCTCAGTTCAAGCAGCAGCGAGCGGCCCGTGAGCATCTTCTGAATTGTATACGGACTTAATAGATTGTAGTTTATCTGGTCCAGTTTGTTGGGGTCTTTTCGTTTATCTCTCTTTGGCCATTTTTGTGCATCACGGATTGTTCCAACACTACGCAGATTTACTCCCGGAATGAGGTAAGTAGTGTTGTTTTTTTCAATTAGGTACGAGAACGGGAGTGAACTTGTGTCGGTATTGTTCACATGCCGGCCCATAACAAGTGAAAATGCTCCGATTCTTGATGGCCATAGTATATATGAATCGGAAGTGGTTTTAGCTCCTCTTTCTAAAATGCCCTGGTGAATAGGACCCAGTTTGTACATGTGATTGGACTGGTTTGATCCGGATCCGGCATTCATAAAAGAAAACATTCCGGCAATCAGCAGACTTGACTTGTGGTGGCTTACAGTATATGGACCGGCAAAGACTGCGCAGGCCTCTCCGTTTTCGCCATGGCAGTTGCTGAAAAACAACGAATCGGTTGCAGAATAGTTACGGCTTAAAATTGTGGACTGACCAACAAAACAGCGGCTTATAGTCGCTCCGATATCGAGATGGGCACCGGACGAAATAATAAAATCCTCACACCTTACTCCATACCCAATATATACGGGATCGCTTTCATTGCTGTTGATACTTCCGTTTTTAAGCATAGAGGCTCCTTCAATAATTGTCTTGTCTCCAATTCTCACTTCTCTAATGGAGCCGGTATTGCTGATTTTAACACCGTTTCCAATATATCCTCTGTTTGAAGAGTGTTTTTTTGAATAGAAATTCACAAGCTCCCGCATTCTCTTTATAAGTGCCGGTCTGTGACGATAAAGAGCCATTATGTATGCAAAGTGTGCAGTGAGCTTGTCGTTTATTGGGACCTCCCTTCCTCCTGTTTCATTGAGTACAGATACCTCAACTCCATTCCCGAAAGATGAAACTCCATCAACCACAATTCTGTCCACATTTTCAATTATACAGTCGCTGCCTATGTCGTAGTTTGCAATGTAGTTGTGGATGTTTTCTATGCATGTATTGTTGCCAACTGATACATTGTGAAGTTTTGCATGACATATACCCGACTGTATTCTTACACCCCCGGGGAGTTCAAATTTTGATTCGAAAACGCCAAGGCGTATATCTCCCGAAAAGGCAGCATCCCAAACCCTTTCCGGTTTAAATGCATTATCAACTAATATCCGTGACCAGTCTTCAGAGTGGCATCTCTGCAATTTGAGTTGCCTAACCTCCTGTTCGTTAATCTTTCTGAAGTTTTCCATAATACGAATGTAAATAATTAAAAGCAAATTACGATGGCAGAATTCATTATATTTGTACAAAACCCAACGATGGATCTTAAACATTCCAATAAGATGAAAAAACTAATAATCGCTTTCTCGTTAATCATTTTTGCCGTTTTAACAATTCATGCACAACCAGGAAAGAAGTTGCTGACGGTTAATGATATTGTTAAATGGAACAGAATTACAGATTCAAAAATCTCTGATGATGGTAAATTTGTCGCCGTCAAGATTGAGCCATGGAAGGGAAAGTCTGTTGCAAAACTTTATAATTCCAGAGGCGATGAAATATTTAGTGCCGATTCGGCAAAGACAATCTTTTTTACTCCGGACTCGAGGTATCTTGTTTTTAACAAGGCCGAAAAAAAGGCAGAATCTTTAATTTTTTACTCAATTTTTAAAAGGGAGAGTGTAAAGAGAGATTCGGTAATCTCTTTCAAAATGCTACCTGAATGGGGCAACTGGATTGCGGTTAAGAGTAAGGACTCAGTTCTCACAATACTTGATCTCTCTGCTGGCCTGGAGAGAAAATATACAGGAGTGGCAGACTATCTTCCTGCAAAAAAGGGAAAAAGTGTGCTAATTAAAACAAAAGACAAACTTATCCTATTCCAGGTTGAAAGCAATAAAACGACCGAGTTATCGTCAGCAAAGAAAACGGATAAAATGTCAATTTCTGACGACGGCCATAATGCTGTGTGGATATCAAACGGTGAACTCTGGCTTAAAAGCGAAGGTTCGGAATCAAAACAGATAATTGTTAAGGGAAACAGTTCATTCCCTAACGGGTGGAAAGTATCCGAAAATCGCGAACTTCATTTTTCCGAAGACGGTTCAAAAATGTATTTTGGCACCGCTCCCGCAGATAAACAAAGAGATACAACTATAGCAAAGGATGAATGGCCGGCTGTACAGGTCTGGAACTGGAAGGAGAAAACGCAGTTTACAATACAGGTAATTGACAAGGAAAAAGATAAAAAGAGAAGTTTTTTGGCAGTCTATGATTTAAAAAATGATATTGCAAATCAGATAGAATCGCCTATAGCCGATCATTCCATTATGCTGGACAAGGGAAATTCGGACTATTCCGTTGTTATTTCAAATGACAACTACAAACTTGCAGAGATGTGGGAAGGCAAAACTAAATACGATGTTTTCCTTTTCAATTCATTGCTGGGGAGGAATACTTCTGTGACAAATGGCCTCAGTGGGGAGGTAAGAGTCTCTCCTAAAGGCTCATTTCTTTACTGGTATAGCCTTCCGGACAGTTCCTGGTTCGCTTTTTCGGTTTCCAGACTCAAAGAATACCGGATTACATCTCCAACCGTTATTCAAGTATCCGATGAGGAAAATGATGTACCGGAGATGCCTTCTTCATATCAGATTGCAGGTTGGAACGAGGATGAGTCGGCTCTTTATGTCTATGACAGGTACGACATATGGAGAGTAAGTCCCGATAATGTTTTTACTCCTGAGAGAATAACATTCAACGGAAGGGAAAACAGGATAATATACAGAGTAGTACGGCTTGATCCGAATCAAGAGTATATCGATGAAAAAAATCCTCTGTTTCTGTCTTCTTTTAATGAAACAAGCAAGGAGAGCGGCTTTTATTCGCTAAATCTAAATCGCAGGGAAGAGCCGAAACAAATCATCTCCGGGCCTTTCATATATGGAAATGTAAAGAAAGCTGCCTCGAGCGGGGAGATGATTTTTACAAAAGAGAGTTTTGAACAATTTCCGGATTTGTGGCTAAGCAATATTAGTTTCAAAAAACCGGTAAAAATCACAAATGCAAATCCACAGCAATCTGAATTCAACTGGGGAACAGCCGAGTTAATTAACTGGACTACTCTTGAGGGGAAAGTTATTGAAGGAGTTATTTATAAACCTGCCGATTTTGATCCTGCAAAAAAATATCCGATGATAGTGAACTTCTATGAAAAAAACTCATCAACCCTATACTCCTACAGAATTCCCGAAGCTCACCGGTCAACTATTGATTACCACATGTATACAAGTAACGGTTATGTTGTTTTCAATCCAGATATATACTACAAAGAGGGTTACCCTGGAGAGAGCGCCTATAATTGCGTAATGCCGGCCATTTCGACTATATTGAATATGGGATTTGTAGACAAGTCTAAAATTGGAGCGCAGGGACACAGCTGGGGCGGATATCAGGTTGCATATCTTGCAACAAGAACATCTCTTTTTGCTGCGATAGAATCCGGAGCACCTGTTGTGAATATGATCAGCGCATACGGAGGAATTCGCTGGGGAACTGGACATAACAGATCTTTCCAGTATGAACACGAACAGAGCAGGATAGGAAAAACCCCATGGGAGTCCCCGCTGAGGTACATCGAAAATTCTCCAATTTTTTCTATGGACAAAGTTACTACTCCAATTTTAATAATGGCAAATGATAAGGATGGACATGTTCCCTGGTATCAGGGTATTGAATATTTTACTTCTCTAAAACGACTTCAGAAGCCGGTTTGGCTCCTTAACTATTCAGGAGAGGTTCACTGGCCGCAGAAAATTGAAAATAAAATAGATTTTCAGAAACGGATGATGCAGTTTTTCAATCACTATCTTAAGTGTGAAAAGATGCCAAAATGGATGGATGAGGGTTTAAGTGCTGTTGACCTTGATTTTGAACTGGGTTATTGATAAGATTTTTTATCTTTGTTAAGGATCAAAAGAGAAGATTATGGAAGTAACTTTTCCAAAGAGACTGGTTGTTCCGGTTGTTGTACTCTTAGGAGCCGTAACGGGGGTTTTTATTTATCTTATGTATGTCGCCAGAATGCCCTCTTATCTGTCGGACGATCCTTCGTCATGTGTAAACTGCCATATTATGGCTCCCTATTATCAGTCGTGGCAAAAGAGCTCCCATCAGGCGTGGGCCACCTGTAATGAGTGCCATGTCCCTCACGATAATGTTTTTCGTCAGTACGCCTTCAAGGCAAAAGACGGTCTGTTCCACGCATCTGTTTTTACCCTTCGTATGGAACCACAGGTCCTCAGACCAAGGAAGGAGAGCTACGGCGTGATTATGGAGAACTGTATAAGGTGTCACACTCAGCTTAACACCGAATTTATAAAGACCGGAATGCTCAGCTATTCCGATATTCAGGAGGGCATGGGAAAGGCATGCTGGGATTGCCACAGGGAGGTTCCTCACGGAAGAATCTCAAATCTTGCAATGAGCCCGAATGCAATAGTTCCATTGCCAAATTCCGCAGTACCCAAATGGTTAAAAGAGATTATGAAATAAACGATATCCTATGAAACTTAAACTGTTTATTGAAAAAAACAGAGGACTGCTTATGTGGGTTCTCTTTGGGGGTACAATAGTAATTGTTTTTCTGCTCGGTCTTCTGGCTGCATCGGTAAACGAAAGGCGGGCAGAAATTGCCACTCTCTTTTCGAACAAAAGGGTTGAGATTACAGGTATTGAGTCGCGCAATGAAATCTGGGGAGAGAACTATCCGCGTGAATACGAAACCTGGCAAAAAACTGCTGACACAACATTCGAAAGCAAACACAACGGAAACGTCGTTAAAGATGTTCTGGAGATGAGACCGGAGATGGTCGTCCTCTGGGCAGGATATGCATTCTCACAGGACTATTCGTCGCCGCGCGGGCACATGCACGCGCTTGATGATATGCGCAACTCCCTCAGAACGGGAGCTCCCATGACACCAGAGGAGGGTCCTCAGCCTGCTACCTGCTGGGCATGCAAAAGCCCGGATGTTCCAAGAATGATGGCAGATGTTGGAATTGAGAACTTCTATTCTAAGAAATGGGCTGCCTTTGGTCATGAAATTGTAAATCCGGTCGGTTGTGCCGATTGCCACAACCCACAGAACATGAACATAAACATATCCCGCCCCGCTCTTGCCGAGGCTTATGAAAGAATGGGAATGGATATTGGCAAATCCTCAATTCAGGAGCTTCGCTCTCTTGCATGCGCACAATGCCATGTTGAGTACTATTTCAAGGGCGATGGCAAGTACCTGACTTTCCCATGGGACAAGGGAATGACTGTTGAAACCATGGAGGAGTATTACGATGAGGCCGGTTTCACAGACTGGACTCACAAACTGAGCAAGACTCCAATGCTAAAGGCTCAGCACCCCGACTATGAGCTATTTAAACTTGGTCCTCACGCTCAGCGGGGGCTATCTTGCGCCGATTGCCATATGCCATATAAAACAGACGGAGCAATTAAATATAGCGACCACCAGCTGGTGTCTCCGCTGCTTAACATAGACAGAACATGTCTTAGCTGCCATCGCGACACAAAAGAGAACCTGATGAAGTATGTCTATGAATATCAGGATAAGGTTCTTGAGATAAGAGACAGGGTTGAGAAAGAACTTGTAAAAGCACATGTTGAAGCGAAGTATGCCTGGGACAACGGAGCAAACGAAAAACAAATGGAACCGGTTCTTAAACTGCTAAGGGCTGCTCAATGGAGATGGGATTTTGCCGTTGCATCTCACGGAGCATCCTTTCATGCTCCTGTGGAGACTCAAAGAATAATGGCCCATGCACTTGACAAAAGCTATCAGGCACAACTTGAGGCAAAGAAAGTTCTTGAAGTTCTTGGAGTAACAGGAGAGGTTCCTATGCCCGATATATCAACAAAAGAAAAAGCGCAAAAGTACATAGGACTTGATATGAAAGACCTTCGCGAAAAGAAAGAAGTTTTTAATTCTACAATAATTCCACAATGGATAGAGAAGGCGAAATCAAGCAAAAAACTGCTATAAACGAGTTGTTGATAATAATTGCCACAGTAATTGCAGGGTTCGCCCTGCAATTTGCTATTGGGCCGCTCGATTTTACAATCTTCTCCTGGCCTGTAAATATTGTACTCTCTATACTACTTCTGGTGCTGGCTTTTGTTAAACCGGCTACTCAGGTGGGAAGATTTGGGGCTGGCAGAGTATCTGTGATACTGCTTGTCTCAATTACCATGATGTCAATTTATATGGGTCTTATCCCCTGCAACGATGTCAAGCACTCCTGGCCATTTGCCTTAATCTATCTTATGATCATGGCCAACCTGTCCCTTACAATCGGAAGAAGATTCAGGAGTTTTAATCTTAAGAGGGATTACAGCTTCATGCTTAACCATTTAGGGCTCTTTATTCTGCTTGTGGCAGCAGGCCCGGGTTCTGCAGACATGCAGCGGTATTTTATGAGAATTGCCGAGGGGCAGACAGAATGGAGAGGAGAGAGGACGGGTTCCCAAACTCAAGAGGAGCTTCCACTGGCAATTACACTCAACGATTTTTCAATGGAAGAGTTCTCTCCGCAGATAGCCCTGATTGATAAACGAACAGGAGAGACTCAGCCTCCGGGGAAACCTTCGCTTATTGAGAGTTTTGAGGGGTCAAAAGGAGAAATTTCCGTCTGGTCTGTTGCAGTCGACACTTTTGATTACCGGCCTCGTATGGCACCAAGAGCATTCATTACAGCCACCCGCAGAGCTGATAATTATGTCTCAAGCGGATGGGTAAGCTGCGGAAACCATTTTCAGCCCTTCTTAGTACTGGATGTGTCAGATGTGCTTTGCTTTGCGATGACTTTTCCAGAGCCTAGGAAATTTCTCTCGGATGTAGTTGTCTTTACCAAAAACGGAGTTGAAAAAAAGGGAACGGTTGAGGTGAACAAGCCTCTTACTGCAGGAAGCTGGAAGGTTTATCAGTATTCATATGATACACGCGCCGGAAGAGATTCGGACATCTCTGTATTTGAGCTGGTTTACGATCCCTGGATTGTACCTGTCTATGTGGGAATCATACTTGTAATGCTGGGGGCAATAACCCTGTTATGGAAAGGAGGGAAAAGAGAATGAGCTGGAATGAATTCATATATTTTGCGGCAGGTTCGCTTGTACTATGGTATGGCGGAACGCTGTTGTTATATAAGTCGAACAAAGCTCTGTGGGGCAATTTGCTCATAGTTGCAGGTCTTCTTCTCTTTTCTGCATTTATCGGCCTGCTTTGGGCTTCAATGGATCATCCGCCGCTTCGGACAATGGGTGAAACCAGGCTCTGGTACTCTCTGTTTATTGTGCTTGTGGGATATGTCACATACCTCAGGTGGAGATACAAATGGCTTATGGCCTACAGTGTTGTCGTATCCACGGTTTTTGTTCTGGTAAACCTGCTTAAACCGGAAATTCATACAACCAACCTGATGCCTGCTTTGCAGAGCATATGGTTTGTGCCTCATGTTACAGTTTACATTCTCTCATATGCGATGATGGGTGCTGCTACCTTAGCAGCCATCATTACCCTGTTACGGGACGAAGGAAAAGAGGGAGAACTGTTTACTCTCATTGATAACCTGATTTTTATAGGTTTTGGTTTCCTGATAGCAGGAATGCTCATGGGTGCAATCTGGGCAAAGGAGGCCTGGGGCGATTACTGGACATGGGATCCAAAAGAGGTATGGGCATTTATCACAGCAGCATCATATCTGGTATACCTGCATGCGTCCTACGCAGGTATTTCCAGAAGAAAAGCACTTTTAATAATCCCTTTGGCATTTATAATGCTAATGATTACCTGGTTGGGTGTAGAATATCTTGCTGTAGCACAGGGCAGTATACATTCTTACTAAAAATTTCTGAAAATTATTTTTGGATGTTAACATTTTTTTCTTCTACATTTGCAAACTAACAAAGAGACATGTACACAAATTCTAATATCCATACACTGCATCATCATCACCTGTTGTTAAACGGCGGGCCAAGAGGTTATTGTGGATATATGAGTTAGACAAATTATATTTAATTACCTGAAGGGCTT
>DOSU01000148.1:16011-17334 GCA_003513895.1 Rikenellaceae bacterium
CCAATTGGCAAGCCCTTTTTTTTATTCAACATTATGATAAGATTGGCAATACAGGCAAAAGGCAGACTTAGTGAAGAGAGTACTCAGCTTCTAAATGAGTGCGGTCTCTCGGTGGACCAGAGCAAACGAAAATTACTTGCAAAATGTGAGGATTTTCCTCTTGAGGTGCTCTACCTCAGGGATGATGACATTCCGGGTGCGGTGGCCACTGGCGTGGCAGACGTTGGGATTGTAGGAATGAATGAAGTAGTCGAGAGAGGCTACGATGTAAATGTGGTCCACAAGATGGGCTTTGGGAAGTGTCGCATTTCACTTGCGATACCAAAAGGAGAGGAGTATTCGGGAATTGAATGGTTTTCCGGTCGCAGGGTGGCCACCTCTTACCCCGTAATTTTAAGTAATTTCTTTAGGGAAAAAGGAGTTAATGCACAGATACATCAGATTGCAGGATCTGTTGAGGTTGCTCCCTCTGTGGGAATGGCAGATGCAATTTTTGATATTGTCAGTTCAGGAGGAACCCTCATATCTAACGGCCTTAAGGAGGTAGAAAAGGTCTTCTGGTCGGAAGCTGCTCTGATAGCAAATAATAATATAACCCCGGAAAAAAACGCAATTGTTGAGCAGTTGCTTGCCCGTTTTGAAGCAGTTGAAAGGAGCCGGGGGATGAAGTATATTCTTATGAATCTGCCTCAGAATATGATTGAAGGGGTATCTGCTCTTTTACCGGGAATGAGAAGCCCTACTGTTCTCCCTCTTGCCCAGGAGGGTTGGTGCTCAATGCATGTAGTTGTAGCAGAGAGAGAGCTTTGGCCAAAACTGGAGAAGCTTAAATTGCTGGGAGCAGAAGGAATTTTAGTTTTATCACTTGACAAAATGATGCCATGACAGAAATTATTTATTATCCCGACAATGACCTCAGGAAGAGGATTATGTCGCGCCCCTTTGCAGGGGACCTTTCAGTAGACGAGGCTGTAAAGGAGATTATTGGCGATGTTCGCAGGAACGGAGACAGTTCGTTAATCAGGTATGCAAAATTGTTTGAAGGAGCAATGCTTGATTCACTTTTTGTTTCAGAATTGGAGATTGAAAACAGCGATTCCGGAGTTAACCCTGGTCTAAAGATGGCTATTAAGACAGCTGCAGAAAATATTACTTCTTTCCATAAGGCACAAGTGTTCCCGGAAATTGATATTGAGACCACACCGGGAGTGAGATGTGTGCAAAGAAGAGTCGCACTGAGAAAAGTCGGTCTTTATGTTCCGGGGGGTTCAGCTCCTCTCTTCTCAACAGTACTTATGCTTGCTATCCCGGCAAAGATTGCCG
>DOSU01000148.1:17406-86348 GCA_003513895.1 Rikenellaceae bacterium
ACCGGCAAAGATTGCCGGTTGCGAAGAGATTACCCTTTTTACTCCTCCTTCAAAGGATGGCTCCGTAAATCAGGTTATTCTCTATGCTGCCAAAGTTGCAGGAGTCGATAAGATTGTGAAGGCCGGAGGAGCTCAGGCTGTTGCAGCGATGGCATACGGTACGGAGAGTGTATCTCCAAGTGATAAAATCTTTGGGCCGGGCAACAGATATGTGGCAGCTGCCAAGCAACAGGTAAGCAGCAGGGTGTCGATTGACATGTTTGCGGGACCTTCTGAGGTTATGGTAATTGCCGACAATAGTGCAGTTCCTGCATTTGTTGCTGCAGATCTTCTCTCGCAGGCAGAACATGGGGCAGATTCTCAGGTATTGCTACTTACCACTTCCGGGGAATTTGCTTTAAAATGCCGGGACGAAATTGAAAATCAGCTTGCTGCTCTCTCCAGAAAACCGGAGCTAGAAGGTGCACTCAAAAACAGCCGCATAGTAGTTCTTGAAAACCTTAGCGAGGCTGTAGATATGGCCAATGAATATGCTCCGGAGCACTTAATAATTGTAACTGAAAGACCTTGGTCGATTGCAAATGAAATTAAAGCAGCAGGAAGTGTTTTTATTGGCAACTATTCTCCTGAAAGCGCAGGAGACTACGCCTCTGGAGCAAATCACACATTGCCAACCGGAGGCTGGGCAAAATCTCAGGGAGGAATTTCGACGGACAGTTTCTGCAGGACAATTACATATCAGGAGATATCAAGACAAGGTCTTGTAAACCTCAGCAATACAATTGAAACCATGGCTCTGGCAGAGGGGCTGGAGGCTCACTGTAATGCCGTAAAAGTAAGAATGGAGGAGTCTTAACATGAATATTGAGAATTTAGTAAGGAGTAACATAAAAGAACTGGTTCCGTACTCTACCGCAAGAGACGAGTGTGGCCTTGAGAGCGGAATCTTTCTTGACGCAAATGAAAATCCATTTAATAACGGGTTCAATCGCTATCCCGATCCTTCGCAGTCAAAGCTTAAACAGGTTTATTCGGAAGTCACCGGAATCCCGGCCTGCAATATGTTTGCAGGTAACGGAAGTGATGAGGCGATTGACCTGCTCTTAAGGGTATTCTGTGAACCGGGAACAGATAACATTATAACTCTCTCTCCTACATACGGCATGTACAAAACAGCTGCAAATGTTAATAATGTAATGTGTGCTGAGGTGCCGCTTGAAGCGGATTATTCACTTGATCCCTTTAAGGTGCTTAATGAGGCAGGAGAGCATACAAAAATCATTTTCCTCTGCTCGCCCAACAACCCAACAGGCAATTTATTGAACAGAGAGTCAGTGGAAACAATTATCAGAAACTTTAACGGTATTGTAGTTGTAGACGAGGCATATATTGATTTTTCGGGGAATGAAGGCTTTGCCGGCAAGGTCGATACATTCTCTAACCTGGTAGTGCTTAGAACCCTGTCTAAAGCGTGGGGTATGGCCGGTCTGAGGGTTGGATTTGCAATAGCATCCTCCGCAGTTGTTGCCTTGATGAACAAAGTCAAATACCCTTACAATGTGAATATCTTAAGTCAGGAAAAAGCAATTGGCCTGCTTCGAAGAGGAAACACAAGCCAGGTCGGGGCCATAATCGGTGAACGGGAAAGAGTAATAAGTGAACTAAAATTATTACCTGATGTACTTGAAGTTTACCCCTCTGACTCTAATTTCGTACTTGTAAGAATTAATAATCATCAGGAGGTATTCCGCAAGCTTCTTGAAAGCGGAGTCATTGTAAGAGACAGATCATCTGCACAGGGTTGCAGAGGTGCATTGAGAATCACAATTGGAACGGAAAGTGAAAATTCTTACATTCTTGAAATACTTAAGGGAGCTGTCTCAGTGAGTGCTCTTTCCTTAGTTAGGAAGCAGAGGAGCACAGCCGAAACTATGGTCTCTGTAAAGATTGACCCATATGGGTATATGAAAAATGAGGTTTTCACAGGAATCCCCTTTTTTAACCATATGCTGGAACAGATTCCGGTACACGGAGGGTTTTCAATGCAGCTCTTTGCCGGTGGCGACCTCGAAAACGGAGTTCACCACACAGTTGAAGATGTCGCAATAGTACTCGGGGAGGCATTAAACGAGCTTGTTGCCTCAGTACAGGGCAACAACCGTTACGGCTTTGCCCTTCCAATGGATGAGTCATCTGCCACTATTCTTATAGATATCGGTGGCAGAGCATTTCTTCAATGGGAAGTCGATTTTCCTGCAAGCTATGTGGAAGGTATTGAGTCAGATATGTTCAGACACTTTTTTGACACACTTTCAAAGAGCATGAAAGCAACAATTCATGTGAAGGCGGGCGGATTAAATGCTCATCATGTTGCCGAAGCCATATTTAAGGCCTTCGCCAGAACATTGCGGAGTGCTTTGAACACATCGGGAAACGACTCAAAAATTCAAAGCAGCAAAGGAGTGTTATGACAGCAATAATTGACTATGATTCAGGTAATATATTCTCATTAGGCGTAGCCCTGGAGAGAATTGGAGAAGAGTATACCATAACGGCAGAAGAATCTATTATTCTGGCAGCAGACAGGCTCATTTTGCCCGGTGTTGGTGAGGCCTCACATGCAATGAATGTAATCCTGGAATGCAAACTGGACCTCATTATTCCCAAAACAAAGGTTCCTGTACTTGGCATTTGCATAGGGATGCAGCTAATGTGCAACAATAGCGAAGAGGGAGATACCTCTTGTCTTGGTTATTTTTCTCCTTCAGTAAAAAGGCTTGCTAAAGAGAGAGTAAAAATTCCTCACATGGGATGGAACAGTGTTAATAATCTTTATGGACCTCTTTATGAGGGGATTAAAGAGGGTGAATGGTTCTATTTTGTGCACTCATTTGCCCCTGAGCTCTCACTTTTAACAACTTCTGTAACGGAGCATGGCTCTTTGTTTTCATCTTCGCTGGCATCGGGCAGGTATTTCGGGACACAGTTCCATCCCGAAAAAAGCGGAGAGGCGGGAGAGAGAGTTTTGAGGAACTTTATCAATATAACAAGGGAGAATTTATGAAAAGCAAAATAGAAATTATACCCGCAATTGATATAATTGAGGGGAAGTGCGTCAGGCTTGCCATGGGAGATTACGGAAAACCGTTTCAGTACTCGTTTGATCCTCTGGAGTTAGCCGTAAAATTTGAAAATATGGGCATGAAAAAACTGCATCTTATAGACCTTGACGGAGCCAGAGGGGCTAAGCCCCGAAACCTTGAGGTACTTGAAAGGATAGCCTCAGGAACCTCACTGTTTATAGAGTTCGGAGGCGGTATAAAATCACTTGAATCTGCAGGCAGGGCAATCTCTGCAGGGGCGCGAAGAATTATAGCAGGAAGTATTGCCGTAACAAATCCGGTTCTAACATCTAAACTCATTGATATTTATGGTTCTGAAAAGATAGTTCTGGGGCTGGATCTATTTGAAGGTAAAATTGCAATAAATGGTTGGATAGAGAAGATAGATAATAAAATAAAGGATATTATATCATTTTATACTTCACTAAAGATAAAAACACTAATATGCACGGATATTTCAAAGGACGGTATGCTCTCGGGTCCTGCTTTTGATCTCTATAAAACCCTCTCTGCACAATATCCGCAACTGGACATTATCGCCTCTGGAGGTGTGTCCTCATTATCAGATATTGCCCTGCTCAACCAAAGCGGAGTCAAAGGGGTAATTGTCGGTAAAGCTTTCTACGATGGAGTTTTAAATGAGGAGGAGATTCGAAGATGGTCACAAAACGAATAATCCCTTGTCTTGACGTTCTTGACGGGAAGACAGTCAAAGGCGTAAACTTCATTAACATCAGGGAGATGGGAGATCCGGTAGAGATGGGCCGGTTCTATGCTTGCGAAGGGGCAGATGAGCTTGTGTACCTCGATATCAGCGCCTCCTGTGAGGGACGAGGGACTTTTCGGAGCCTTGTAAGCAGAATAGCCAGAGGTATAAACATCCCCTTTACCGTAGGCGGAGGGATTTCGTCGGCAGACGATGCTTCGGCCCTGCTTGACTCAGGAGCCGATAAGGTGTCTATTAATACTTCGGCCCTTGAAAATCCTGCTTTGATTGACAAAATCGCAAAAAAATTCGGATCTCAGTTTGTTGTTGTTGCCGTTGATGCTGTGGAGACAGATGGTGTGTGGCATGTCATGAAAAAGGGAGGTAGATTTGCTGCAAACAGAGAGCTGTTCGAGTGGTCAAAAGAGGCCTGCAGGAGAGGAGCGGGAGAGATACTCTTTACATCTGTGGGTCATGACGGAACCCGTAGAGGATTTGCCTGCAATACCCTCTCTATGCTGAGCACAATGCTTCCAGTTCCAATAATTGCTTCCGGCGGAGCAGGCAATATGAATCACTTTGCTCATGTTTTTAATGAGGGGAAGGCAGATGCTGCTCTTGCTGCTTCGGTCTTCCACAGCGGAGAAATCCCAATCCCAAAGCTTAAGAGGTGGTTGATTGAGCAAGGGGTTAATGTTAGAGTGTGATAAAACGATAAAAATTATCGATTATGAATATAGATAAAGAGTTAATATTTAAAAATGCTTCGGACTTGGTTCCTGCAGTTATTCAAGACGACAATACATTTAAGGTCCTAATGCTTGGTTATATGAACAGGGAGTCATTTGAAAAGACCGTTGAGGATGGCAGGGTTACATTTTTTAGCAGGTCTCGCCAGAGGTTGTGGACAAAGGGAGAGAGCAGTTCTAATTATCTTTATGTTAGAAGTATTGAGACCGATTGCGACAATGATACGCTCCTGATAAGAGTTGACCCTGCCGGTCCTGTTTGTCACACAGGATCGAATACCTGCTTTAACAATGAGACGACAGAGGGATTTATCGGGAGACTACAGCAGGTAATTAGGGAAAGACACATTCAAATGCCCGCGGGCTCCTATACAACTGAGCTTTTTGAAAAAGGAGCAGAAAGAATATCCAAGAAAGTGGGTGAAGAGGCAGCTGAGGTTATCATCGAGGCTATTAAGGGAGATAAAAAAAGATTGGTATATGAAGCAGGAGACCTCATATACCATCTTCTTGTATTGCTGGAACTTTACGGCCTTTCAATAAGTGATATTGAAAAGGAGTTGTATAGCCGTCACTCTAAGTAACTTCTAAAACAACCCTGTAATGTTACCGTCGTTGTCAATATCTATGTGCATAGATGAAGGCTCTTCAGGCAAGCCCGGCATACGCATGATTTCACCTGTTATTGGAATTAAGAAACCAGCACCTGAAGCAATCTCAATTTCTCTTACAGTAACAATGAAATCTTTTGGTCTACCGAGCAATTCCGGGTTATCAGACAGAGACTTCTGAGTCTTTGCCATACAAATTGCAAGGTCGTTAAGTCCGAGTTTTGCAATTTTGACAAGGTTGGCCTTTGCTTTTGCAGTATAGTCAACAGCCTCGGCGCCATATATTTTCTTGGCTATGGTCTCAATCTTCTTCTCAACAGAGTCTGTAAGAGGATAGAGAGGCAAGAAGTTAGGACAGCAATCGGCAGCTGCATGCACAACCATATGAGCCAGCTCCTCTGCACCTGCTCCGCCTTTTCCCCAAACATCCACAATAGTAGCAGGAATTCCCTTCTTTTTGCAGAAGTCTATAATAAAGTCGAGTTCTTCCTGCGAATCGGTGGCGAATTTGTTGATTGCAACTACTGGTGCCAGGCTAAACTGCTTAATGTTTTCGACATGTTTCTCAAGGTTGCCCATGCCTTTGGCAAGAGCATCAACATCGGAATCCTTAATCTCCTTAAGAGGCTTTCCTCCGTGATATTTAAGGGCTCTAACGGTTGCAACCAGTACTGCTGCATTAGGAGATAGCTTTGCCGAACGGCATTTAATATCCAGGAATTTTTCTGCACCCAGGTCGAAACCAAATCCGGCTTCGGTTACAGTATAGTCGGTTAGCGACATCGCTGTCTGAGTAGCGATTACTGAGTTTGTACCCTGAGCGATATTTGCAAAAGGTCCTCCGTGTATGATTGCCGGTGTTCCTTCAATTGTCTGAACAAGGTTAGGCTTAATTGCATCCTTGAGCAGAGCAGCCATTGCTCCGTGGGCTTTGAGATCACGGGCATATATCGGCTGTTTGTCGAAGGTGAAGCCTATGAAAATGTTGCCCAGCCTGGCCTTTAGGTCATCTCTGTCCTTTGAAAGACACAGAATGGCCATTACCTCCGAGGCTGCTGTGATATCGAATCCGGTCTCACGAGGAATTCCGTTTCCTGTTCCTCCCAGACCTACAACAATGTCGCGAAGAACACGATCGTTCATGTCCATAACCCTCTTCCATGAAATTGTTCTGGGGTCGAGATTCAGGCTGTTGTTCTTGCTCTGAATGTTGTTGTCGATGAGTGCCGAAAGGAGATTATGCGCCTTTTCTATAGCTCCAAAATCTCCCGTGAAATGCATGTTTATATCTTCCATTGGCAAAACCTGAGAGTAACCTCCGCCTGTAGCTCCGCCCTTGATTCCAAAAACAGGACCAAGAGAGGGTTCTCTTAGTACAACAATGGATCTCTCTCCAATTCTGTTCAATGCCTGCGACAGGCCAATTGAAACTGTTGTTTTACCCTCACCGGCAGGTGTTGGCGATATGGCAGAAACTAATATTAGTTTCCCGAATTTGTTTCTGTCGATGTAAGTCAGAGGAAGTTTTGCTTTGTATTTTCCGTAAAGTTCCAGGTCATCCGGGTCTATACCTATCAACTTAGCAATCTCACCTATAGGTTTAAGTTTTTTTGTGTGGGCAATCTCCTGGTCGGTCATAATCTTAATAATTTGTGTTAGTATATATCTTTAGTAAACAAATATAGCCTATTAAAGTTTTTTATCCAACCATAAAATTTATACCTTCGTAAACACAAAACAAACTAAATTTAAAAATGGCAAAACTTGAGATTGAGGGGAAACTCTTTGAGGTAGATGGTGACGGATTTCTTACTGAACCCTCTTTATGGAATGATGATACAGCAATTCTCTTTGCAAAATCGGACGGAATTGAGGAGATGACGGACAAACATTGGGCAATTATCCGGATAATTAGAGGCAATTTCGAAGAGAAAGGGAATGCTCCCATGATCCGGACTATCTGCCAGGAAACCGGATTAAAGCTCAGGGAAATATACGAACTCTTTCCGTTAGGTCCTGCCAGAGGAGCTTGCAGGGTTGCAGGTTTGCCAAAACCGGACGGTTGCGTCTAATTCCATTATCTTATGTGCTGGTATCACTGGATTGCAATAATTTCTCTCACGTTATCTTTTTCACTTCTCACATTTCAGTTTGTGAGACTTTTGTTTCTTGGCAGGCCCAATGAACTTTCCGCTCCTTCAGGAAATGTCTCTAAAGGGGTGATCTACTCTTTTACAAAAGCAATGTCGCCATCTCAAAAGGAGTCTGCTTATATGCACTTGCCTACTTATGCGGCAGGTATAATTTACCATATCGGAACTTTTTTGTCGCTGGGGATATTTCTGGTCTTTATTTCGGGAATTACGGAGTGGTATGAAGGAATAAAATATTTTTTGTCGGCTTTGCTTTTTGTTTCAGTTGCCGCAGGTTTTGCTGTTTTAATTAAAAGAGTTTTAAATTCCGAACTTAAATCGCTCTCGGGTCCGGATGATTACATATCAAATTTACTAACCACTTTTGCACAGCTATTTTCTGCTTTTTTTCTGTTGTTTCCCGGATTGGAACCATTCTATTATTTAACTATGTCTCTTTTCTTAGTTTGGCTGCCGCTGGGTAAAACAAGGCACCTTCTTTACTTCTTTTTTGCCAGATATCATCTTGGGTTTTTTTACGGATGGAGGGGAACCTGGCCTCAAAAAACAGAATAACATGCAAAACGTAGATAAAAACAGACGGGATAGGGCTCTTGAGATATTAAGAAACAGTTCAGACAGCAAACTGCTTACAAATCTTAATGCATGTGTGAGATGCGGGCTTTGCGCGGGCAGCTGTATGTTCTATCTTACACAAAAGGAAGCCAGATTCATACCTGCAAGAAAGGTAGATCTGGTAAGTTCTGTTTACCGCAAATATTGTACAACAATGGGTAAAATTGCCCCTTCTCTTGTAAATGCCAAAGATCTTGACGACAACATGGCACAGGAGATGATAGATTTGCTCTTTGGAGCATGTACAATGTGCGGAAGATGTGTAAAACATTGCTCGATTGGCGTAGATATAGCTTATGTTGTTAGAAAAGGCCGGGAAATGCTTTCGGCAATGGACATGGTGCCGGCAACGCTTCAGGCAACTGTAGATTCTGCCCTCAAGACCGGAAATAACATGGGAATTCCTACTGAGGAGTTTGTAGATACTATCAAGTGGATGGAAGAGGAACTCATAGACGAAATGGGAAACGAA
This sequence comes from Rikenellaceae bacterium, assembly GCA_003513895.1. GTDB lineage: Bacteria > Bacteroidota > Bacteroidia > Bacteroidales > UBA932 > Bact-08. Next base: position 25,835 of record DOSU01000148.1, read on the forward strand.
AACGCCCGCATACCTCTCGATGAAACCGATAAAAATGTTTTCTACACGTTAAATCCCAGAGAACCTAAGTTTTTCCCTCTTTCAATTTCTGCAATGGCAAAAATATTTTATGCTGCAGGAGAGAGCTGGACCCTCTCTTCAAAGTTCTACGATGTGACAAATTACGGCTTTTTCAACGGAAACAAGGAAGAAGCAACAATAATTGCAAGAAATCTATACGACGAAATTCACAAACTCAAAAGTAAAATACTTGTGCTGGGTGAATGCGGGCACGGATCCAGAGCAACAAGATGGGATGGCCCAAATTATCTGAATAAACAATTTGATTTTGAGACTGTAACAGCCGTTGAGTTAATGTTAAGGTACATTAAGGATAATAAAATCCGGCTGGACAAAAGCCTTAATAAAGAGCTGGTTACGATCCATGATCCTTGCAATCTTGTAAGAAACGGAGGTTTAAAAGAACAGATAAGATTTGTAGTTCAAAGCGCTGCGCAAAATTTTACCGAGATGAATCCTCACGGAAACGAAAATTTTTGTTGCGGGGGAGGCGGAGGAATGCTTGCAATGAGTGAATATAACGATAGACGAATCAAAGTTGGCGAAATTAAAGCAAACCAGATTAGAGAAACGGGAGCAAAAGTTGTTGTTACTCCATGCCATAATTGTGTAGATCAGCTCTCACAGCTAAACCATACATACAAACTGGGAGTAAAAATCAAAACAATCGCAGAGTTGATTGCAGACGCAATTATAATTGACAAATAATTAATTTTAACTATAAATCTCTAATCATGAGCAAGCTTATCTATCTCGACAACTCGGCAACAAGTTTTCCCAAACCAGACGAAGTTTATGACTTCATGAACACTTTTTACCGAACAAAAGGAGTTAGTCCGGGACGTTCCGGATTTGACGCAGCCATTGAAACGGAAGAGGTTGTAAATAATACAAGAAAGATTCTTACCAGGCTTTTCAATGGTGGTAGCGACCACAACAGACTCACATTCAGCTATAACGCAACCGATTCCCTCAATCTAATAATTAACGGACTGGTAGAAAAAGGGGATCATGTTGTTACAACGCTACTTGAGCACAACTCTGTTTTAAGACCGCTGTATACACATCAACAACAGGGTACAATTGAAGTAACATATGTTCCTTTTGACAATAATGGATATGTAAATCCGGATGATATTAAAAAAGCAATCCGCCCACAAACAAAGTTTGTAATTGTAACGCACTGTTCAAATGTTCTTGGAACAATACAACCTTTGTCGGAGATTGGAAAGATTTGCAGGGATAAAGGAGTGCTGTTTGTTGTAGACGGAAGCCAGGGAGCCGGTTCGGTAGATTTTGACATGCAGGCTTGCAATGTTGATGTTTACTGTTTTACCGGTCATAAATGCCTTTTGGGACCAACCGGTATAGGTGGTTCTTATGTGCGTGAAGGAGTTGATATTAAGCTTACCAGGGCAGGAGGAACAGGTGTGCGCTCGGCACAAAGAAGCCATTTGGACGAATATCCATATCGTCTTGAGTACGGAACTCTCAATTTGCTAGGAGTAGGAGGCCTTTATGCAGGAGTTAAATGGGTTACTAATCAGGGAGTAATGAATATTCACAACCGTGAAATAGCCCTGTGGGATAAATTGAGACTTGCTGTACAAAACATAGATGGTGTAACAACATACTGTGCGAACAGTCGTGAAAATAAAAATCCGGTACTTTCTTTCAATATCAGGGGTTTTGAAGCAGGGGATGTAGGAATGATGCTTGATGTAGACTATAATATTGCTGTTCGCACGGGTCTTCAGTGTGCTCCGCTGGTGCACGAACATATTGGAACTTACAATACGCATGGAACTGTAAGACTGAGCGTTGGTGCATTTACAACAGAAGTTGAAATTGATACGGCAATCGAAGCGATAAAAGAGATAGCAGCCATAAAAAACTAACCTTATAACTTCTTTTGCTCCAGCAACTACAAAAATAACAGTAAATAAAACACTATCGTTTCTTGATGTAACAAAATAGTTACTTAATTTGCACCGTGATTAATTTAACAGGATACTAAATTTTAATTCATGTCGCAATTTTGTTTATAATTTCTGCTATATTTACATATAAATATAATTCTTTCAGATTTTGCTTAGTATGGACACAGAACAAAAAATCAAGATTTTATATGCCGAAGACAATGACAGCAATTATATTCTTGCAAAGGCAATGTTAAAAGGCGTTTATGATATGTATAGGGCAGAAAACGGAGCCGAAGCTCTTGATCTTTACGAAGAGATAAAACCGGATGTAATATTAATGGATATGAAAATGCCGGTGATGGACGGACTTGAGGCAACAAAAAGGCTTCGTGAGAATGGCGTTACTGTTCCTATTATAGCACTTACAGCATTTGCGTATGACAATGACAGGAACGTGGCATTGGCTGCCGGTTGTACCGATTATATAACAAAACCATACAGGGCAGAACTTCTAAGAAAGACAATTGCCACTCTTCTTAACTCCGAATAACATTAATTGAGTATGAATATTGCAATAGTTGGAACAGGATATGTTGGACTGGTTACCGGTGCCTGTTTTTCGGAAATGGGCATAAATGTTGTTTGCATCGATATAGACAAAAAGAAAATTGACATGCTCAACGAGGGAGTAATGCCTATCTATGAGCCGGGAATCCAGGAACTTGTTGCAAAAAACGTAAAAGAGGGAAGGCTCTCTTTTTCGACAAATTTAAAGGAAAATATTGATAAGGTTTCTATTGTGTTTAGTGCAGTGGGAACTCCTCCGGATGACGATGGAAGTGCTGATCTTAAATACGTTCTTGATGTCGCAAGAACAGTAGGTCAAAACATGAAAGACTACGTTCTTCTGGTCACAAAAAGTACAGTTCCTGTTGGAACTGCCCCAAAAGTGAGAGATGTTATTCAGCACGAACTGGACAAAAGGGGGGTTAATATTGAATTTGACGTTGCATCCAATCCTGAATTTCTTAAGGAAGGGGCTGCCATTAAAGATTTTATGTCTCCGGACAGAGTTGTCGTAGGGGTAGAAAGCGAAAGAGCTGCTCTTCTTATGGAGCGGTTGTACAAGCCGTTTGTTTTAAACGGATTTCCAATTATTTTTATGGATATTGCCTCTGCCGAGATGTCAAAATATGCTGCAAACGCAATGTTGGCAACAAGGATCAGCTTTATGAATGAAATTGCCAGGCTTTGCGAAGTTACAGGAGCTAATGTAGAGATGGTTAGAAAGGGAATAGGCTCCGACAAGAGAATTGGCACGAGTTTCCTGTATTCCGGAGCCGGATACGGCGGCTCTTGTTTTCCTAAAGATGTTAAAGCACTTGTAAATATAGGGAAAAGCCACGGAGTACCTATGAAAATTGTTGAGGCAGTAGAATCTGTTAATGAGGAGCAAAAAGAGATAGTAGTCAAAAAACTTATGGTTGCATTTAACGGGAATTTGTCTGGTAAAACAATTGCAATATGGGGGCTCTCTTTTAAACCCGATACCGATGATATGAGAGAAGCGCCTTCTCTCGTTGTAATTGATAAACTGATAAATGCAGGTGCAACAGTAAAGGCATTCGATCCTGTTTCAATTAATGAAGCAAAAAGAAGAATCGGAGACAAAGTAACATACTGCAGCAGTATATATGATGCAGCGAAAGATGCCGATGCCATTGCCCTCATAACTGAGTGGAAGCAATTCCGTATGCCGTCATGGAATAAAATAAGGCAACTCATGAAGGACAACGTGATTATTGACGGGAGAAACATATACGACCATTCGGAAATGGAGTCAGAAGGTTTCAGGCACTACTCAATAGGGAAAAAATCCTGACTATGAAAAGAATACTAATAACCGGAGGAGCAGGTTTTATTGGCTCACACTTATGTGACCGTCTTATAAAAGAAGGTAATGACGTTGTGTGCCTTGATAACTTTTTTACAGGTTCAAAAGAAAATGTTATTCATTTAATTGGGCATCCTCATTTTGAATTAGTAAGACACGATGTAACTCAACCCTATTATGCCGAAGTTGATCAAATTTACAATCTCGCGTGTCCGGCTTCTCCTGTGCACTATCAGTATAATCCTATAAAAACGGTAAAAACTTCCGTAATGGGAGCAATCAACATGCTTGGCCTGGCGAAAAGAATAAATGCAAAGATACTTCAGGCGTCTACAAGCGAAATCTACGGCGATCCTTCCGTGCATCCTCAACCTGAGTCATACTGGGGCAATGTTAATACCATCGGATTGCGTTCTTGCTACGACGAGGGCAAAAGATGTGCAGAAACGCTATTCATGGACTATCACAGGCAGAATAGTGTTAAAATAAAAATTATCAGGATTTTTAACACTTATGGTCCAAAAATGCACCCGCATGACGGAAGGGTAGTGTCAAACTTTATAGTTCAGTCGCTTAAAGGAGAGGATATTACTCTATACGGGGGAGGTTCTCAAACCAGAAGTTTTCAATACATAGATGACCTTGTTGAAGCAATGATACGGGTTATGAACAATACCGACGATAATTTCATTGGACCTGTAAATATTGGAAATCCTAATGAGTTCACAATAAAAGAACTGGCAAATAAAATCATTGCTCTTACAGGAACAAAATCAAAAATTGTGCACAAAGACCTTCCTTCGGATGATCCTAAACAAAGGCAGCCGGACATTACTTTGGCAAGAAAGATAATTGACTGGGAACCAAAAATTCAAATAGAAGCAGGATTAATAAAAACCATTGAGTATTTTAGGAACTTGAAGAATTAAATGCAAATAACAAATTCAGACTTTACTGTTTTAATCGTCGACGATGTCGATGCAAATGTTCTTTTGCTTAAACTTCTCCTTTCAAAAGCGGGATACAAGACTCTTACTGCCTATAACGGAAAAGACGCTCTTAAAATAATGGACACAAACAGTCCTGATCTTATTCTATTGGATATCATGATGCCAATTATGGACGGTCATGAAGTGGCCGCTCAGTTGAAAGAGATGCCGGACAAAAAAGAGATTCCGATAATATTTCTCTCGGCTCTAAACTCATCGGAGGACATAGTGAAAGGTTTTAAACTGGGAGCAGCAGACTATGTTTCGAAGCCATTCAATAAAGACGAACTGTTAATAAGAGTAAATCACCAGCTATCCCTTGTTTCGGCAAAAAGAACAATTTCCAGGCAAAACGAAGAACTTCAAAAAACGATTATCGGCCGTGATAAGCTCTATTCCGTTATTGCACACGACTTGCGTTCTCCAATTGGTTCCATACGTATGGTTATGAATGCGCTGGTTCTCAACATTCCAAAAGAATCCCTTGACGAGGATATGTATGAACTTCTTATCATGGGCAACAGACTTACAGAAGAGAGTTTTGTTCTTTTGGACAACTTGTTGAAGTGGACAAAAAGTCAGACAGGTCGTTTAAATACTGTTTTTCAGGACTATGTTGAGATTCTTCCTCTTATAAGGGGAGAAGTCGAACTTTCTGAAGTTGTTGCTGAATTAAAAAACATTAAAATCAAGTTAAACGGAGATACCAAAGCCAAGGCAAGAATCGACCAGGACATGATAAAAACAGTTCTGAGAAACCTTGTTGGCAACGCAATTAAATTCAGCAATCCGGGATCGGATGTGGATGTTAATGTTGCTGAGAAAGATGATTTTATCACAATTTCTGTTGTTGATTCCGGAGGAGGAATAAGTAAGGAAAATCAAGAGAAGCTTTTTAAGGCCGACACCCATTTTACCAGTTTTGGAACAGATAACGAGGAGGGATCGGGATTAGGACTCCTTTTATGCAAAGAGTTTGTTGTTAGGAATGGAGGAAAAATGTGGTTTGAGTCAACGGAGGGTAAAGGCTCTACTTTTAGTTTCGATATACCGGTTCAAAAATAAAGAAGCTTAGGTTTAAGTTACCGGTTATAATGCTCACAACTAATGGCGATGTGGTTCTCACAGTTAAAGCAATACAATATAATCAGTTTCGGAAAACTAATTTGGAAATAACCGGCCGGTGATCGCTCAAGTCAATATTGGGACTTGAATAATCTATACATTTAAAATTCTTTGAATGAAGGATATAGTCTATTCTTAAAAGTCCACCCATCTCACGGTATGTGCCACCAAGCCAAGAGCCGGCCTCCCGAAAACCATCAATAAGATTTTTACCTTTTATTGTTGAGAATGTATATGAAGTGGGGATGTCGTTAAAGTCTCCGCAAACGATTACCGGAATGGTCGTAGTATCGATAATTGACCTAACTGCGTCGGCCTGATATGCCCGGATTATTGAGTTTTTCTGTAAAAATTCAATATTTCGGCTTACGTCTGCTTTAAGATCTCTGATATAGTTTGTGGTTTGAAGATGGTTATTAATTATTCGTATAATTCTACTACTATCTATCTTAATATCAGCCCATATTAGTCCATTTCCGGTGTCTTCAAAATTGACTTTTTGGGCTCTGATGATTGGGTAGCGGCTAAATATTGCCATCCCAATTTCATTTTTATCCGGTTCTTTGAAATAGTAATATGGAAGAAAGTCAAATGATCCAATCAGCTCAGCAGAGTTAAGAAAATATGGTACTTTGTACTCCTGAAAACAAATTACACTTATATTCCGGGACTTAACAAATTCAGCCACTTGGCTAACGGAAGTCTGATCATTTATATATTTAAATTCATGAATGTTATAGGAAGCAATACTAACAGATAATTTTATATCTGAAATTAAGTTGGAATTACCAGATCGGAATTGAATATTACTTAATATGGAGTTGTAGTTAATACTCAGAGCCAGAAGAGGAATTAAAACGAAAAAACTTTTTCTTATAGACCAATAAATTATCAGGATCAGAGACGAAATAATTATTAAGGGCAAAATAAGTCCTATTAGATTGGCGTAGCTCCCAGGTTCGGGCCGTGAAAGGCCGGAAATAGCTGTTGTTATTGATAAAATCAATACTATGAATGATGCAACAGTCATAAAAAAGTCTGTCAAAAATAGTATTCGAATTTTATTCATAGTTACATATTATAAGAACAAATTTATCATGTATTATTTAAATGCCAAATTGTTTTTGTATTAGTTCGTATTTAAGATTATAAATATTTTTCAGAAACAGGTAATTGTTGACGCTTTTTTGTATTTTTACACATTAAAATTAGAGGGATTGTATAAAATCAAAAGTTATCGTGAAAAAGAAAGTACTAATTGTAGATGACAAGCAGACAATTGCCAAGATAATTCAAGTCTATATTTCAGATATGTTTGAATGCATTTACTTTGATGATCCGATTAAATCTATTGCCTGGCTGCAGGAAGGTAACTTGCCCGACTTAATAATATCAGATATCAATATGCCAAATATGAGTGGGGTTGAATTTCTTGACTATATAAAGAAGAACGAACTTTTCAAAGCCATTCCGTTTGTAATTCTCTCAGGAGAGGATAGTACTACTCAAAAAATTGAACTTTTAGAAAAAGGGGCAGATGATTATATATCTAAGCCGTTTAATCCAATGGAGTTGAAAGTACGCCTTAAAAAAATTATTGAGTGATAGTATTTGTCATATACGTCGGAGATAATGAGGTGTTTATATCTCATTTCAACAGGCTTTTAAAAGGCGAACTTGAAATATCATCCGACCTGTCTCGATTTTCAGTGATTCTCAAAAAGAACATAAATTCACTCCCTGTTATGGTCCTTTTTGAAAAGTCCAAAATGGACGATGATATTAAAAAAATAAAACTCATCAAACAAGAATTGCCACTAGCATACATTGTTCTTGTAACTTCTGAGATAGGGAAAAATGAAATTCCACAATATCAGGCAGCCGGATTAAAAGATACAATATCCCCGAATGTTAGTGAAACACGGCTCAATAACGGTCTGGAGTTTATTGCAAAGAATCAGATGCTTATTGCAGATTCAGCACACGAACATCTTCCTATTGGTACATATGAGATTCCGATATGGAAAAGATGTTTTGATATTTTGTTTTCACTTGCAGCTATTGTCATTCTGTCTCCAATACTTATTGTTGTTGCCGCAATGATTAGAATTGAAAGCCAGGGGCCTGTTATATATAAATCGAAAAGAGTCGGGAGCAATTACGAAATATTTGATTTTTATAAATTTCGCTCAATGTATAAGGATGCAGATAAAAGGCTCAAAGAATTTTTAAGTCTCAATCAATACAAGGAAGTTGATCCTTTATTATACGACTATTCCGATGAGATTACTCAAATCCCAGTTGTAAAGTACTCTCTGTCGGATAGTTCCTTTGTGTCGGACAACTCATTTGTTTCCGATGACGAAGTAATATCTGAGAAAGAATTTCTTAGAGAAAAAGGTAACAAGCAAAGGAATAATTTTATTAAATATGAGAATGATCCACGTATTACAAAAATGGGTAAGTTTATAAGAAAATTCAGCATAGACGAAGTTCCACAGTTAATTAATATTTTATTGGGGGATATGTCTATTGTCGGTAACAGGCCTTTACCTCTTTATGAGGCAGAACAACTTACTTCAGACCAATATATTGACAGGTTTTTGGGACCTGCCGGCTTAACTGGATTATGGCAAGTTGAGAAAAGGGGAGATTCAGGTAAACTATCACCCGAAGAACGAAAACAGCTTGATATATACTACGCTAAAAATTATTCTTTTTGGATGGATTTAAAAATTGTTTTAAAGACTTTTACGGCATTCATTCAGAAAGAGAATGTATAATTAAACAAACTATGAAAAGATATTTCATCTTGCTAATAATATTTTGCGCAATCGGTGGAAACCTTTCTGCTCAAGTATCGGCCAGAGAGCTAGTTGAATTAAGATTGCCCCCTTTAGATACATTGTTTAAGGGAGCGATGAATAGTTCAATGGTTCAGTTTTATAATTTACGGATGGAGGGACAGGAGCTCGCTCTTAAAACAGAAAAAAAGAAATGGCTTGAATACTTTAGTCTTTTTGGGTCTTATCAATATGGTATAATGGGAGTTAATTCCTTTACGAACTTGGGAACTGACTATCCATTGATATATCAAAATTCGGGAGCAAGCCAACTATGGTATAATGCAGGTGCTTCAATAGCGATACCTCTTGATAGAATATTTGATCGCGGAAACAGAATCAGAATGCAACAATTAAAGATTCAGGAGACGCTCAAAGAAAGAGAAATGTGGTATGACGATCAAAGACAAAAAATTACAGAGTTGTATTACAGAGCGCAGGAGATGCTTAACACCCTTAAATATGTAATTGAACAATGCTCAATGGCAGATTCTCAGCTGGAAGCGGCTCAAAGGGACTATATAATGGGTAAATTGAATGCTCAGGAATTAAACTCTGCAAAAGGCACTCAGGTCCAATCTTATATCCAAATGGAAAAAGTATTGTCGGAACTTAATAAATCACTGAAAGGCTTAGAAATAGTATCAAAAATTAAAATTCTGAACAAATAAATGGATATTCTATCTCAAATAGTCAAATTATTGTACAGAAATAAGTACTGGTTAGTTATACTGCCCATACTTGCTACAATTTTTGCAATATACCAAACAAAAAATTTGACTCGGGTATATGAGGTAAGTACTACTATTTATACAGGAATTGCATCGGGTTTCACAATAGAGTCGGGATTGGAGAGCGGAAGGGTGGATTGGAGCACGGTAAATAATGGAATGGACAATCTCATAAGTATAATTAAGTCTAAAGGTACATTAAGAAACGTATCATTAAGACTTTATGTACAGGATATGATGTACGGCGACTCATTAAAGGACAATAATTATATTCAGGCAAATAATTTCAGAAACCTTGTAAGAATAACACCTAAGGAAGTAAGGGCGCTTATTGACAAATCATCTGAAGAAAAAACCATCCAGAACCTTAATGCATACGAGAAAGCAACTCCAACAAACTTTGTTTATGGCCTTTTTAACTGGATCCACCCTCACTATAGCTATACAGCACTTAGTAACATTGAAGTAAGCCGGCTATACAATAGTGATATGCTGGAAATCAAGTACTCTTCAAACGATCCTGGTATAGCATATAATACGCTTGTTATTCTGAATGATGAATTTCCAAAGCAATACAGGCTTTTAAGATTTGGTGAAACAAATGACGTTGTCGAATATTTTAGAAATGAATTGGCAAGACTCACATTAAAACTGAGACTCTCAGAAGACACACTTACTCAATATTCCATTGATAAAAAGGTTATAAACTATGCCGAACAGACAAAGCAAGTCACGGCCTTATCAAAGGATTATGAAATAATGTATTATGGTATACTGCTGAAATATACCAGTTCAACAACGATGGTTGCTGAATTGGAAAAAAGGATTTCGGAACAGGCTAAGGCTATTGAAAAAAATGGTATTTTTCTTAAAAAACTAGATGAAATATCTCAATTGAGTACACAGATAGTTAGACTCGAAGCATTTCAAAATGACTCATCCTCAACATATAGCAATACAATAAAAGCATATAAGGAAAAACGCAATTTGGCTGAAATTGATTTAAAAGCCTATTCAGCGGCCATTTATGATCAAAAATACACTAAGGAAGGGGTCGCTTCAAGCTCTTTTGTGGATGAATGGATTGTCGAGCTTATCGAACGTGAAAAATCGACGGCAGAGCTCAAAGTAATGGAAGAAATCCGAAAGAGCCTTGACCAGCAATATGTTTATTACTCTCCAATCGGATCTACTCTTAAAAGAATAGAGAGGAATATCAGTTTTACAGAACAATCATATCTTAGTGTCTTGCAGAGTTTAAATACTGCTTTGTTAAGGCAGAAGACTCTGCAGATGAATTCTGCAAACCTTAAGCCTATAAATCAGCCTCTTTTTCCTGTTGCTCCTATGCCTACTGCGAGAAAAATGATTGTTCTGGCAACGCTTATAGGTACTTTCGTATTTATCCTTTCATTCCTTATCCTGCTTGAAATATTTGATAAGACAGTAAGGGACAAACAAAGAGCAGAAAGATTGATACCAGCTAAAGTTCTTGGAGCATTCCCAAGGAAAAACAGGTTCAGATTCAGGTCATACAGGAAGGAATACGAAAGGATTGCTACAAATTATATGGCCAATTCAATAATTCCTTATCTTAATCCTAAAGAAAAACCAGATATAATTAACTTTATTAGCACTGATGATGGTACAGGTAAATCGAAATTAATAGAACATCTGAGCAATTATTGGAATGAAAGAGGGCTGATTGTAAGAGTAATGTCATGGCATGATGATAATTTCGGAGATTCAAGGGATTTCCTTCTTTCAAATAATCTCTATGACTTTTTTGATTACGATAATGAAGATATAATTCTGGTAGAACACCGTTCGATATTAAAATCGGCAATTCCTGCCGGACTGCTTAAAGAAGCATCATTGAATCTGGTTGTCGTGAGAGCAGATAAAGTGTGGCGGGATATTGACAAAATTGCGTTTGACAGACTTAAAATTCAGGCTAATAATACTCCGGTTTTGCTTTACCTTAACCAGGCATCCAGAGATGTTACTGAAAGTTTCCTTGGACTAATGCCTCCTTATTCAAAATTGAGGACATTCGTTTATAAAATGATTCAATTTGGCTTAACATCAAAGTAAAGGAGTTCAGTGGATATTGGAAAATTTATTGTCGATAATGTAAATAAGCCTCTAGTATATGCGTTTCTGATGCTATCAGTATACGCAATTACATTTATTACACTCAGGTTTGGCTTTGTTTTTGGGCTTGCAGTTTCCTTTGCTCCTTTAGTTATTCTTTATCTTATACTCATCATTAATAATCCATACTGGGGATTCTTTGCAATATTCATCTTAAATTATTATATATCAGGCCTGTCCAGGTATATTAAAGTAATATCTCCCGGTATAATAATGGATGTACTTCTTGTAGTCACTATTATATCACTGATTTTTCAGGTTTTTAAAAGTGATACAAAATATCAATGGGGAAGAGCAAATAACTCTCTGGTTGTTTTGGCGTTTATTTGGTTTCTATATTGTGTTCTTGAACTTCTTAATCCAGGTTCTTCTGCAGTGGGATGGATAACATCTGTAAGAGGAATAGGTGTATACTTTTTAATAATAGTTGTAATTACTTCAATAATTGTGAAAAGATACAGGGACTTCAAAACACTTTTGGTTACCTGGGCAATTTTGGCATTAACTGCAGTATTAAAAGCTTTAATACAAAAATATTTTGGTTTTGACGCTTGGGAATCGAGGTGGCTATATCTCGAAGGCGGGATGGCAACTCATATAATATATTCCGGAGTCAGATACTTTTCGTTCTTTACAGATGCGGCTAACTTTGGAACAGGAATAGCATTTTCAGGAATTGTTTTTGCGATTACATCTGTTTACATTAAGGGTCTCAGACTCAAAATATTTTTTTTCCTGACATTCCTTGCTTGTATGTATGCTATGCTGATTTCCGGAACAAGAGGGTCAATTGCCGTCCCTTTTGTAGGGTTTACATTATTCGCATTTCTATCCAGAAATACAAGAATAATGATTTTTTCCTCGGTTGTTGTTATAACTGCATATCTTTTATTAAACTTTACCAGCTACGGAAACGGAATATCGTATATAAGAAGGCTACGCTCGGCTTTTAATATTGAAGATGCATCCTTTCAAGTTCGGATAGAAAATCAGAAGAAATTAAAAGTATATTTAGCCGACAAACCTATCGGAGCCGGAATAGGAATGAGCAGGGGTAGTGCAAAAACATACAGGCCCGATTCATATCTGGCGCAAATTCCAAACGACTCATGGTATGTTATGATTTGGGTTGAAACAGGTATAATTGGGCTGGTACTTCATGTTTTTATACTCCTTTATATAGTTTCATACGGAGCTTATATTGTTTATTTCCGCCTGAAAGACAATGAACTTAGAGGCCTGGTCACGGCGCTTATATGTGGACTCTGCGGAGTATATGTTGCTTCCTACAGCCTTGAAATTATGGGACAGTTTCCTACCGGATTTATCCTTTATATAAGTATGACTCTTATTTTTATTAGTCCAAAATTCGATGAAGAGATTGAGGAGATGAAAAAAATAAACGATAAGAAGTATGAAATCACTACCTGATATATCTTTCGTTATTTTAAACTATAACGGATTAAAAGACACGAGGGAACTGCTGATAAGTATTAAGAAAAATCTGCGGGACATTCTTTATGAAGTAATTGTTGTTGACAATGACTCAAGTGCAGATGAGTATTCAGAACTTAAGAATGAGTTTCAAGAATATATAATTTTGAGTAACCAGGCAAACCTTGGGTTTGCCGGAGGAAATAATATTGGAATAAAAGCAAGCACCGGGCGCTATATAATGCTCATCAACAACGATACATTATTAGCGGATTCTTCTATAAACAGGCTAGTGAAAAATCTTGATGAACACCCCGAAATTGGTGCCGTATCTCCAAAAATTCATTTTTTTTCGCCTTCGGGAGTTATTCAATATGCAGGATATACAAAATTATCCAGAATTACTTTAAGAAATAAAGGCATTGGATTTGGAGAAACTGACAGAGGTCAGTACGACATATCCGGGCGTACTGAATCGGTACATGGAGCAGCAATGATGATCCGCAGGGAGGTAATAAACAAAGTTGGGCTGATGCCGGAGGATTATTTTCTATATTATGAGGAGTTGGACTGGAGTGAGATGATTAAAAAAGCCGGATTTGAAATATGGTTTGACCCGAGTGCTGTAATCGTTCACAAGGAAAGTAGGAGTACAGGAAGAAATAGTCCTTTAAAAAAGTACTACATGGTACGAAACAGACTTATATTTGCTAAAAGGAACAGAAGCGGATTAACTAGAATATTTGCCATTCTCTATCAGCTAACCATTGCTGATATTAGAGAATTAATTGGATCTCTTTTAGTTGGCAGAGTTGACTTGGCTATTGCAATTATTCATGGTGTAATGGATTTTTTCTTAAACAAAAAGAATTATTCTAAATAATCAAAAAATGGAAAACTTGCTTTTCATCACAGATAAGGTATTTTTTATAATTGTTGCAATTTCGGTTATATATGCTTTTGTATTTGCTTTTTTTTCTGTTTTAGGCAAAAAAAAGAGATATCCTCATGCAAAAAAACAAGACAAATTTTTGATTCTGGTTCCTGCATATAAAGAGGATAGGGTTATCCTTCAAGCTGTTGAGTCAATTTTGGAACAGGAATATCCTGAAAACAAAATGGATGTTGTTGTAATTTCGGATAGGATGGAAAATGCAACCAACCATATTCTATCTGAGATGCCTGTAATCCTTATGGAAATTAATCCTGAGCAAAGCACAAAGGCTTATGCCCTGAATTATGCTATAGATAATCTGCCGAACAACAGTTACGACGTAGTTGTAATCTTAGATGCGGATAATATTGTAGGAACCAGGTACATTTCGGAAATTAATGATGCTTTTTATTCCGGAGACTCTGCCTTACAAACTCACAGAACGGCAAAGAATCTAGACAATGACATGGCAATTCTTGATGCGATGAGTGAGGAGATTAACAACTCTATTTATAGGAAAGGGCATGTAAAAATTGGATTATCATCCGCTTTGATTGGTTCGGGGATGGCATTTGAATACAAATGGTTTTGTGAGAATGTTCGTAAACTTACATCAGCTGGTGAAGACAAGGAGTTGGAGATACTCCTTCTCAAAGAAGGTATTTTTATTGATTTTCTTGACTATGTTTTTGTTTATGACGAGAAAGTGAAAAAGGATGAGGTTTTTTATAATCAACGCAGGAGATGGCTTTCTGCTCAATTTGGATCATTGTACAATGGTTTGAAGTATGTACCGAAGGCACTATTAAATTTAAATCTGGATTATCTGGATAAAATTTTCCAGTGGATATTGCTCCCGAAAATTGTTCTGCTCGGAATGATTTCAATAATTATAATCGTCACAACGATTATAAGCATTGAGCTGTCTTTCAAGTGGTGGGTTCTTCTTTTGCTTTTAATGACCTCGTTTATGTTAGCCCTGCCGGGCTTTCTCATAACTGCAAAAAATATTGGAGTAATAAAAAAATTGCCACTGCTATTTTTGCTTATGCTTATAAACCTGTTCAGAACAAAAGGAGCAGACAATAAATTTATTCACACCCCCAAAGGTTAAGAAATGAAAATTGCAATTGAAGCTCAGAGAATATTTCGTGAAAATAAACACGGGATGGATTTTGTTGCCTTGGAATGTATACGTGAGCTTCAAAAAATTGACAAAGTAAATGATTATTATATCTTGGTAGGCAGTGGACCGGACCATGACGTTCTTTTAGAAACGCCAAATTTTCACATAATAGAAATTAAAATTCCTACTTATCCGCTTTGGGAACAGTTGGGGATACCATTGGCAATAAAAAAAATAAAGCCGGATTTACTTCATTGTACCAGCAATACAGCTCCTTTCTGTGTTAATACTACTTTATTACTTACACTGCATGATATTATATTTCTGGAAAAAAGAAAAACCATTAGTAAATCCTTATATCAGAATCTTGGCTGGTATTACAGAAAATTTGTTGTTCCAAGGGCAATAAGGAATAGTAAAAAAATCATAACAGTATCTGATTTTGAGTCGAAAAGAATTAAGGATCGCTTAAATCTTCCTGCTAGTAAAATATCATATATCTATAACGGATTTGGTAAGCATTTTCGCAAAATCGAAGACTATTATGAAATAACTTCAAAATATATATCTGCCAGAGAATATTTTTTCTTTCTTGGAAATACCGACCCTAAAAAAAATACTGAAAATGTACTTAAAGCATACGGGATATATCTGAAAAAATCAACATGTAAAAAGCCCCTTCTTATTGCCGATTTGAAAGAATCTCATGTAGACTCCATATTAACAAAGTTAAGTCTGGAGCACATTAAAAATAATTTGGTTATTTGTGATTATATACCTAATCCGGACTTGCCATATATTTTTTCAGGCGCATTGCTATTCCTTTACCCTTCTTTGAGAGAAAGTTTTGGCATCCCGATACTTGAATCTATGGCTTGCGGTACGCCGGTGATTACGTCAAATACATCTGCAATGCCCGAGATTGCCGGAGATGCTGCATTGTTGGTCGATCCGTATAGTCCGGAAGCAATCGCAGAAGGAATACTTAAAATTGAGACAGACGAAAACTTTCGGAAAGAGCTTATTAATTCCGGAAATGAAAGAATAAAGCTTTTTTCCTGGGAAAAAACTGCAACTGAACTGTTGAAAATTTATAAAAACATTGTAAATCATGAAATGGTATAAACAGTATCTTTCTGTCTTCGAAAGGCCATTCAGTAATGCACCATCGGAGGTAATCTGCGAAGTAAGAGAGAACCTTTCAAAAATTAATAGTGATACTCCTGTCGCTTCAGTTGTTGTAATTGCATATAACGAAGAGAAGAGATTATTAAGTTGCCTCTGGTCACTGAGTGATTCAAAATGTAAATATCCAATTGAAATTATCGGAGTAAACAATAATTCAACTGACAGGACTGCAGATGTATATGACGCTGTTGGGCTGAAATATTTCTTTGAGGATAAGAAAAGTGCCGGATATGCCAGGAACAGAGGTTTGTATGAGGCAAAGGGAGAATACTATATCTGCATAGATGCCGATACGATGTATCCGCCAAAATACATTGAAACAATGATTGAAAGGCTTAAAAAGCCAGGTGTTGTTGCTGCGTGTTCACTATGGAGCTATGCTCCGAGCAAGGAGTTTCCACGGTTTTGGATGACTATATACGAGTTTTTTAGAGATGTTCATCTTTTCGTGCTTTCATTCAAGAGTCCGGAATATTGCATAAGAGGAATGGTCTTCGCCCACGTGACTGACCTTGCCCGTGTAGATGGCTATAGAGTTGACATCAAAAGAGGAGAAGATGGTACAATGGCTTTTGGACTTAAAAAGCATGGGAAGATAAGTTTTGTAAGGAACAGAAAAGCAAGAGTTCTAACATCTACGGCTACGTTAAAGGTCGATGGTTCCTTAATAAATGCTTTCTGGGAAAGAATCAAAGGAGCTTTAAAAGGATCGCGGAAATATTTAAGAAAGAACAAAGGTGTTGTAAAAGATCATCCGTCTAACCTAATTGATAAGGATTGAAATTAATTATAGCTTTTTATGTCTCTGCAGGAAAAAACGTTTAAAGGAATAATCTGGAGTTTTATTGACAACTTTGCAAGTCAGGGTGTTGAATTTATTGTCGGGATTATTCTTGCGCGCATACTCACTCCTCGTGAGTTTGGCCTGATAGGGATGCTGACGGTTTTTATCGCCATAAGCCAGACTTTTATAGATAGTGGTTTCACAAATGCGCTGATAAGAAAAAGCAACTGCACCCAAAAAGACTATTCAACTGTATTCTTTTTCAATATATCAGTTTCACTGTTTCTATACTTTGTTCTATTTGCTTCGTCCGAAGCAATTGGTTCTTTTTTCAAAGAGCCTCAATTAGGAATACTGTTGAAAGTTCTGGGTTTATGTTTGGTTATTGGCTCAATCTCAATGATTCAAAAGACAATTCTGACTAAAGAGATAAATTTCAAACAGCAAACTAAGATTTCATTGTTTTCATCGGTAATTTCCGGCGTCATTGGAATCCTAATGGCATTATACGGATATGGAGTCTGGAGTCTTGTGGGCAGGGCTATGATATCCTTTATATTAAGTTCGATACTTTTCTGGATAAGCAGCAAATGGAGGCCTTCGTTTATTTTCAGTAAAAGTTCATTTAAGGAACTTTTTGGATTTGGCAGTAAATTATTGGTAAGTGGTCTTATTGATACGGTTTACAATAATATATATTATCTTATTATTGGAAAATATTTCTCAACAAAAGAACTTGGTTTATATACAAGAGCAGATCAGTTCAAAAATATTTTTTCGCAAAATATAACCAGTGTGATACAACGAGTGTCATTCCCAACCTTATCATTAATTAAAGAAGATTCTGAGAGGTTAAGGCAGAGTTATCAAAAACTCTTGAGAAGCACGATGTTCATTACTTTTTCATTGATGTTCTCGATGGCAGCAATGGCTAAGTCAATGATATTTACTCTTGTTGGCGAAAAATGGCTTCCGGCGGCACCCTACCTCGAACTACTTTGCTTTGTCGGGATTTTTTATCCCTTGAATTCCCTTAATCTTAATATATTGAATGTGAAGGGGCGTTCAGATCTCTTCTTAAGACTGGAAATTATTAAGAAGATTATTTTTATCCCGGTGATAGTAATTGGAGTCTTCTTTGGCATAAAAGCACTCATACTGGGTATGATATTCAATTCTCTCTTAGCATATTTTATAAACAGTTACTATTCCGGAAGACTTATCGGATATTCGGTCTTTTGCCAGATAAACGATATAAAACCATCATTTTTAATAGGTATGATTGTTGGCATACTATTATATATTGAGTCTTTATTTATTCCGGGCAACCTGTATATAATTTTTATAATTCAATGTATCTCGGCACCTCTCTTTATTTTGATTTTCTCGGAGATAACACAATTCAAGGATTATCTTTTTCTAAAAAAGATTATATTTGATTATATATTTAAAAATGATGACAGAGAAAGATAATATCTATGTTACCCAACCGGCGATGCCTCCATTGGGTGAATTTCTTGAATCTCTTACAGAAATATGGGGAAATAAAATATTAACAAATAACGGTCCTTTCCATATTCAGTTTGAGAAAGCTTTGGCTGAGTATCTCGGCGTAAATTATATCTCTCTCTTTTCCAATGGTACGCTTGCTTTGATTACTGCCTTACAGGCACTCAGGATAACAGGAGAGGTAATTACGACGCCATTTAGTTTTGTGGCAACAACTCACTCTCTCTGGTGGAATAACATTAAACCAGTATTTGTTGATGTTGAACCGGATTATTTCACTTTAGATCCCGAAAAAGTTGAGGCGGCCATTACACCGCAGACTACTGCAATTATGCCTGTTCACGTTTATGGAAATCCTTGCAAGATGGATAGATTGCAGGAGATTGCAGATACCTACGGGTTAAAAATAATTTATGATGCAGCACATGCATTTGGGGTTAAACAAAACGGAAGTTCGGTGCTTAATTGCGGGAATTTGTCAATATTAAGTTTCCACGCCACCAAAGTTTTTAATACGATTGAAGGAGGAGCCATAATTTGCCCGGATGAAAAATCAAAGAAAAGGATTGATTACCTCAAAAACTTTGGATTTGCCGGTGAGACAACTGTAATAGAGCCCGGAATCAATGCAAAGATGAATGAAATTCAAGCTGCATACGGTTTAATTCAGCTTAAATACGTAGATCAATATATACAGCAGAGAAAAGAAATTGTTGACTTATATAGAAAAAACCTTATCGGAGTAGACGGAATTGATTTTATGGATGATATGCAGGGAGTCCTGCATAATTATGCATATTTCCCAATTATTGTGGATACAATAAAATTCGGTAAATCGAGAGATGAACTTTATGAGATATTAAAACAGCACAACATATTCGGACGCAGATACTTCTATCCGTTGATAAGTCAGTTCCCTACATATCGCGGATTGCCGTCTTCAAGTCAGACTAATCTTCCGGTTGCCACAAAGATTGCAAGTGAGGTTCTGTGTCTTCCGATATATCCTCATCTCCCTCATTCGGATATAGATAGAATATGTTCAATAATCAGAAAAAAATAAAAAATCATGAATTCATTTTACAGTAAAAATGAACTTGATAAAATTGGGTTTAGTAAAGTGGGAGATAATGTACTTATTAGCCGTTTTGCCAGATTTTACAGTCCTGAAAAGATGCAGATAGGGAACAATGTAAGGATAGACGATTTTTGTATACTCTCAGGCGATATTATACTTCACGATTTTATTCACATTTCTGCTTTTTGCGCCCTGTATGGAAAATTCGGGATAGAAATTGATGACTATTCCGGCCTGTCTCCAAGGTGTACTGTGTTTAGTGCAACCGATGATTTTTCCGGAGACTTTCTTGTAGGTCCGATGGTTAACTCAAGCTTAACGAATGTAAAAGGTGGAAAGGTTATGATAAATAAGTACTGTCAGGTTGGAGCCGGAAGTGTAGTGTTACCTGATATTACTGTTAGGGAAGGAGTCGCTGTGGGAGCTATGTCACTTGTCAATAAAACACTTGATGAGTGGTCTGTATTTGCAGGAATTCCCTGTAAGTTTGTTAAAAAAAGAGCGAAAAAAATGCTTGAGCTAATCTAAAAATTCTAAAAAAGTGATTGAATCAGACGGGTTATTGCTGCACATTACCGAAGATGAGAAATTTATTGATTATGTGATTGATGTGTTTGAGTCAGTCTATCCAAACCGGAATGTCTATTTTGTCGCTTTAAAGGAAAACGAAGATGATCTAAAACTTGTACATTCAAAACACCCCAATATAGTTAAGGGAAGAATAGATTCTGAGGAGTTTAAAGATTTGATAAAATCGATTAACAGGTTTAAGGGGGTAATCATTCATAATCTTATTACGGAGTTTAAGCAGGAAGTAATACTTGATGCCAGCCCGGACGTCTACTTTCACTGGATGGCCTGGGGTGCAGATTTGTACTCAATTCCGGTACTGTCCAGAAATGTTATTCTGGCGGAAACTCAAAAATTTTTAAATTCATGTCGAAGCCATAAAGAAAGATTGGCTGGAGATATGTATAATAATTACCCGGCAATTTTCAATCTACTCTACCCTTTCTTCTATGCGGAGAAATCTCCGTTATTAATAAGAATGAGGTGTTACCGGAAAATCAGAAGTGTTTCCACTGTCACGCCCATAGAATATTCGTTTGTTAAAAAATACATTTCACATAAAATAAAATATCTGCCCTTTAAGTATATTACAATAGATCAATTTTATTCCGAAAACGAAGCAGATGTTTGTACAGATAATAATTTTCTTATTGGAAATTCTGCCACATATGAGAATAATCATATAGATACATTCCTCTTACTCCAAAGATGTGATCTTGAAGATAAATTACTTTACTGTCCGTTATCATACGGCGATAAAAAATACAGAGAATTCGTTGTATCTAAAGGGCATGAGCTATTTGGAAAGAAATTTGTCCCTTTGACTGAGTTTTTGCCGCTAAAAGATTATAATACCTTTTTGCTCACTTGCGGAAATTTAA
Source organism: Rikenellaceae bacterium (assembly GCA_003513895.1). GTDB lineage: Bacteria > Bacteroidota > Bacteroidia > Bacteroidales > UBA932 > Bact-08. The sequence continues at coordinate 47,057 of DOSU01000148.1, forward strand.
TAATGAACAATATACGGCAACAGGGGATGGGTAATGTAATTATGTCTTTATGGAAGGGTGCCAGGGTTTTTATTAACGAGAAGAGTCCCATATATTTATACATGAAAGAAGAGGGTGTTCTATTATATAAGTTGTCAGATTTAGAGAACATGAGCCTTCTTCCCGATTTTGAGACACTGGCTAAACATAACAGGCCAATTCTGGAAAATCTGTATAATCGCAATAGAGTGCTCAACGAGACATCTGACCTGATTAAACAAATCGTTAATTCAAAAATTGCATAATTGATGAAAGCTATATTCGTTCACTTTTATGATTTCTCACAGCATAGCGGAATCAGTAAGAAGATTCTTTATCAGGTGGATGCTTTGAGAACATGCGGAATGGATGTGGAGTTATGCTATATGGATATCGATGAAAACGGTTGCCAAAAAAGGATAAGTGGGGGTACTGTTATTGAAAACTATGGTAATGGATTTTCTGCGAAATTTTTAAAATGGTTCCGTTTCGGAGCATTAACCGATTACATCCTTGAGAATAATATAAAGTTTGTTTACATAAGGAGTTTCTATAATACCAACCCGTTTCTCCTGAAAATGCTGAGACGGTTGCGAAAAGCAGGTGTTAAGGTTGTGATGGAATTTCCTACCTATCCATATGACTATGAGGTAAAAGGAGGCCCTCTCAAATACCGGCTTATTTTTTTGTTAAACAGAATTTTCAGAAACAGGCTAAAGAACAATCTGGACAGAATAATAACATTTACGGATTATCCGGTTATTCACGGAGTAAAAACGATATGTATCTCAAATGGAATAGATTTTAACAACATTAAATTAAAGTTGCAAAAGAATGAAAACAAAAACCGGCTAAACCTCATAGGTGTGGCGGAGATTCATTTTTGGCACGGATTTGACAGAATTATCAAGGGCCTTGGGGAATATTACAATCGGAAAAGAGACATTGATGTACATTTTTATATTGTTGGAGATGGTGCTCCTGAAGATTTAAATTTATTAATTCATTTGTCAAGACAATTTAATATTGAACATTATGTACATTTTCTTGGTAACAGATATGGAGAAGAGCTTGACAGCCTGTTTGAACAATCGGATTTTGGAATAGCCAGCCTTGCCCGGCACAGGTCAAATATTACTAAAATAAAAACTTTAAAAACCAGGGAATACGCAGCAAGAGGGATTCCTTTCATATATTCGGAGATTGACGATGATTTCGAGAACATGCCATATATATTAAAAGCACCGGCAGATGAAACTCCAATTGATATTGACCGTATTGTTTCATTTTCAAAATCATTGAGATTAAGCCCCTCGGATATAAGAAATACTATAATTAATTCACTTTCCTGGAAAATTCAGATGCAAAAGGTTATAGACGAAATATTTAATTAAGATGAACACAATTGAAATTATTTTCTGGCTTTTTCTGTTCGTCGTATTCTATACCTATTTAGGTTACGGGATATTTCTCTATTTTTTGGTTTTAATTAAAGAGTGTTTTGTCAAAAAAATCGTAACCCCTTCTGCTTTTTCCGATTTGCCTGAAGTAACTCTTCTGATAGCAGCATATAATGAGGAGGACATCGTAGATGATAAAATGTTAAACACTCGCTCTCTGGACTATCCGAAGGAAAAGCTTAAGGTTGTCTGGATCACAGACGGGACAACAGACGCTTCAAATGAAAAGCTTGCTGTTTATGATGAAGTTCAGGTTCTTTTTGAACCGGCAAGACAAGGTAAAACAGCAGCTTTAAACAGAGCCATTCCTTATATTAAGTCGCCAATAGTTGTTTTTACCGATGCAAATACGATGCTGAACAGTCTTGCAATTATGGAGATTGTAAATGCTTTCCATGATATTAAAACAGGTTGTGTTGCCGGAGAAAAGAGAATTGCATCTAAAGAGAGAGATTCGGCCTCTTCAGGGGGAGAGGGAATTTACTGGAAATACGAATCAACTCTCAAATCTCTTGATTCAAGATTGTATTCTGCCGTTGGGGCAGCCGGGGAACTGTTTGCCATAAGACGGGAACTATTTGAAAAAATGGATAAGGATACTCTGCTGGACGATTTTATCCTGTCAATGAAAATTGCAATGAAAGGATATAGAATCTGTTACTGTAGCAACGCATACGCTATTGAGACAGGTACATTGAACATGGCAGAAGAGAAAAAGAGAAAAATACGGATTGCTGCGGGGGGGGTGCAATCGGTATACAGGCTTGCCTCTCTTTTAAATATCTTTAAATATGGAGTTCTTTCTTTTCAGTACATCTCGCACAGAGTCTTAAGATGGACAATTACTCCTATATTACTATTCCTGCTGCTCCCCGTCAATGTTGCAATAGTAATTTCGGATAATTCAATTCTCTATTCAATTCTGCTGATTATGCAGATATTCTTTTACTCCCTTGCCCTCCTGGGAAAACATTTCGAAGGAAAAGAGCTGAAAAACAAATTCATATTTATCCCTCACTACTTCTTGTTTATGAACCTGAATGTGGTTAAAGGGTTCTTTTACCTGCTCAAAAAGAAGAGAGGAGACGGAACTTGGGATAAATCACAAAGAATGAAAAATTAATATTCAAAATCACCAAAATGAGAGAAAGAATATATAACTGGTTAAAACAAAATCCGGGAATAAAGGCAAAGGTTCATTTTTGTTTAGTTCACCCATATCGTTCCCGCCCTCGCTGGTGGGTGCGTAACTTTCTTATGCCTTTTATTATTAAAAAAGGTAAAGGAGCATATATTTCTTCAAGTGTAAGAAGAGATCTGTATCCATTCAATAAATTTGAGATAGGGGCAAAGTCTGTGATCGAAGCAAACTCTGTTTTGAATAATGGAATGGGCAATATAAAAATCGGGGACAATTGTCTAATTGGAATAGGCTCGGTTATTCTGGGAGAAATAGTAATCGGAAACCATGTCGGCACAGGTCAATACTGCGTATTTACTGGGCTCAATCATAACTATGAATCGCTTAATTCTACATTTGACTTACAGGGGACTTATGCCGATGCTATTGTCATAGAAGACGATGTTGTTACCGGGTCGCATGTAATAATTCTGCCTGGCGTAAGAATCGGAACGCATTCGGTTATATCTGCCGGGAGTGTAGTCACCAGATCGATTCCTCAATATTCACTTGTATCAGGGAATCCCGCCAAAGTGGTTTTTAATTTTAAAACGGGCCAAAGAGTTAATTAAATGGAATTTATGAATACAATAGAAGAATTCGTTATAAAATTTGCAGAACAGTTTGAATCTGAAGACAGGGAAAGTATAAAGGCCTCTACCAGATATAAAGATTTGGAAGAATGGGACTCTCTAACTGTTCTTACAATAATATCCATGGTAAATTCAACCTATAATGTTGAGCTTATCGGGGCAGATGTAAGAGGCGCAAATACAGTTGAGGAGCTGTACAACTTGGTCGTGTCCAGGATGTAAAAAAGATGGTTGGGTTTCTTTAGAAATATATTATTTCTGTAAAAGAGAGATGCTCCATTCTTATAATCAAAGAAGCCCATGTAAGTCCTACTCCAAATCCAGCCAGACAAATCAACAAAGATTCCTTTTTGAGTCTGTCTCCAAGGTTGAATGAAATTGACGTAGGGACCGAAACTCCATTTGAATTTCCAAAAAACTCAAGGATATTGCTTGGTACTTTTTCATGGGGAATCTGAAGTTTATCGGCCAGCTTAGTTAAAGTGAACTTATTTGGTTGATGGAACATAAAATAATCTACATCACCCTTTGTAATACTTGCTTTTTCCAATAGAGACTCAATCATTGGAGGTACTTCCCGCTGAACGAAATTAAATATTTTATCTCCGTTGGCACAAAGCTGATCTAAGGAACGGAAATTGCCTTCTGTATCCTCTTTCATCTCTGCTGTTACCGGTGATGAAGGTGTTTTAAAACCTCCGGCAGGTATAATAACTGTATCAAATGCAGTCCCATCCATTTTAATATTTGCGTAAATAGTCTGATTCTTTTCGGATTTCTCTAAAATTGTTACAGAAGCAGCATCTCCAATCAGTGGGTTGTTGCTTCTGTCTCTTTTAGAAACCTTTTGACTTAAGACATCTGCATTAAGTAAAACTACCTTGTTTATTTCCGGTTGATCCAATAGCATGAATGACTGAAAAAGGCCAATTTCATAACCTGCACAACCCTGATTTATGTCAAGGCATATCATATCCTTTTTAAGCCCTAATTTGCCCTGTATTACATTGCTGGTAGGAGGCAGGATATAATCGGGAGATTGGGTTACAAGTACAATTGCGTCAATATCTTCTTTCTTCAGGAGCTTTTGATCAAAAAGATAATTTAAACCATAAATGCACAAATCTGATATAGTCACACCACTTTCCACAATTCTATGGGAGCCGTACCCCATAATTTTCTTTAGTTTGAGAGACTGAGCTACAGAGAAATTATAATTACCCATCTCATCCTCAAACTTGATTTCGTTTTTTGGCAAGACTGTAAGCAGCCCGGTTATTTTCTTATTTCGAAATATCAGATTCATACTATTTTTGCTCCATTCTTTTTCAATAATGCGATTATAGACTCAATGCTGGAAAAATTCTCAGGAAGAATATCCAGCCCATCAATGGAAATTCCGAATTCCTCATCTAACGAAGAGACTAAACTAACTATATCAAAGCTGTCTAACATACCTTGTTCAATAAAGTCACTCCCTTCGGAAAAATCAAATTCAGGACGGATTTCCTTCAAAATATCAATTATTTTCTTTTTCATTATTAATTAAATTTTTAGTCATAACAATATCATAAAAATTCTCCATTTGAAAACCGTAGTGCTTATACCTTACCACTGCATTTTCGTTTGATAAAATTACCCAAAAGAACATTAACCGGACATCCTTACTGTCCGAAAAATACTTGTTCAGCAAAGCTGACCCAATTTTTTTATCCCGGTGTCCGGGATGAACAAACCAATATCTTAAATATGAAGAGAACCCCTTATTTATATATATAACAAAACCAAGAATCTGACCGTCTGATGAATATACGCTTACATTCCCGTTGGCTATCCATTTTTTAACCTCATCTGTACCGGGTAATTGTTCGGATACCGGATCGAAATAAGTATAAAGCAAATCAAGGATATTTTCTGCATGTGTAATTTTTGCTGGTAATATATGGCTATTTATCGCAAAATGTTCATTGTCAGAAACCTTTCTGCTCATTCTGCATAATTTTGCGTATTCGCCAAAGCCTGAATTAATAAAGGCATTTGACGTCAAGCCAATATCAGGCATTTTTCCAACCAGATCAACCACAAAACGAACATCATTCATTTCGTGATTTAAATGAATAAGTGCTTTTTGTAATGAATCATATGAAGCCGTGACAAAATACAAATTCCGAAAGTCTTTATTAGAGCGTAACAATAGCAATGTTTCTGCATGTTGAAAAAAATGCAGGTTTCCGGAATTAATCCAACGGGTAACAATTTCGATATCGGGATAGAAATTTGTAATTATACCTTTCTTCCCCTCTTTTAAAAATTTTATCTTATCAATTATTTCCTGATAATTAAAAATTTTATCCATTATTGGCCAAGTTATAAAGCGTTATCCTATCAAGTTTCCCGTTTGTGTTTCTTGGCAATTCTTCCATTTTATGAAACACTGTAGGAACCATATATTTTGGAAAAACAGTCCCGATTGCTTTTTTCATTTCTGCAACCGAAAGTTCTTTCGTACATTCGTAAAACAGAGTAATTTCTTTCTTCTCTCTGTTATAAACAACACATCCGGCATCAACTAATTTTAGGGTATTTACAATTACATGCTCAATTTCACCTAGTTCAACCCTGTATCCCATGTGCTTTATAAGACTGTCCTTCCTCCCTCTGAATACCATTTCACCTCTGTCATTTTTAATAACAATGTCTCCGGTTCTGTAAATTATTTCGGGATATGACTTGTTGAGCGGATTCTGGATAAATGATGCAGAAGTTTTCTCGGGATTGTTGTAATATCCCATTGCAAGTGATGTCCCTCTTATACAAAGTTCCCCCTCTTCATTCTCAGAAACAATTTGATTATCGGAGTTTAATATTAGGATGTCAGTATTTCTGCAAGGGAATCCGATAGGTATAGGCTCATCATCTCTTAGTTCACGGTCAACAACAAAAAATGTACAGTCAACTGAGGCTTCAACAGGTCCGTAAAGATTTACAAATGTGGCTCCCGGCATGTTCTTTTTCCAATAGTTAAATTGTTTTGTAGGGAAAACTTCACCAGCAAACCAAACCATTTTAATCAACGGTAATGGGAACTTACTCAGCAAATCCATATTTGCAATATTCACCATTATCGAAGGCACCCAAAAAATATAAGTGACATTATGCTTTTTTAGTACCTCAAGTAATTTCACAGGAAACGAAGCCATTTGATTGTCAAGAAGGACAAGCGTTACACCCTTAGACATCATCAGGCATATTTCATAATTATAGTGATCGAATACAGTAGGTGATAAAACGCCAAGAATTTCTTCTCCGGTAAACCCGAATGAATTAATAGCCCATTCAGTATAATCAATATAGCTTTTGTGATTTAGTACGACTCCCTTGGGCGTGCCGGTAGAGCCGGAAGTATTAATAATGCATAGAGGATCGGTGTCAATTAATTTTGATTTTATCTCTTCAAGGACATTGTAGTCAACGGATTGGTTTAAATCGGTTTTTTTTAAAATTAATAGCGGGATATCACCTTTAATGCTTATAATATCTTCTGAATATTTTTCGTTTGTAATAATTGCCGCCGGCTTTATCTGCTCAAGAATACTATTTATCCGTGCAAGGGGAGTCTTGACATCCAGATTCATATATATATTGCCACTATAAGTAATTGCAATATCTGAAATTATGCATTCTGCAGACTTGGGCAAAAAAACAGCTATTGGCTTATTGTATAAGTTTAGTCCGGACAATTCAATTGCAAAATTCCGGGCATTTTTACGTAATTCTGAAAAAGACATTTCGCAGTCTCCATCAATTATTGCAATTTTCCCGGGAATATTTCCTGTTGTTTTCTCGAAGTATTCAATGATATTGATATTCATTATTATTCAGGATTAAATTGAATCATGTTTTCTAAGCAAAACTAATAATATTTCAAGACTTATTATGCTTTTTGATACTCTTTGAATCAAAAGAATATTGTATTAGTTTTACATAAAATTAATAAATATGAAAATCGGAAGTCCAATTGACAAAGATTCCTTGTTAATTAAAAAAAGGCTAATTGTTCTGGAAGTAGGGCCGGGGAGCAATCCCACAAGAAGATCAAATGTACTTGTTGAAAAATTTGTAAACGATAATAGACACAGAAGAGGGGATTTCAAAATTTATCCTCATCAGAAATTAATTCAGGCAGATGGTGAAACCCTTCCATTTAAAGATAAAGAGTTTGACTATGTGATTTGCAGTCATGTGCTTGAGCATGCCGAAGATCCGGCTAAGTTCGTAAATGAACAGGTAAGGGTATCAAAAATGGGATATTTAGAAGTTCCCAGCCTAATTGGAGAATTTCTGGCTCCAAAGTCTTCACATAAATGGGTTATTCTGGACATTGATGACAAACTTGTGCTTTATGAAAAATCAAAACTTCCATTTGACTTTTCACCCGATTTTGGCAATGTTTTCCTTAACTACCTACCTTATAAATCGCTGTTATACAAACTATTGTGTATGTCAAAGCAGAATTTTCTCGCTGTCAAATATGAGTGGAAGGATTCTGTAGATATAATTGTTAATCCGGAAGACGAATACTATAAATCCTTTTTTACTGAAAGATGGACTCCCGAAATGGTTCAAAAGATTTTCCCGCAAAGATCTGTAGGGAAAGAACTGTCCGAAATATTTAAATCTTTCTCGTACTATGCCAGAAGCAAGTTTAGAAGAACAGTTTTCCCGTCAGCAGAGCCTTTTTCTTATGAGGAATATATAAACCAGGGCAAATCAGAAATAATCAATTGATATAGCTAAAGGAAGAATTGCTGTGCAAACTGTCGGCCACGGAAGGGATATACCAGTCCGACCCGATATCACCTCCTCCTTCTGCCCATACTTTAAAGTTGGGATAAGCATGGTAAATCTTAACCCATTCCAGCGGATGGCGAATAGATTTGTCGCTGATGATTGCCCACACCCAGTTGTCGATTGTGGAAAAATCAGTTTTGGGTCTTGTACTTAAAAAATACTGGAAATTGAATTTTTGTGTTGGTTTTTGTCCCTTAAAATGGACCTCTCTTCCTCTGGTACCAAAGCAGGCAAATATGTCAAGATTGATTTTCCCTGTTTGCACAGTATCCAAAAAAGTCATATTTGAAAATGAAAATAATTTTGTGGACTTTATTATTACCTGTACAGTGAATGACTCGGTATTTGTAAAAGGATCGACATCCCGGACATTAATGAAGAGGTCTTCGTCATTATCAAAATAATTTCTGAAATCTCCTGTTATTGGGGCTACCTGAGAAGTAGTCACACCTATTTCCGTAGAGTACCCTTCTGAATTGTCGGTAACATTAAACAAGGGAGAAAGGACGGGGTCCGAAGAGTGAAGTATAGTTTCAACAATATCTAATGCCACATCTGAGTTTAGATTTGCGGCAAGACCTATTTGAGGATAAGAGCTGCCGATTGCTCTTGGCTGAATATTAATATTAAAGCCAAGGAGTTTTGCTTTATTGTCAAGAAGATACTCGATATTGAGTCCGAAAACAATATCATTCATATCCATATCTCCTTTGGATGGGAACAAATCCTCAAACATGACCGTTGCATACTTGTTTTTGCAGGGGAAGTAGACTTTTTGTTTCACCTTACTACTTTTGATGGATTTCGTCTCTGCCTGGGATTGTTCCTGGACGATATTCAGATTTGTATTTTTTCCAACAGTTATACCATACTCTCCCGGCGGCAAAAAAGAAGCAATTGTGTCGCCTTCATCGTCAAGGATACTTGAAACAACAGAAATATTAACTTTTTTTGCCTCAATTGTTTTCCAGTCAAAGTCGCTTGGAACATCAAGCACTTTTACATAAGTATCTTCAGGAAACTTAATGCATGAAGAACAAAAAAGAATAACGAAAAATAATAATATAAATTTTCTCACTCCTCAAAATTTTAACTTAATCAAAGTATGTAAAGTTAATCTTTGTAAAGAGACTATCCAAAACTTTTGAACCATACCAATTGGTCATGTTCTGAGTTGAAACCCATAATGCAAAATCGGGATAAGCATTATTAATCCTAACTGTCTCAAGAGGGTGTCTTACGGACTTATCACTCATAATTGCCCACACCCAGCTATCGTATGCAGATGAAAAATCTGTTCTTCCTGTTGGTTCAAAAGTTGCCAAGTTGAAATACATTGAAGGTAACTGCCCTTTAAAGTGAACTTCTTTGCTTTTATTTTCAAAAGCAGTGTAAATTGAAATATTAACCTTGTTTATGTTGTAAGCATCAAGTAAAGTAAATGAATTATAGGCAATTACGGAGTTTAATGACACTTTGGCGGTGAACTTATTACTTAGTGTTGAAGTTCCAATATTGAAAACATTAACAAAAGGAGTATATGTAGGAGGACTTATAAAGAAACTCCTGAAATTTCCGGTGAACGGAGCAACTTTATAATCGGCATTCAACTGGTCACTTGGATTTACAGGATTAAAATAACCGTTTTTCGGATCAACATTATAAATAGGAGCCAAATCGGAGTGATCGTTTGAAATGCCAGGATAATCAGCACTGCTTCTGGCCACCTTGCTAACCTGAACAGCCATTCCGGTGAAATTTGCTCCAATGCCGATATATGTTTGAGTGCTGCCAACTGCTCTTGGCTCTATGTTGAAATTTATAGCAACAACCCTTGCATTCTTGTCGAGGTCGTATTCAATATTAAGACCGAATACAACATCGTTCATGTCTTTATCGCCTGAGTAAGGGAACAGGTCTTCAAACATTACAGTAGCATACTTGTTTTCACAAGGGAAATATACTCTGGATTTAGTTCCTGTCGAAGGAGTTGAAATTGCTTTTGTAGAAATGTCAAGATTTGCACTTGAAGCAACAGTAGTAAGAACAGACCCTTTGCCAACATACAGATTATACTCTCCCGCAGGAAGGTTCAATGCAACTGTATCTCCGTCTTGATTAACAACAGAGAATACTCCGGTTGAAGAAACTGTTTTTGTTTCAATCGTTTTCCAATCGAAATTTTCGGCTATTTTCAGGCCATCTTTAGTTGCACCGGGACGAGAAGCCGGGAATTTTACGCAGGATGACATAAATATTATCGTCCCAATTATAATATAAATTAAATTTTTCATTTTAAAGTGCCTCCATCACTAATTCTTCCTTTTAAAAGAAATAACGAGTAGAATCTTGTTTTTAAGTTTGTCACCAAACAATCTGCAGTATGCAAATGTAAAAAATATTATTAAATATCAAAAATAAATTTGGAATTAGGAATATTATTATATATCTTTAAATCCAATTTTTGATGGAATGGCGCTTAAGGAGCTGATATTGAGAAAGTAGCGCAGTGCAGTTTTATTAAAGAAGTATGATAAGAATCGAAAAATGAAAAATTCGATTTATATTATTTTATTTTTGGTTGCCGGGATATTGGTCTCTTGTGTAAAGTTTCCTAATCCTGACCCGGGACCGGTTAAACCCACAGAGAAAATTACTTTGGGAGATGTTAAAATCTCCGACAGTTTTACCTGGAGCACATCAAAGAGTGTTGAGGTTATCATTACTGGTTTGCCAACGATTGTTACAGTTAAATCTACGTTGTCATTATCACTTCAAGACGGGACCAGACTTTATAGTTTATTACATAATATGAGTCAGGATCTGAAAATAACAATTATAGTCCCATCTGAAACAACAAACCTAACTCTGAAATATGGCTCAATGGTTTACAATCTAAAGGTGATTGGCAATAAGACAACATTCTCCTTTATACCAGATATTCCAGAAGAAATAGAGGTGCAGTAGAAATATTAATATTACGGAAATGAAAAAAAAATTATTTTCGATACTGTGCACAGTCGTCATATCCTCAACTGTGGTTTTGGGTCAATCGACCGTTACATTAGATGCAGAATCCAGCAGTGTTAACACATACAACGCAAATTGCTGGAGTTTGATTCAGCAGGCAAGAACTGCCACACTCGTCATTGGAGGAGCTTATTCACTTGTAAATAGCAATACTACACCAAGCCTTGATTTTACCACTTCATACGTTAAGACACCATGGATGAAAATGGGGTCCGGGAATATTACATTCAGTGCAAGACTATCCGGTTCAACTACCGGCACAACGCTTAGCCGGGCAATAGTTGTTTCTTATATTCCGTACGACCCTTCCTCATTATTACCCTCAAAAGAAGGTTCTACTACAACATTCTATACATACAATTTTCTGCCGCCATTATCCGGCACTGGCAGCCAGACTATCCAAAATCTATCTGTTCCAATCCCTGTAGAAATAGCAAATTCAACGGGTGTTTATAAAATAATGGTAAGTTTTATTGGAGATGGAGGAGCAGGAAGGATAATTTCTGACAATTATATTTTTCCGGGGACATATGGCTCCGACCCTGCAAACAGTTGCCTGCCTGCACAGCCGTTTTTAGATGCCGACGAAGATGGTGTTCAGAATGATCAGGATATGTATCCGGCGGATGCATCAAGAGCGTATAATTCATATTATCCTTCTGAAGTCAGTTATGGAACACTGGCTTTTGAAGATAACTGGCCATCCAAAGGAGATTATGACTTTAACGATGTGGTTGTCGACTACAGGATGAAAACTGTTACAAATTCTTCAAATTTTGTGGTTGAGGTAATTGGTGAATTCATCTTGAAGGCTTCAGGAGCTATTTTTAATAATGGTTTTGGTTTTCAGCTTGATGGGATTGGTTCTGATAAAATATCCGGTGTTACCGGTAATTCGGTGTCTCCGTCTTCTCCTGTTTTCAATATAGCACCTAACGGGGTTGAATCCGGCCAAACATATGCGACTTGTATTGTATTCGATAATTTCTTCAATGTTATACCAAGAGGGCCAGATAAGCTTGTAAATACTATAAAGGAATCTTCTTATATATATCCAGCTGAGTTGACTGTTAATGTTGCTTTTGTTGCAAATTCAGTTCCTATTGGCGATTTCTCTTCTCTTGCTTTTAATTTTTTCATTGTTGCGGATGATACCAGGGGTAAAGAGATTCACCTTCCGAATAGGGTCCCTACAAATCTTGCCAATGCCTCTCTTTTTGGATTGAAAGACGACGATTCATCTATTCCTTTGGCGAAATATTATAAAACTTTAAACAACCTCCCCTGGGGGCTGAATATTATTCAGGGTTTCCAATATCCAATAGAGTTGGCCCCAATTAATGAAGTTTACCTTTATTTCATTGAATGGGCAGAGTCCAATGGTACGGCAAGAACAGACTGGTTCAGTAACACGGGTGCAGGATACAGAAACCAGTTCAAGGTTTACTAGTTTTTATTTAAGATAGCCTCCCCTTTTCAATTATAATTATATTTGAAAAGGGGATTTTTTATATACAAAATGTATATTTGATAAATGAAACTAAACTATAATGAGCGTTAAACTAGCGTACTGCATACCAGCTTTATATTCTGCCAGCGGGATGGAGAAAACTCTTACAATTAAGGCAAACTATTTCGCGGAGGTGTTTGGATATAATGTTTTTATAATTACAACTGATGGAGCAGGGAAACCGCCCGCCTTCTTGTTATCCGATAAAATTACAGTAATCAATTTAAATATTGATTTTGAATACATTTGGAATTATCCCATTTATAAAAAGGTTTTTATTTATTTTTTTAAACAGATGCTTTATAAAAGGCGCCTATCCAAAACGCTGAAGCAGTTAAAACCCGACATTACAATATCTACTTTAAGACGGGAAATTAATTTTATTACCAAAATTAATGATGGAAGCCGTAAAGTTGGTGAACTGCATTTCAACAAGAGAAATTACAGAGATTTGGATAAACATGATTCGCCTGGTTTTTTCAAATCGGTAATTTCAAGATTATGGATGAATCAACTTATCGGAAATTTGAAAAAGCTAGACAAGTTTGTTGTACTTAGCTATGAAGATAAAGAGCAATGGAACGAGTTGGAAAATGTATCGGTCATTTATAATCCATTAGAAAAACTTCCGGTGAAAACATCCGATTGCTCTGCGAAAAAAGTTATTGCAGCAGGAAGATTTGTTCATGTAAAAGGTTATGATATGTTAATAAACAGTTGGAAAATAGTTTCTCAAAAACATCCTGACTGGACTTTGACAATATATGGTGCGGGGAATAAGGAATCCTTCAGAGTACAGGCAAAAGCCAATGGTATTGGAGATAAATGTGTTTTCGAAGAACCGGTTGGCAATCTGGATGATAAATTCAGAGAAAGTTCAATTTTTGCTTTCAGTTCAAGATTTGAAGGTTTTGGAATGGTAATAACAGAAGCAATGGCCAGTGGAATCCCTTCAGTTGCCTTTGCCTGCCCATGTGGCCCGAAAGAGATAATTAATGATGGAATTGACGGGATACTTGTTGAAAAAGGGGATATAAATTCTTTGGCAAAAAAGATCAGTTATTTAATTGAAAATGAAGGTGTTCGTAAAGAGATGGGTATAGCTGCAAGAAAGAGAGCGGAGCGATTTCAAATCGAAGTGATAGCAAAAGAATGGGAATCGTTGTTCAAAGAATTGATGGTGTAATCCAGTTATTTTCAATAAGCGAATGGAACAAAAAAGAGGGTCGTAAAATATTTACGATCCTCTTTTTATCTATTTATTAATTATAAATGTGTCTAATAAGTAAAGATTTTTGTATCGTCCCTGTATCCGCTAAGGTTTTTATACCAGTCATTGAAGTCTACTCCTCCGGATAATGCCCATTCGTTGAAGTGCAGATACGCTAAATCAACCGCCTGAAATTCTAATGGGTAATTGAATGTTTCCGGAATCATGATTCCCCACATCATTCCATCATCGAACTTGTACTTATCTGTAGGATGCAACTGCTTTCCGGCAAAATAACTTACATCTGCCTTGGTAGTATGAAGGAAAGTCGGGAGATGGATCTCTTTTCCACGGTTTGTTTCACCCAAATTATTTGTAATGACAAAGAAATTTATTGAACTCATATTCAAATCCGAAAGGTTAACAGGATTAGCAAATATAATCTTTACAGATTTATCTGGTGTTGTGATGTAACTGTCTGGAAGAGTGTTTAAGAACGACAAATATTCTTCTGTAACAATATCTCTTACTTTGTTAAACAATGGAATAACGGCCAAATTCACTCCGCTCTCAGTTCCGTTCGAACCAACGCCAAATGGAGCTGTTCCCAATACAGGCTCCCCTGTAACGGAGGTCACATTTGAAGCATTAACCTTATCCAGCTGGAAAGCTGCGGATAATATCAAACTGCTTCCTGCTGCGCGGATGTTGTAGTCAAAATCCATTGAAGTAACTTTGTTCTCCGAATTAGAATAAAGTTTAACCCTGAAGCCAAGAACCAAGTCGTTCATATCATAGTCTCCCTTCCAAGGCCATAAATCTTCAAAAGCGAATGTTCCCCATGTTGTTTCAGTAGGAAAATAGGAGACAAAAGCAACATTTGGATCATTGTCGTCATAATCAAATTCTGCTGCGACACCATCTTCGTCATTGTCAATGATTTCCGGTGCTGGATCCTCAATTTGCCCGGCAGCATCGTTACAAGTAGATGCCAGTATATTTTTAGTTTGAACTTTAGATAAAATTGAACCATTATTGTTAAAAAGTGCTTCATACAAAAGACTTCCATTTGTGCCGGAAGAGCCAATTACAAGATTTGTATGAACAAACTCAATTTTGCCATTTACTTGTGATGCAGCATATCGGAGGTCCGGAACGTTGCCCGTACACTTGAAAACCGAGTATGTGCCTGACGAGGATAGAAGATTCATACCATAAACATCTGTTATATTCCCGGTAAGAAACATACTGCTGCCGTTCATGTTCATTGTTGTGTTGTTTATCTTAAACGTCTGACTCTCCCACAGAGATCCTTCGAATAGGTTTCCAATTGTACCTTGAAGATCCGTAAGATTTGCCGCAATGTTGCAATAGTTATTTATAGTAGCCCCACCATCGGTTTTTAGACTTGTGGTAGCAACAATTTCATTGAAATTGTCCATAACTGTGCCATTAGTCTGATAATATGTTTTTGCAGTAATTTTCCCGGAAGGATCATTCACTACTGAAGCATTTGTTGTGATGTTGAATTTTGGTGTGTTAATGATTCCGCTGTTATAGAGGGTAGAACTGTTTGTAATAAAAACCCCGCTTTTACTGTCTGTAATCGTAAGGCTCCCCTCATTATAAAATGTACTGGCAACATTCATTTTCATGTCTTTAACGATTGAAATAGTTCCCTTATTTACGATCGTAATCCCGTCATTGAATTCAACTATTCCGGAAGAGGTTAAGTTGGTGTTTTGCTGCAAATATACTATTGGGATATTTGCATCAAAAACCCCTGTGCCTAATCCTTTTACTATAACCGATCCGCCATCCAAAATTACAATTGATGATTTGTTAAGGCTCATAGTTGACGAAGACAAATTAAGAGTTCCCTTTACGTAGAGAATCGCATGGCCCAGATAGTTGCTCATGTTAGTTGATGCGGTTCTGGTTATTCCTGCAGGAATATAGTAGGATTTATAAGTATTACCATATGCAGAACTTTGTCCGGAGCCAAAGCCAAGAATAGTAGTACTGCCTGTTGCGCCAAGCGTTACATCATAGTTTGCCGGGATAGGAATTGAAGGTGATGTAAAAGATGCCTTTGTTGCAATTTTCTGTAACGGCTGAGCAATTGCGCTACTATTGTTTATTGTTATATTCAACTGCTGAGAAGAAATCTCGACCTTTTGAACAGTTCGTTTACCTGTAGGCAGAATCTCCTGAACATAAATCGATGAGAGTGCAGTAGGCAAAGTCAGTTTTACAACGAGGGGGCTCCCCGGTTTGGCAGCTCCTGATACGACGAGAGAGCCGTCTTTAAGCATCGGAGATGAATATATGCGAATCACTCTTATATAATTGTCGCCAATACCGCTGACAGATGGAACCTGAACATTAATATTAACATCATGTACAGTTTTCCAGTTAAAGTCGGTAGGAATTGTTGTTCCTGGCTCAGGGCCGGGACCTGGAGTAGGGAACTTAACGCAACTACTCGAAATCAACAATAGTAAACCAACAACCAGTAATTTGGTATTAAACAAACGATTGCGAATCATAAGCAAAATTTTATTATATTTATCAACATATTTATCAACAAATGTACAATTATTTATAGAAAATTTAAAATAATCTATATTAATCAACATCCAGACAAACAAAATGTTCATTCTTTGAGAAAGAACAACTAACGAATATTTTTTTTCATAAAAATTGTATATTTGTATAAAGCATAAAAATTTTAACTATGAAAAAGTTTCTGTTTCTATTATTTGTGATTATTCCCGGAACGTTATTTTCACTTGGAAAAGGAGAAGGTCAGGCTATACCGAAGATGAATTTTTACGGGGTAGATTTTACTTTGGTTAAAACATTCGGCGTAAAGGAAGAACCCGGTAAAGTCGCTAAGGCATTTGAAGAGATAAACAAACTTATTGTTTCTGAAACAAAGAAATACCAGTATGGAAATTTCTTTGCAAAGTACATTAGGGAGATAGACCAGTCTACAGAGTTGAAGAAAATGCAATTTACTACTTTTGATAACGTAAATATTGACGAAACGATATACAGAGCTCGCGTTATGAACGAAGCAGGAATGCCAACTTACAGCAAAACATTTAAAATTGATAATGCCGCGGTTATTGCTCTAGTTAAGTCTTTCAACACAGGCAAAGACATTGGCTATGGTGTGCTATATGTAGCAGAACTTTTAGACAAAGAGGCCGGAATGGGGAATTTTATAGCAATATGTTTCAACGTAAAAACCAAGAAAATTGTTTTCAGCGAAAGGGTTTCCGGAAAAGCAGGCGGGTTTGGATTGAGGAATTATTGGGCATCATCTTTGGAGAAAATCTTTAAACAATAAATAAATTCATTTATTATTATGAAAAAGGTTTTATTGTTGGTTTCACTTTTCTTTATCGGATTTGTTGCATATGGCCAGAACATAAAGAAAGCATCTGGCTCCCTCAGTATCCTAAAGGATATTAACTCTATTAGTGTTTCGTTCACATATGAAAACATGAAAGTTGGTAAAATGACAGAAGAAAAATATGTTCAGGAGAAGATTGATGCCTATAATAAGAAAAAAGACGGATGGGGGGATGAATGGCACAAGGCATGGCTGGCAGATAGGGAGGATAGATATGAGCCAAAATTTATGGAGTTGTTTTCAAAATACCTTGGAGAAAAAGACATAGAAGCAATTTTCCTGGGAAATGGGGATGTAAAGTTGATTGTAAATGTAGATTTTATCGAACCGGGATTCAATGTGGGAGTTGCAAGAAAAAGTGCTTCAGTTGATTTTACCTGCAGATTTGTAAACAAAGAAGACGGGAGTGAAATTGCAAAAATTACAATTGAAAATTCTTCTGCAAACAATTGGGGAGGTAACGATTATGATGTGGGATTCAGAGTTCAGGAGTCATTTGCCAAAGGAGGCCGGGAGTTGGCAAAATTCATCATTAAGAACGCTAAGTAGTATACATATATTGTCAGTATTCAAAAAATGAGAGAGAGATGTTTAACATGCAGTTCTCTTTCATTTACCAATGCATCCATTCACTCATTATTTCCGCTCCATACTTTGAAATAACCGACTCCGGATGAAACTGAACCCCGTAAATTTTGAACTTTTCATGAAATATTGTCATGGGAATTCCGGTTTCGTTAACGGACCCTACAGTCAAATCACAAGGTAAAGACGAGGCATTTACTGCCCATGAGTGGTAAAGACCGACCTCTATTTTTGGGAAACTCCCCTTTTCGTCATGAATCTTCCCTAAAACGGGATCGGAATTATCGGAGAGTTTAAGCAGCGACTTGTGCCCGTGAAGGGGATGTTTCAAGTTTATTAGTTTTCCGCCAAAGCTGCACGCAATGGCCTGATGTCCCAGGCAAACACCAAGAATCGAATGGGTCTCTTTACAATATTCTACAACTTTTAACAAATCTCCGGCCTCTTGCGGCAAGCCCGGACCGGGAGAGAGAATTATATGGCTGAACTCACCCAGTCTTGGAAAGGGTATCCGGTCGTTGTAACATATTTCAATATCGTTGTTTGTAACTCTTTTAACGAGGTGGACGATGTTGTATACAAACGAATCGTAATTGTCTATGAGCAGAATTTTCTTCACAAAACAAAAGTATATATTTTGTTACATTTGTATGCAATGAAATACAAGGGTATATATATAAAATCGCAGGAAGTACGACGCAGGATGAACGATGCGGGAAAGGTAAGCCGGCCTTTCCTTTTTGCCATAGACTTTGAAATGGAGAACGGCTTCTTTGTCGATGATCCCCTCAGTCAAAACGATGTATTGTTTCGTATTGGCGAAACAAAGAACTATAAGGAATTAATTTTACCGCAAGACGATTCTCTTCTTCAAATAAAAGATCTCATTCCATACGGCGATTATTCCGAAAAGTATAAAGCGGTAACGAGAGGCCTTATGAGAGGAGATACATATCTCATTAATCTCACGGCGAAAACAGAGATTGAATCTACAATCTCTTTGCAGCAGATATTAAAATCCACTATTTCGCCATTTGGAATTTGTGCCTGGGACAGCTTTATCTCGTTCTCTCCTGAAAGATTTATAAGGATTGAAAATGGAATTATCTCCTCCTGTCCAATGAAAGGAACAATAGATGCCTCAATTCCGGGTGCTTCGGAGATTATACTCAATGACTATAAAGAAAGTTGCGAACACAATACAATAGTGGACCTTATTCGCAACGATATTGGAAAGGTTTCCGAACGAGTATGGGTAGAGCGTTTCCGTTATATCGACAACATCAAGACCGACAGAGGTGCAATCCTGCAGGTCAGTTCAGACATTCGGGGAGAGCTCCCTTTGGGTTGTAAAAATAATCTTGGAGATATCATCTTCTCCATGCTTCCTGCAGGATCGGTATCGGGAGCACCAAAGCCATCTACCCTAAAGCTTATCTCCAATGCAGAAGGAGAAAACAGAGGTTTCTATACGGGTGTTTTTGGCTATTTTGACGGCACTATGCTGGATTCGGCAGTACTCATTAGATTTATTGAGAAAATGGCAGATGGCACACTTTTTTACCACAGTGGAGGAGGAATTACTGTGAATAGCAGATGTAAAGAAGAGTATGAAGAGTTAATTGCAAAAATTTATCTTCCTCTTAAAAAATGATGAGATTCATTGAAACCATAAAAATTGAAAATGGGATTGCCCAAAACCTTGATCTTCATTTGGAGAGAGCATCTAAGACATGTTTATACCATTTTGGATTGAGAATGGTTTTCCCATTCAGTACAATTATAAACGAATTAAGAAATTCTCATAATGAGGGAATATATAAACTTAGAATAATATACGCCGGCAAAATTGAGCATTTTACAATAGAAAAATATCAGCCTAAAATTGTAGAGAAACTTAAAATTGTGGATGGAGGCAAAATTGATTATTCTTTCAAATTTGAGGACAGGCTAGCTTTGAATAAGCTCCTTGATCAAAGAGGAGATTGCGATGATATAATTATTGTTAAAGACGGATTCGTTACTGATACCTCTTATTCTAACCTTGTATTCTCGGATGGAAAACAATTTTTCACTCCCTCAAGTTTTTTGCTCAATGGTATAAAAAGACAGCAGTTGTTAAGAGACGGAAAAATTAAAGAGAAGGAGATTAAGATGGCGGATATAAAAAAATATACAAGCGTTTTTATGATAAACTCAATGTTAGATTTCGCTCAAATCATGAGACTAATTGAATAATAATTGTCTGGTTTATATTATTTTATTGGATTTTTTGATGCAATGACAAGTGGGTAATCTTTGGGCTTGAATTCGTCTAATTTGAGCAAAGAATATTTCTTCCCATAAATAATTAAACGTAAAACCTTTGCTAAAGGTTCAAATCTTCGGGGAACCCTAAGCAAACTGCCTACTCTCTCAAATTCATAAAAATATTTATATCCACAGTTCATTAACAAATCCACAATCGGAGGTACACCTTTGGTATAAACGGCCACTAAAAATTCAAATGCAATTATCGCCTCTCCCGACATTAGAGTAACCTTTAAACCTGATAGCGCTTGAAACTCATGACCTTCGGTATCAATTTTTATAAAATCAACTTTTGATAAAACAGGTTTAGGCAGGACATCATCAAGACGATTGACATCTAATTCGATTTTCTTGAAAATTTCATCTTTGAAACCGATACGGTCTCTTCCTATTTGCGTTTCTCCAATATTTGTAAGATTTTCTAATGCACTTAATTTCCCTTTTATATTGGACGCACCTAAATTAATGGCTTTTATATTATCAAACTCTTCAATATTTAATTTCAGTAGTCTGAATGACCTGGGATTTGGTTCGAAACTGATAACATTTTCAAAAAACTCAGAAAAAAACAAGCTATGATTCCCAATATTAGCACCAATATCAAGGCATACCCTTCTTTTAGCCAATTTGGGGAATATAAATTTTTTTAAATTTTCACACTCTTCTTTTTCATATCTTCCCCTAGTAAAAATGTCCTGTGAAATAAGGTCGGAGCTATAGCAGGCAATTCTGGGATAATTTGAGTAAAAAAAATACCTCTTTCGTTCAAGATAATGCTCTGCAATTCTCCTCTCAATCAGTTCAACGATTTTCATTTCAATAGGATTATTTTTTTTTAAAAAATAAAGGTAAAATTATTACTCGAAAAGTCAAAAATGTGTGAATTATATAAGATTTAAACATAATTGAGTAGCATTATACAGGGATAATCTCATCACTTTTGACGCTTCATCATTTAAAGTCAAAATAATTTAATTTAAAAGAAGAAGTAATGAAAAAAGTAATTTTAGTTTTCGCATTTGCAACCTTTATGTTTGGTAGCATGTTTGCGCAAAAGAGCAGTTCCGATTTCAGAGAGAAATTATCGTTTGGCCTAAAGGCCGGTATTAATATATCAAATGTATATGATTCTCAGGGAGAACAATTTAATGCCGATTCCAAAATAGGTTTGGCTGCAGGTGTTTTTGTTGCCCTGCCGCTGGGGAAATATTTTGGTGTTCAGCCGGAGATTCTATTCTCGCAGAAAGGATATCAGGGTTCGGGTTCGTTATTAGGTAGCAACTATAGTTACTCTTATACAAGTAATTATATAGATGTGCCATTGTTGTTTGCCATCAAACCAATTTCCATGATTACCATATTGGTAGGTCCTCAGTACTCTTTCCTTGTAAAAGATAATTATACTTTTAATAGTGCAATTATTAATATCGATCAGGAAAATGAGTTTGAGAATGACAATATCCGTAAAAACACCCTTTCTCTTTTGGGAGGCGTTGATTTTAACTTCAACAGAATTGTTATCGGCACAAGAGTAGGATGGGACCTTCAGGCCAATAAAGGCGATGGTACTTCAGAAACTCCACGCTATAAAAATATCTGGTATCAGGCTACAATCGGATTCAGATTCTAATTATCAGCTATTCCATTAAACAAAGCACCTGCACATTTTTTGTGCAGGTGCTTTGTTTTAGCAATTATTGGTTTCATTATTTTTTCTTGTAAATAAGCAGTTTATATACTTGATATTTGGATGTAAAAAAGTAAATTTGTAAGCCCAGCCAGACTTGTAAAGCTGAAACTTACATTTTTTGCTCAAAGAACAAACCGACTATATAAATATGAAAAAACAAATAGCTCTTGTTTTTCTAATTCTATTATTGATTCCGGGAGAAACATTTTCGCAATCCGCAGAAAATAAACCGGTTGACTATTGGTGGTTGAAGAGTTCTAAAGTTGATACAGTTAATGGCATACAATTCCACGCAAGCGGGCAATACAGTTTTTCCAAAAAGAAAGGGGTTATAAGTGGAGTAACACATTCCGGCAATATTCTTCTTGCTGTAAGATTGGGTTCAGTTACGAATTATTCAATTTACGGTATTGACAAAATAGATTTGCATTTAAAAGGTATTGCCAATATCGACTACAAAACAACATCTCATTATTTTACGAACTATTTTAACTACGATTTTTCAAGGGTTTTATTTGCCGAGGCAGGATATATATGGGAAAGAGACGATATGTTGCTTCTCCATAACAGGTACTCAGTTTATGCCGGAGCAGGCATCAACTTGATTTTGTTTAAAAAATTACAAATAAAATCGCTGCTTGCAGCAGGATGGATTAACCAGAATTATACTATTCCCGTTGAAAATATTGATGTTATAAAAGGTCCAAACACAGCTTTTTATACCATGAATAACTTTGTTTATTCAATATTGCCCACTGTTAAGTTTTCCGGATATGTATTTTATTATACCAACATAAACGAAGGAGGGAGATACAGATACGGTTACAGACTTAATCTCTCAGTGGGCATCATCAAACACATAAATCTTGTTGCGGGATACAGTCATAAATTCGACAAGGAGCTTGAAAGGCTGGGGCTCATGGCTATTAATACAAGTACTAACATTGGAGTCGAAGTAAGCCTGTAAATCCAAGACAATGAGTAATAAAGAACTATATCCTCTAACATTGCCCCAGCAGGTCTTTTATTACGATTATCTGTTACATCGCAACGACAGAAAGTACAATATGGGTGGGCACATGATGCTCAATGGGGAACTGGATATTGATTTGTTCCGGAAAGCACTTAATTATACAGCTCAGAAGCATGATGCGCTAAGGCTAAGATTTGTAGAGAAGGATGGAGAACTTTTTCAGTATTTTTTGCCGGAACTTGAATCCAATATTGAATATTACGATTTCAGAAAGAGAAATAATCCTCTTGAGGACGCAAATAAGTTTATTCTGGAAGAGAGTGCGCGTCCATTCCCTTTTGAAAACTCAAACCTCTGCCGCGAAATTATTATACAAACCGGAGACAAACAGTTTATCTGGTTTGCATTGTTTCACCATTTTTCAAATGACGGCTATGGCCACTCGATAATCAATAAAACTGTTTCAGATACGTATAATAGCCTGTTGTTAAGCGATAGTTTCCCCGAAATTCAATCTTATTCATACCTTGATTTTCTTGAAGACGATTTAAAATACAGGAAATCGGAAGAGTTTAAAAACTCTTCGGAATACTGGCAAAAAAAACTGACACCTCTACCGGAGCATCTTGATTTCACTACAAAAAAACACAGCATTAAAAACTTTTCGCTACATAATGAGAGAGTAACACTAAACCTTCATCGAATGTGTTATGCCTCAATGCTAAAGATAGGTGAAGAGGAAGGAGTGACTCCCTTCCAGACTCTTCTCGGAATTCTGTATATAACTCTTTATAAGCTATATAATAAAAAAGACATAATCATTGGAATGCCTGTATTAAACAGGAGTAATTTTAAGTTTAAAAACACTCCCGGCCTTTTTATGAATATGACTCCGCTAAGGCTTCATCTAAAACCCGAATGGACCTTTTACGATCTTTTGAATTCAATAAAAACCGAAGTAAAAGAGTGCTACAGACATCAGCGTCTTCCAATGAGTGAAACTTTCAGGCATTTCCGAAATAATCCGGAATTTAAAAATGAGTTGTTCGATGTTACAGTTGTTTACAGAAAAATGGACTTCTCACAAAAGTTTGGCGATGCAAAACTACATTCTGTAACGCTTGATACAGAAACAAGAAACGAAAGTTTCGGCATTGAAGTGGACGAATACGACGATGACGAAAATGTAAACATATTTTTTAATTACAATCCTCAGGTATTATCGGAGCAGGAGGTGCTCCAGATTGCAAAATGTTTTGAAACAGTACTCTTTGAGCTCATTTACTTTCCCCAAAAAAAGCTATCCGCAATAAAAACCATTTCCGAATTTGATAGGCACGAATTATTAAAAACCTTCAATTTTAATGGCCGTGCAAAAAAAACAAACAAGACAATAGTTGAGAAGTTCTATGATTGCGCACAAAACTTTTCAAATGTAATTTCAGTAATATGTAACGAGAAATCATTGACCTATTGCAAACTTAACCAAAAGTCAAATCAGGTTGCAAATTACCTCATCCAAAAACATAATGTTTCCAAAGGGGATATTATTTGCATGGCTTCCGAGCGCTCGACAGATGCAATAGTGACAATGATTGGGATTATGAAATCGGGAGCAGCATGTCTTCCTGTTGATTTTAATAACCCCCGTGAAAGAATTGCGTATATTCTAAAAAATAGTGGTGCAAAAATTCTTATTTCCGACAACCCTGAACATCATAACCTCTCAAAAGTAGTAGTTATTCTTAGTGAAACCGAAATAGCCGGCAACGGGAATCTTTCTTTGAAAATTCATAAAGAAGACCCGGCTTATATTATTTATACTTCCGGTTCAACCGGTACTCCAAAGGGAGTAGTTATTGAACATGGCAGTTTTATGAATATGTTCGTGAATGTTATCGATAATTACGGCATCAAGCAGCGGGACAATGTTCTTCAATTTGCATCTCTCGGGTTTGATGCTGCTATATTTGAAATATTTCAGGCGCTGCTCACGGGTGCCACTTTAGTAATTGCCGGGAAAGAGATAATTCAGGATCCTTCGTTATTCATTCATTTTATGGATGATAAAAAAATTTCAGTAGCAACTCTTCCTCCCGCCTTCCTTAATGCTCTGGATAAACCGGAATTTCCTTATCTGCACACATTAATAACAGCCGGAGAGCAAGCTGTGGTATCGGATGTAAATTATTACAGAAAATTTAAAAAATATATAAATGGATACGGGCCAACCGAAGCATCGGTTTGTGCTTCGTATTTCATTGCTGATAAGGATGAAGAGTACAAAAATTCTGTACCAATCGGGAAATCCGTTCCCGGCATGTCTATTTACATATTGAATGAAAATCTGGAACTATTACCGACAGGTTTTTCCGGCGAATTATGTATTTCCGGGCCAAATTTGGCAAGAGGATACCTGAACAATAATGAATTGACAGAGCAAAAATTTGTTGCAAATCCTTTTGTCAAAAACGGCAGAATGTACAGGACAGGAGATAGGGCGAGATTTTTGCCGGATGGCAACATTGAATTTTTAGGAAGGATAGACAATCAGGTAAAAATAAGAGGGAACAGGATTGAACTTGGAGAAATAGAGAACCGTATACAGAATCACCCCCTCGTAAAAGAATCAGTTGTACTGGTAACTGAAATAAACGAGAGTAAAATTATTGCGGCGTTTATCATTAGTGAAACAGAAATTGTATTATCGGAGCTCAAAAACTTTCTTCTTGAATTTCTGCCCGATCATATGATGCCTCAGCATTTCTATTTCATCGAGAAAATGCCATTAACACAAAATGGGAAAATCGATAAAAATGAATTGAGGAAATTGGTCTTGGCCGGACCGGAAACAATCACAAACGATTCTGCTACATCTACAGATCTTGAAATCAAACTTATATCTATAGTTGAGCGCATCTTAAACTATTCTCCTGTTGGAGTTAATGATAACTTCTTTGAGTTAGGCGGCGACAGTCTTACTATTGCCCGTTTAATAACCCGGATAAAAAAGGAGTTGAATCTGGAGATCAGCTTTAAAACTATCTTTAACAAACCTACATTTCGTTCTGTACTGGCAGAACTTGGTTCCTGCAAAACTGCCCTGTATGAAGAGATAAAGAGTGCTCCGCCTGCCGAATATTATCCGCTTTCTCATTCACAAAAAAGATTATGGATACTTTCCCGGGAAAAAGAAAACTCCGCAGTTTACAATATGCCGGTACCGCTTGTTCTTGAGGGGATAGTGAATGTTGGAAACCTTAAAAAAGAAGTTTGTGCAATAATTGAAAGACATGAATCTCTCCGGACAATATTTGTTGACATTGAGGGCACTCCTTACCAGAAGATACTTACAACTTTCGATAGCGTTGTAACCGAATATGATTTTAGCCTTGATGCATCAGCAGGAGAAAAGGCTGCAGTTCTGGTCAATAAAGAGGCAATGACCCCTTTTGACTTGTCGTGTGAAATTCCAATCCGGGCAAGCATAGTAAAGGTCGAGAAAGAAAAATACATATTCTTGCTCGTAATCCACCATATTGCAGGGGATGGCATATCTATTGGCATAATAATGAACGAATTGTCGCAATTGTACAATTCGTATGAAGGGGGAGATTCGGAATGTGTCCTGAAGCCACTCAGAATTCAATATAAAGATTACTGCGTTTATGAACAGGTTCTGCTTGAAAGCAACAAGTACCTGAAGGAAAAGGAATACTGGCTTAAAAAATTATGCAATCCAATACCGGTGCTTAATTTGCCCACAAATAGAATACGTCCGCCTGTTAAAACATACACCGGGAATTATTTACTAAGCGAGTTGGAGGAATCCACATCACAGAGTATAATCAAATTAAGCAAAGAGAGGAGCGTAAGTCCAAATATTGTTTTACTCGCGGCCATAAATGTTTTGCTTTATAAGTACACTGCACAGGAAGATATAATTATTGGAACTCCGGTTGCCAGAAGAAACAGCCAGGAGCTTGAAAATCAAGTTGGCGCATACATCAACACTGTTGCTCTCCGTAATAATATAAACGGAGAAAATACTTTTGCCCATTTTTTACAGGAAGCAGGAAACAGCCTGTCCGAAGCGTTTTCCAACAGCAACTATCCTTTTGATAGCCTTCTGGAAAATTTAACACTTGAAAGAGACATATCCCGTGCTCCATTATTTGACGTGCTGATGCAATATCAAAACGAGGATGTGACTGTACTGGAATTAAATCACGCAAGGTCTTCTTCTTACAAGATAGATTTTAACTTTAACAAGTTCGACCTTACTTTTACCTTTACCGAAGAAAAAGAATCAATAAAATTTAACCTGGGATACAATTCAAATCTCTTCGATGAAAATCGTATTGAAAGATTGAAAAGTCACCTTATAAACATTCTCTCATGCGTCCTCGATAATCCGGACATCTGTATTAAAGACATTGATGTTCTTGGCAATGACGATAGAGAAATGCTACAGGAAATGTCGTGCGGAAAGAACACAAACCTCGAAAGAAAAACAGTGATTGATCTGTTCAACGAACAGGTAATAAAGACACCCGGTAATACTGCATTGGTGTTTAACGACACAAAACTGACTTATCTTCAACTGAATGAAAAAGCCAACTCTATTGCACATGGGATATTGAAAAATATAAGTGTTTCCCCGGACGATATTATTGCAATAAGAGCTCCCCGCTCGGAGATGATGGTTATTGGCATTTTAGGAATATTAAAAACCGGCGCGGCCTATCTGCCATTAAGTATGGACATGCCGGAAGAGCGCGTGAAATTTATGATGCAGGACAGCAGGTCCAGGCTGTTGTTAACAGAGAGCCACCTTGTAGAGATGACAGAAACCCCATCCGGTAAAATACCGGAAATCAATTACAACCCCAACAGTCTGGCCTATGTGATATATACTTCCGGATCTACAGGTACACCAAAAGGTGTTATGATTGAACATCGTGGCCTTTATAACCTGGTGCTGGCGTTGTCGGATGGAATTTATAATTCAGTTTTGTCTCCATTGAATATTGCCATGATTGCCCCTTTTATTTTTGATGCTTCCGTTAAACAAATGTTTTATGCTTTGACGCATGGACACTGTCTTGATATTGTACCGGATGAAATAAAAACAAACGGCAGAAAACTTATAGAATATTATGAAAAGCATTCAATTAAAGTTTCCGACGGGACTCCGGTTCATCTGGAAGTTTTACTGGATGAATTAACGCCGGGGACAAAAAAGTATTTGCCAAATATGTTTGTAATGGGAGGCCAGCACCTAATGCTTCAAACAGTAAGAAAAATGTTTGAAGTGGCAGGAGATGACCCTCCGGTAATTATAAATGCCTATGGTCCTACAGAATGCAGCGATGTATCGTCTTCCTTTAATATTTCGCGGGAGTTTACAGAGGAGAATGATGCGGTATTCAATTCAATGCCAATAGGAAAGCCATTAAATAATGTTCAAATCTATATTCTTGATTCAACCCTTGCTCCGGTTCCTGTTGGTGTATATGGAGAACTTTGTATCGCAGGGGAAGGTCTCGCAAGAGGTTATGTAAACAGAAGTGACCTCACAAACGAAAAATTCGTTAATGCCGGTTTTCTCCATAACAGAAGAATTTACAGAACGGGAGATGTGGGACGGTTTTTGGACGATGGTAACATTGTCCTTTCGGGAAGGTCGGACGATCAGATAAAACTACGGGGCTTCCGTGTAGAACTTGGAGAAATTGAAAGCAAAATAAAGAATTACGGTAAAATTGTTTCGGCATCGGTCATTTCCGTTGGAGAGGGAAATAATCTTGAGATTGCAGCATACTTTACCGCCCCGGAAAAGTTGGATTGTGAAGACCTGAAACAGTTTTTATCACTTCATTTGCCGGTGTATATGATTCCCGCTTTTCTTACTCAATTGGACAAAATGCCGTTAACCGGAAACGGAAAAATTGACAAAAAGGCTCTTCCTGTTCCCATAAAAGAGACCTCAATAAAAGATGAATCACCTCATTTCGGAGACCGTCTCGAAGAGAAGCTTGCGGAGATATGGAAAGAGTTGCTTCAGGTTAAAAAAATCAATACAACAGATAATTTCTTTAGTCTTGGTGGGCACAGTCTGATAGCTATAAGACTTGTATCTAGGATACATAAGGAATTCAGCGTCGAAATCGGAATATGGGAAGTGTTCCAGTATTCAACAATTTCTTCGCTCGCCAGGTTGCTGAGAAGTAAAAATCCGTCTGTTTTCTGCCCTATTGAAAAGCTGGAGGAGAGGGAGTATTATCCATTGTCTCATTCGCAGCGAAGGTTATGGTTTCTTGCCAAGATGGAAGGCCAAAATTCGCTTTATAACATGCCTGGTGCTTTGCATCTGAAAGGGAATCTCGATATAAATGTGTTTGAAAATGTTTTAAAAACCATTTTGCAGCGGCATGAATCTTTCAGAACATATTTTGTTGAAATTGACGGAGAGCCTTTTCAAAAAATATCGGAAAAAGTTGATTTTAAAATTGAAGTGTCCGGTTATTCCGGTAAAACATGGGATTTAAACACACTTAAGGTTCTGGCAACGGAATATTTTGAAAAAGAATTTGATTTGTCCAAGGCCCCTCTTATGCAGGCGAAACTGATAACATTATCTGCAAACAACTACCTGTTCCTTTTCAATATGCACCATATTATAGGCGACGGCTGGTCAATCGATGTAATATTAAAAGAGTTTAAATTTTATTACAATTCCTTAATTACCAATACAAAAACTCTCCCTGAACCATTAAGAATTCAGTATAAAGACTACGCAACATGGCAGAATAAAATTCTTGAAGAAAATTCACTTTCGGGAATTAAAGAATACTGGCATACAAAATTAGGAAAACCGCGGCCCGACTTAAATTTGCCTTTAGACTTTAAAAGGCCCGAATCCTTTTCCGTAGAAGGAGAACTTTTGCGCTTCTCTCTTGACAGTAAACAGGCAAATGAATTAAAGAACATTATTAAAGTTCATGACACCAGCCTTTACATGACGTTTCTGGCAATTGTAAATGTTCTTTTATATAAATATACCGGCACGGAGGATATTCTTGTTGGTTCTCCTGTAGCCGGACGTCAGCATTACGATTTGGAGAATCAGGTTGGGTTTTTTGTGAATACTCTTGTTTTGCGTAATGAAATTAATCCCGAAGATACATTTGAGGATTTCTTGAGAAAAGTAAAAAAAACACTGTCAGAAGCCATGGATAATCAGGCCTATCCGTTTGACAGGCTTGTAGATGAACTTGATGTCGAAAGAGTACCAAACCGGAATCCTCTTTTTGATGTTATGGTAGCATGGATGGTGAAGAACGGTATGGAAATTCAATTGAATTTCAACGGAGTCGAGTTATCGGGACTTGACTTCAGTATATCAAAAAGCATGTTTGACCTTACATTTCTTTTTGATGAAACGAACGGCAAGATATCTTACGGAATTGAATATAATTCTTCTCTTTTCAAACAGGAGAGCATTCACAGAATGTCGGATCAGTTCAAAAAATTAGTCGACAGTATCATCTTAAACCCGAAAGGAAAAATCAGAAATCTGCAGATAATTACGGATGCAGAGAAAGAAAAACTCCTTGCCGGTTTCAATGCTGTAATTGACCCGTTGCCGGCCGAAACAAATGTTATTGACATGTTTGTTAAAAAAGCCGGTGTCAATAAATACGATACTGCAATTGTATATGAAGGCAATAAAACATCCTACTTCGGTCTGGACAAACTTTCGAACAGAATTGCCAACTACATAATTGAAAATGTTGCGCCAAACAGAGATGATATAATCGCAGTTATTGTTGATGACCCGGTTTTGGCTGTTGCCTCTTTACTTGCAGTAATGAAAACAGGCGCGGCTTATCTTCCTGTTATGGCAGACAATCCTCTGGACAGAATATCATATATCATTAAAGACAGTAATGCAAGAGCTGTTTTGACCGACATTAATATCACTGTCCAAAAAGGATCGGAGATTTATCTGGATATTAGCGATCAAACAAGTGAAAACGATTCTTTGCCTGCTTGCAAAATTGAACAGGGAACTCTTGCATATGTAATATACACCTCAGGCTCGACCGGAACACCAAAAGGGGTAATGATAGAACACGATTCTTTAACAAAT
Organism: Rikenellaceae bacterium; assembly: GCA_003513895.1. Lineage (GTDB taxonomy): Bacteria > Bacteroidota > Bacteroidia > Bacteroidales > UBA932 > Bact-08. The sequence continues at coordinate 78,043 of DOSU01000148.1, forward strand.
CTGATCTTGTCATTAAAACAAAATATTTATTCGCGTTACAAGAGTTCTTTAAACGAACTGATGATTACCTCATTTGCATTTGATGTTTCTCTTAAACAGATATTTGCAACACTATGCATTGGAAACACACTTCACATATTAAACAAAGAAAAGAGACTAGACGCACGAGAAATTATAAAATATATTTCAGACAATAATATCGGAGTTGTCGATCTAACTCCCTCTATTTTTTCCGTAATGCAGGATGAGGGTTTTAACGAGACATTAAAGCCAGATTTGAAAGAGTTGTTTCTGGGTTCGGAGGCTCTGCCTTATAAACTGGTTAAAAACTTCTTGAGCCATAAGGAAAACAGAAGCATAAACATGACTAACTTTTACGGACCTACAGAGTGTTGTGTAGAATCTTCCGGATTCCGAATAATAGGTCCCGGTGATTTAAATGATAATCACAGCATAGTTCCAATAGGGAAGCCGATATTAAACGAACAAATCTTTATTCTTGACCAATTTTTGAATTTATGTCCGATTAACGTGACCGGCGAAATATGCATTGCAGGAAAAGGCCTTGCCCGGCAATATTTGAACGATCCTAAAAAAACTGCCGAAAAATTTGTCAATGCTCCATCCTTAAAAGGGACAAGAGTTTATAAGACGGGAGATTTGGGGAGATTTCTTCCTGATGGCAATGTTGAGTTCCTTGGAAGAATGGACGAGCAGGTTAAGATTCGGGGATACAGAGTAGAGTTGCAGGAGATAGAGAGGTGTCTTGGAGAGTTGCAGGAGATAAACGAGTGTGCTGTTACTCTTTTTGATAAAAATGGCGCGAGCGAACTTGCAGCTTATTACATATCGGGAGAAACCATAGAAAAAGCTAAACTGAAAAGTCATCTTGACCGGTTTTTGCCTAAGTATATGATTCCTGCATATTTCGTCAGAGTCGAAAAAATTCCTCTTTCAGTCAATGGAAAGGCCAGCAAAAAACTTTTGCCGGATCCTTGCAATATAAGTGAGAAGAAAACATTAAGAAAACCGAATGACGAAACGGAGCTTTTAATTCTTAATATTTGTTCTCGTGTCCTCAAGAGTGAAAACATTAGCCTGGACGATAATTTTTTTGAAATAGGCGGAAACAGCTTAAATGCAGTTCGGATTATATCGGGAATTCAAAAAGAATTAAATGCCGACATTCCACTCAGGGAGATATTTTACAACCCGGTTCTGATTGATATTGCCCGGAAAGTCAAAGAAAAGCTCAGCCAGAAAGTATCCTGCAATAAAAATGTTTCAGAAGAAAAAAACATTGTGCCGGCTTCGGATGAAGAATTAAAACTATTATCAGCCTTGCAATTTGACGATGATGAGTAGCATAAAAGAGTTGAAACAAAAAGCATTAAGCGGCGATATGTCCGCATTAGAAGAGCTAAGACAACTGGGCGTTTTGTCGGGCAATAAAGCCAGATACACCATGGCGCCTGTCTCTTATGCCCAGAGACGACTCTGGTTTATTGACAAGATGGACCATTCCCCGGCATATAATCTTTATGCTGCAATAAATATTCGGGGGGAACTAAATGTTGAGGCTCTTGAAAATTCGTTCAAAGAAATTGTTAATCGTCATGAAATACTAAGAACTGTTTTTGTTGAAACAGACGGAATCCCATATCAGAAAATTTTAAGTGATATTAATTTCAAAATCTTAAAGGAAGATATAAGCAAAGCTGCACACAAAGGGGAAAAGATATCGTTATTAATTGAAAACGAATCCAAAAGGTGTTTCGATCTCTCTAATGGACCACTTATGGTATGTAGCCTGTATACGCTGGGAAAAGAGGAGCACCTCCTCCTTTTTAACATGCACCATATAATAAGCGACGGATGGTCTGTTGGGATACTCATTTCGGAGTTGACTTTGCTGTATAACTCATTTTGCAAAGGAGATGCTAGTCCTTTATCTCCACTAAAGATTCAATACAAAGACTTTGTTAAAAGTCATTCGGATATGCTGAATGACCGGGAATCTTTAATACATAAAAAGTACTGGTTCGAAAAATTTTCGGGAGAGCTCCCTGTCACCGAATTGACTTCGGATTTTAAACGTCCGCTGCACAAAACATTCAACGGTTTGCTGCAAGAAATTGTTGTTGGAAAACACCTTTTTAAAGGAGTAAAGAAGCTTATCCGGCAAAGAAATGCAAGCCTTTTTATGTTTCTGGTTTCGGCTGTAAATGTTCTTTTGTACAAATATACGGGGAAACGGGATATCATTATAGGTTCTCCGGTTTCCGGAAGAGAGCAGAGAGACCTGGATGAGCTTATAGGATTTTTTGTAAATACAATTCCTTTAAGAAACAATATCGACAGCGCAATTAGTTTCGGGGATTTTTTGGATAAGGTAAAAAGCAACTGCATAGAGGCTTACGATCATCAAATATATCCTATAGATCTGCTCATCGAGGACTTGAATATGAAAAGAGATACGAGCAGAAATCCTCTGTTCGAGATTACAGTTTCGCTTCAGGAGGCAAACTCCGGTTCAATTCAGTTTGATGGATTAAAAACAACTATTTTAAAACCGGAAATATCATCAGGCAAATTCGACCTTCATTTCAACTTTGAAGAGAGAGACGAAGAGCTTAAACTTGGAATTGTTTATAATCCCGATTTATATACTGCAGAAAACATTCAAAGATTTGGCAGCCATTTTCTCACGTTGCTGGAAAATATCCTGAGCTCCCCGGAAGAGGCAATCAGAGATATTGAAATAATATCAAAAACAGAAAAAGATGAGATAGTTAATGTGTTTAATGATACACAATGCTATTATCCAAAAGAGAAAACAATTTCCGGACTGTTCGAAGAGATGGCAGTAAAATTTCCGGAAAAGCCGGCAGTTGTTTATCAGGGGAAACCGATTACCTATAAAAATTTGAATGAAAAAGCCAATTGCCTGGCAATGATCTTAAAAGAAGATTACGGGTTAAGGTTAGAGGAACCTGTAGTCATATTAATGGATAGGTCACACGAATTTATAATATCAATACTTGCAGTCCTAAAGGCGGGAGGAGCCTATTTACCGGTTGATCCAAAAATGCCTTTTACCCGAATCAGAACAATTATTGAAGATGTAAAAGCCGATATTATTTTAACCGATAGTATCCATAAAAACAACGAATATCAGGTTAGCCGGGTTATTAGGGTTACAGACGAGCTTTTTTCGGATGCGAAAATGTGTTGCAACTTTAAAAGCAATAAAACCTCTTCAAATCTGGCCTATATTTTATACACATCAGGTTCCACAGGAGTTCCGAAAGGAAGCATGATTGAAGAAAAGTCGGTAATTAGACTTGTAAAGAATACGAACTATTTAAAGATGGACGAAAATATCAGGATATTTTCCACATCTTCCATCTCCTTTGATGCAACAACTTTCGATATATGGGGTGCATTACTAAACGGAGGTACACTATTTTTTGAAGATACCGAAGATTATCTCGACCCCGAAAAACTTAGAAATTATTTTTCTACTTATAAAATAAACGCAACAATACTATCTACAGGGTTGTTTGTAAGAATGTTAGAAGCCGACAGGCTAAACAATCTTAATATGTTTGCGGGTTTAAAAGAGTTTATGGTCGGAGGAGACAGATTGCCTTGTCATGTATCGAACAACTTTATTTCGATGTATCCCCAAATTCCATTTATAAATGTTTATGGTCCAACAGAAAACACAACCTTCACTACATTTTTTAATGTTACACATGAGTATAGTACAGATATTCCTATAGGAAAACCTGTATCAAACTCGACAGTTTACATATTTAATACAGATGGAAACCTATGTCCTGCTGGTGTTGCAGGGGAATTATATATCGGAGGTGACGGAGTATCCCGGGGATATGTTGGCAGAGAGGAACTGACTAAGCAGAAATTTATAGATAATCCGTATAAAAAAGGAGATACATTATACTGCTCGGGCGATATTGCCAAATGGATGAGCGATGGTAATATTATATTTCTGGGCAGGGAAGATGATCAGTTGAAAATAAGGGGATTCCGTGTAGAAACTGGAGAGATTGAGAGTATTGCAACAAAATTTGGTGGAATTACAAAAGCAAAAATCCTGGTAAATGAGGAGGAGAGTCAAAAGGAACTGGCACTGTATTATACAGCTCTGGCAAATGTTGTTGAGGAAGATTTAAAAAACCATCTGAAAGATAATCTTCCGGATTATATGCTTCCAAAATACCTGATAAGATTGGATGAATTTCCGCTTAATGCAAACGGAAAAGTAGATTACAAGGCATTCCCCAAACCCGAAGCAATTTCGGACCTGTCTCAATTAACCACAAAGCCCGCAAACCCTACAGAAAAAGTATTAGCAAAGATTTTTGAAGATATTCTTAACATAAAGAACTTCTCATTTTCCGATGACTTCTTCAGTTTGGGAGGCCACAGTTTAAAGGCAATAAGGGCAGTATCGGCAATTCAAAAGGAGTTAAGTGTGAAAGTAAATCTGAAGGAATTTTTCTCCAATCCCGATATTTTTTCTCTTGAAAAGATTATAAGGGATAAGAAAAGAGAGACTCTGGGTATAATACCGGAGATAAACAAAAGTGACCTGTATGATCTGTCGCACGCTCAAAAAAGATTATGGGTACTGGACAAGATAGAGAAATCAAAATCGACATACAATATACCTCTTGCTGTTACTGTTTATAACGAGATAGATACTAATGCCCTGCAGTATGCATTTAACGATTTGGTCTGCAGGCACGAATCCCTTAGAACCATATTCGTGGAAGTTAACGGAGAGCCATTCCAGAAAATCGTCGAAGAGATGAATATTCCTATTCTGGTTAAGGATTTTAGAAAAGAGCTCAACCCCCGGGAATCGTCGTTTAACTATGTTGTGGACGAAGCCAATAAAGCATTCAATCTTTCGGAAAATCCTTTGATGAGGGTGTATGTTTTAAAAACAGATGAAAAGGAAAATATCTTTTTTCTCAATATACATCACATAATTTGTGATGGCTGGTCATTGAATGTTTTGACAGAAGATCTGTTTGAGTCATATAAAAACTATACTGAGAACTTAAGTTATCAGGCGGCTAAGCTTAAAATCCAGTACAAGGATTATGCAAGCTGGTTAAACGAGAGAATCAATAAAAAAGAGGAAGATTCCGACCGTATATATTGGCTGGATAAACTTAAAGGAGAGATAATCCCGCTGGATCTTCCAACGGATTTCCCTCGGCCTGCTGTTAAGACCTATAAAGGGAAATCTGTTTATTTCTCTTTACCAAAAGGGTTGAAAAACAGGCTTGATGCCTTTAATATTGAAAAGAGAAGCAGCCTTTTCATGACTCTCACTGCAGCATTAAAAACGCTGTTGTACAGATACAGCGGAAAAGAAAATATAATAATAGGCACGGCTGTAGCCGGACGAGATCATCCGGATCTGGAAAATCAGATTGGCTATTATGTAAACACACTAGCCCTGAGAGATGAGATTAATCCTGAACAGCCCTTTGCACAACTTCTGGAAGAGATTAAAAAGACAGCAACTGAATCCTATTCTCACCAGATGTATCCTTTTGACAAACTTGTGGAAGAGATAAAGCTCCCTAGGGATACGAGCCGTTCTCCGCTGTTTGATGTAATGATTGTTTTACAAAATTTTGATATTTCATATGATGGAGCGTTAGGGAAGATGGAACCCTATAAAATCCCGCTGGATATCAGCAAATTTGACTTGACATTTAATTTTAACGATACAGGACAAGACTTAGATTTATTGATAGAGTACAACACGCAATTGTATAAAAAAGAGAGGATTGAACAAATTGCATCGCATTTGTTTGTTCTCATTGAGGGAATAATTGCAAATCCTGCACAAAGCGTAAAGTCGATAAACATATTAAGCCCCGAAGAAGAGAACAAATTACTCCTGAAGTACAATGAAACTGCGGCTTTATATCCTGCCGGCAAGACAATAGTTGAGCTGTTTGAGGAATCGGCAGCAAAGTATTCTGCAAATACAGCCGTTGTTCATAAAGATAAAACTTTAACTTATTCTCAGCTGAACTCGGAGGCAAACAAATATGCAAAGTATATCAGGAGTAAATATAAATTGTTGCCCGGTGAATCAACAGGTGTTTTAATTTCTCCTTCGGAAAACACTCCCGTTATATTGCTGGCCATATTAAAGGCAGGAGGAGCATATCTGCCCATTGACCCTGAATATCCCGATGAAAGAATAAAGCACATCCTCTCCGAAAGCAAAACGAATATAATTATCACAAACAACGAAAACAAAGACAAGGCAAAACAGATAGCCAGCGAATTTGACAAAGAGTGTTTAATTCTTAATCTGGACGATGTTTCAGAGACGGATAAGAAAATTTATCCAAATCCTAAAAAAGTAAATTCAGACCCGAATACCACTGCATATGTCATTTTTACATCGGGTTCAACAGGCAAGCCCAAAGGTTGCCCGATAAGCCATCGGAATCTTGTCCGGTTGTTTATAAATGACAAGTCCCACTTTGATTTTAACACCTCGGATGTATGGATAATGGCACATTCATACTGTTTTGATTTTTCTGTTTGGGAGATGTACGGTGCATTACTTTTCGGAGGGAAACTTATAATTCCCGGTAGAAATGAAGTAAGGGATATTTCTGCATTTGCCGGGCTTGTATGCGAGCATAAAGTTACTGTCCTTAACCAGACTCCCGGGGCTTTTTACAAATTTATTGAGACTGTGCTTGATAACCGGAGCAATAGATCCTTAAACCTGCGGTATGTAATTTTTGGAGGGGATAAACTGGACCCTTCAAAATTGTCGAACTGGATAAAATCATTTCCGGCATCGGAAGAGAAGCTTATCAATATGTACGGAATTACCGAAACGACAATTCACGTAACATATCACAGAATAACCGATGAAGAGATAGTGTATGGTGGCGGGGTGAGCAATATCGGCAGGCCTCTTCCCGAAACGAAAGTTTATGTTCTGGACAGCAATCTGCAACTGGTTCCGGTTGGAGTTTACGGAGAGATATTTGTTGCCGGAACCGGATTGAGCAAAGGTTATTTAAACCGTCCGGACTTAACGGAGGAACGGTTTATTTCAAACCCGTACTCAAAGAATGAAACATTGTATAAAAGCGGTGATGTTGGCCGATGGCTCTACGACGGAACTCTTGAATACCTCGACCGAAGCGACAGCCAAGTGCAGATACGCGGTTACAGGGTCGAAGTAAACGAAATAGAACTTCAGCTTCGCCGGTACAAAGGGGTATCAGGCGCAGTTGTTATTGCTGTGGAAAATGAAGGAGTAAAAGAGCTGGCTGCATATATTGTCTCAACGGAAGAGTTGAAAGTAGATAAACTTAAGAGCTTCCTGTCTTCTTCTCTGCCTCCATATATGATTCCTTCCTATTTTATTCACACAGAAAAAATTCCTCTTACCTCAAACGGAAAACTGGACAGGAAATCACTTCCGCCGGCAATACAAAACATTGCAACCGGGGCTGTTTTTGAAAACCCTACAAATAAAATTGAAGAAGAGTTGCTAGAGTTGTGGCAGGATATTCTGTCAACTGAAAATATCAGCATCCACGATAATTTTTTCGACATAGGGGGGAATTCAATTCTTCTGGTAAAACTCTACGGCAAAATAAACGCTATGTATCCGGATGTGATAGAGCTGACCGATCTTTTTTCAAAAAGCAAAATTATTGAACAGGCGGAATTCATTTCACAAAAAACATACAACAGCGAAATAAAGAGCAAGTCTGTTGATAATCGCGATGTAAGGTCAAAATATCACGATGTTGCTATCATTGGAATGGCTTCGAGGATAGGCTCATGCAACACACCGGATGAGTTCTGGAAAGAACTTTGCCTGGGTACCGATTTTATCGGAGAGATTCCTTCGTCCAGAATACCCGATGTCAAAGATCTTTGCAAACACTTTGACATCAACACCCGCTCAATGAAATTCAGGCAATATTGTTATTTGAACGAGGTAGACAAGTTTGACTATGGCTTCTTCCGTCTGTCCCCAAGCGAGGCTTCATTAATCGATCCGGGGCAGAGAATGTTTCTGGAAACTGCATATCACGCTCTGGAAGATGCCGGTTATGGAGGAAACAAATTGAGGGGAAGTCGAACCGGCGTTTTTATTGGTGCCAGCGACAGCCTGAATGAATATGCAAAATTCGTTGAGGCTTCCGGAATCAAAGATCAGAATTTACTCCTGGCAGCACAAACACCTTCGATACTGGCGAGCAGGCTGTCAT
>DOSU01000148.1:86416-96221 GCA_003513895.1 Rikenellaceae bacterium
TACTGGCGAGCAGGCTGTCATACCACCTGAATTTGAAAGGACCGGCAATGCTTGTAGATACAGCATGTTCATCGTCGCTGGTTGCTGTTCACCTGGCTTGTCAGTCAATAAGGGAAGGAAAAATTGATTCGGCTATCGTAGGGGGAATAAAACTTCATCTGCTTCCCATTGATTCCGGATCTCGTATTGAAATTGATTCATCCGATTCGCGAGGGCACTGTTTTGACGATTCGGCAAACGGAACAGGCGCAGGAGAAGGGGTTATGGCTATTCTCATAAAGCCACTAGAAAATGCACTAAAGGATAATGATAATGTATATGCGGTCATAAAAGGGAGCGAAATCAATCAGGATGGCTCTTCAATAGGAATCACCGCACCCGACGCCGATGCTCAGGCCGATGCTATAGAAAAAGCATGGAGCGATGCAGGAGTGGACCCTCTTTCAATAAGTTATATCGAAACTCACGGAACAGCCACCAAGCTGGGAGATCCAATTGAGATAGATGGTATTACAAAAGCATTTGGAAGATATACTTCCAATAAAAAAATCTGCGCAATAGGAGCTGTTAAAGCAAACATAGGACATCTTGATACTGCAGCCGGCCTGGCTGGTTTGCTTAAGACAGTACTGAGTTTAAAAAACAGGAAGCTAACTCCTCTCACTCACTTTAAAACGTCTAACAGAAACATCAATTTTGAAGAGAGCGCCGCTTATATAAATAAAGACCTTTCTAACTGGGAAGGTAACGGTAACCCTCTAAGGTGCGGTGTAAGTTCATTCGGGCTTAGCGGTACAAACTGCCATATCGTGCTGGAAGAAGCTCCGCTAAAGATAAACGAGTTTAATAAGCAGATTGGAAAGCATTTATTTGTTGTCTCTTCACGCAGTAAAGCAGGTCTTTTTAAATATGCAGAAGCAATAAAGCAGTCCCTCTCCGCGACACCCGGCATAAACCCGGAGAGTATATGTTATACTCTTGCTTCAGGGAGAGGACATTACTCCTGCAGGCTTGCCATAATATTTGAAAGTTCAGAAGAACTTTTAAACAAACTCTCTGCAATAACTGAGACAACTTCTTTTAATACAGAAGGAGTGTATTATAACTGCGCAAAACCTGTAGCATCCAATAAAAAGGATCTTGTTCCCGGAGAAATATCCGAAACTGAAATACGGGAGTTGAGCAATGGAATTAATGCCAAAATAACAGAGAACGTACTTGATAAAGTGATGGTCACTCTGGTGGCAGAAGCTTATTTAAAAGGGGCCAGTATAGATTGGGAGGAATATTTCGGCAATTCATTCCCTTCAAAGATTTCTCTGCCGGGATATCCGTTCGAAAAGAACAGATGCTGGCTTAAAGCAATTCCAAAAACAATGACTCTCGCAGTGATAAACACCCAATACGGGAAAGCATTTGATAATGTATTTCTGAGCAACTGCTTAGTTGATACACCTGCAATAGCCATGTATTCAGTAGCAATTAAAGAAAACAGCTGGTTGTTTAATGAACACCGGGTCATGTATGTTCCAACTCTTGTTGGAGCGGCATACCTCCAAATGGCCTGCGAAGCAGGCAAAAATCATTTGAACACTTCCATGCTTCATTTCTACGACTTCTATATGCTTAATCCCCTTAAAATTATAGAGGGAGAAGAGCCGGAAGTTCTTGCATCAATAAACAAAATAAGTGACAACAGACTTGATGTTGAGGTTCACTCAAAGGGAAAAGACAACAATTGGCAGGCCTATTCAAAATTTAAAGTTGGCATAGCAGAGGCAGGTTCGCAAAAAAGCATAGACATTGGAAAAATAATTTCACGCACCAAGAATTCGCAGGAGATATTTACGGAAGAAAAAAACCGGAGGGATGAAAATATAGTTGAAGTTAGCGACAAATGGAATTGCCTGAACAAGATTTACTGGAACGAGGAAGAGTTTCTTGCAGAATTAAGCGTCCCAGATAAAGATGCCCAACTGGCAGAAAAATTTTATTTGTATCCTCCTTTGATTGACGCCGCGCTTAGTTGTGCAATCGACGAACCAGGATTCCTTCCATTTTCTTTCGGAAGCATCGACTTAAGAAAAAGAGCAGAGAAAAAAATATTCAGCTATGTCAAAAGACATTCTAACAACTCTTCTGAAACCAGAATTTTTGACATCACCTTAGCAGATGAAACCGGAGATATTATTGCTGAGTTCAGGGATTTTACCCTAATGAAAATTTCGCAAAAGGGCAATTATTTCCATGAAATGGTATGGAGAGCCTTTCCTCTGAAAAAAACGACAATCCCTTCCGGCGTTAAAACCGTTGTATTATACAACTCCGGATGCAATCAAAAGCTTGTTGCCGAAATTGCCTCAGCTGGCGAAGCAACATGTTATGAGGTGATCAAAGATAATTTTGAAGAAATATTTCAAAAGTTTAACAATACGATACCGGGCAGAATAATATTCATCCTTCCGGAAATGAATAATGCCGGTTCAAAAGATGAATTTTACCCGGATAACGCTTTGAAAGCATCTCTGTACAGTGTGTTTAACTTTGCCAGGTTTCTTACTGCAGGTATAACTTCAAACATTGATATTCTGTTCGTTGGGCAAAATGTTTGTGAAGTATCAAAGAGAGAATTGCATTTAAATTCTCTATTCAACGCAGTTGCAGGGCTGGGTCAGGTTATTCAGAGAGAAAACCCGAACTTGAACTGCAGGTTTCTTGATATCGACGAACAAACGATTGCAAAAGAGATAACAGATGAACTTTTATATGGTTTTGACGACTCTTACTATTACCGTGCGTATAGAAATTCCGAAAGGTTTATCAGAGAATTCAAATCAATTAAGCATGAAGAAAAAGGGTTAGTTAAAATCTCAATTAAGGAAGGCGGAGTGTATGTTATAACGGGAGGAACCGGGGGAATTGGTCTTGAACTGGGACATTTTCTTGCCAGTCAGTCTAAAATAAAACTTGTATTGATAAACCGTTCCGGATTTCTTTCGAAGGATAAATGGGACGAAACACTCAGGGAGAGGAGAGACGAAAAACTTTGCAGGAAAATTGAAAAACTTCGTGAAATTGAGAAAGAGGCATTGGGAGTTCATCTTTTTAAAGCAGATGTTGGGGATTATAAAATATTAAAAGCTTCAATTGAAAAAATCGAAAAGGATCTTGGACGGATATGCGGAGTCATTCATGCAGCAGGATTACCCGGCGATGGTTTCATATTTGGCAAGAGTATTGAAACATTCATTGATGTAATTAAACCAAAGATTCATGGTGCCATTTATTTAAGCGAATTGCTTAAAGAAAGAGCCCTTGATTTCTTTGTTATGACATCTGCCCTTACAGCTATTCTTCCTACTTCCGGGCAAAGCGACTATACGGCAGCAAACATTTTTCTTGATGCATATTCATCGGAACTGAATAAGCTGGGAATAAATGCACTTAGCATTAACCTCACTTCATGGAAAGAGACAGGGATGGCCTACGATTATGGAGTCACTGAAGACGGAATATTCAAATCAATATCTACTAAAGATGCTGTTTCTGCTTTTAAAATAATTCTTCAAAAGAAAATCAACTCAGTAATTCTGGGCGAGCCCGACTTTACTTTTCTGAATCCAACCGAGGGTCTTCCTTTTTATCTGGAAAACTTCGCAGCGATGCCGCAGGAGAAGAAGGTTAAAAAAGCGGACAATCTAGATGTAACAGAATTGCTTTTACTAAAAGGGAGAGAAGACGGTATCTATTCTGAATACGAAACAGCTATTGCCCAAGTATGGGGAACCGTTCTGGGATATAAGGAAATTGACATTTCCGACAACTATTATGACCTAGGCGGCGACTCAATTCATGCAATCAAGATAAACAGCCTCCTGGAAAACAAGATAATGATCAAGGTTTCTGTTGGAGATCTGCTAAACCATTTAACTGTAGCCGAACTGGCTAAATTTCTGGAATCAAAAACCGGATTGAATTCAGGGGCATTCAATAAAAACAAAGAACATGAAAGTTCCAATCTGATTTTGCCAGCACCGCAAAACAGCCATTACCCTGTATCATCGGCGCAACGCAGATTATTTATTCTGGACAGGCTGTCTAAGGATAAGCTCAATTATCATATTCCTGAAATATGGAACATAACAGGGAAACTTAAAATCAATTCACTGATAGACGCCTTTGGCAAAACAGTTGAACGTCACGAGATTTTGAGAACAACGTTTGATCTCATCGGGGACGAACCTGTCCAGATTGTTCACCAAAAGGCCGGGTTTGACATTCCTGTTTTCAAGATGCACGAACAGGAGGCCCGCGATCACATCCGTGGATTTATTAAACCATTTGATTTGGCTTCGGCGCCACTTTTCCGGGTCGAAATAATACAGCTCTCCCCGGAAAACCATCTTCTATTATTTGATGCACATCATATTATAATTGATGCCTTCTCGATGGAAATACTTAAGAGGGAGATATTCAGTTACTACGAGGGGAGAGAGCCGGAACAGCTTAGGATACAATACAAAGACTATTCAATATGGCAGAACAATTACATAAACAAGAGAGAGGCAAAGGATAAAAAATCTTACTGGATCGGTCAGTTTGATGAGGAGATACCTGTAATAAATCTGCCTCTGGACAACCCGCGCAGTGCCGGACAATCATCTGAGGCAGGAGTCTTTTCACTTTGTATTGATGAAACACTTACTGCAAGGGTAAAAAAATTGTCGTCCGATAAAGGAGTCTCCTCATTTATGATTCTGCTTGCCGTGTATAATATTGTTATGCACAAGTACACAAACCAGGACGACATTATTATTGGAGTAACGACAACCGGGCGCGACAACGGAGAGCTTTCGGACCTTATAGGAATGTTTGTCAACAACCTGCCGGTGAGAGCGTTTCCAAAAGACGACATTACAGTAGCCGAGTTTTTAAAAGAGGTTAAAGAGGCTGTTATAAACGCTTTTGCAAACCAGGACTATCCTTTTGACGAACTTATTGAAAACCTTAATATAAAAAGAGACCTGAGCCGTTCTCCTCTTTTTGACATTGTATTTTCCTATATGAACTTTGAACTTTCCGAAATAAAAAACGGAGAGATCAACATCACGGACTACAGCGCAGAAACGGTTCTCTCTTCGGAATATGATTTGATGCTTTACGGTCTTGAGGCCAAAGAGAAAATATATATTACAATTAAGTATAAAAAATCGCTCTTCAAAAAAGAGAGTATTGAGAGATTTGCCGGGCATTTTTCAAAAACAGTTGAAATTATCACGGAAAACGCCGGATTAAAGTTGTGTGACATTGATTTTATTTTACCGGCAGAAATTAAGCTGCTCAATTCATTTAACAGTGCTTTTAAAAAGATCACGGAAAAATCGGATGTCGTTGACCTGATAAACGAATCGGCCTGGGAAGATCCGGAAAGAACGGCTGTAATATACAAAGATCAAAACATTAGTTACCGCGAGCTGAACAAAAAAGCAAACAAGCTCGCAAATTACTTACGTTCACAATGTTCTGTTAAACCCAATGACTTGATTGGCATTATGCTGGAGAGGACAGAATCGATGGTGGTGGCAATGCTTGGAGTAATAAAAAGCGGCGCGGCATATGTGGGAATAGACACTGCATATCCTCAGCAAAGAATAGATTACATACTTAAAGACAGCAAAGCAAAAATATTACTAACCGAAGAGGGGGTAATTCAAAAATATTCATTCACCTCCATCCAGGAAACAAAAGTCCTGGACATCAATGACCCTGCTATTTGGCATCAAAAATCAAAAGAGCCGTTAAAGAACCATTCACTTGAAAACTTAGCATATGTAATATATACTTCAGGAACGACCGGAGAGCCTAAGGGAGTGGCAATTACTCATAAAAACCTCTCGGTATTTTTGCATTGGTGTTATTCAGAATTCAGCACAACTTATTATGATGTTGCATATGCTACATCATCATACTGCTTCGATATTTCGGTGTTTGAAATTTTCTATTCGCTTGCTGCCGGAAAAACAATACGAGTACTCAAATCGGCTCTTGAAATTCCGGATAATATTGGAAAAGACAGGAATGTGCTCATTCAAACGGTGCCTTCACTAATGAATGTTATTGTTGATGATTTGGCAGAAAAGGGATTTAATAACATTTTGGCAATAAATCTTGCCGGAGAACAAATTCCTGAATCGCTATTAGACAAAATAGACTCTGAAAGAATTGCATTCAGAAATTTATACGGACCTTCTGAAGACACAACATATTCCACAATTCACAGATTCACCAACAGTGATGATAGAGTATTAATTGGCAAACCTATATCGAATACTCAAATTTATATAGCAGACAGTAAAATCAAACTTGTTCCGCTTGGTCATTCCGGGGAAATATGCATTGCAGGTGACGGGCTTGCCCGGGGTTACTTATACAGGGATGAGATTACAAATGAAAAGTTCATAGCCAATCCTTTTGGAAGCGGCAGGTTATACAGAACAGGAGATTTGGGAAGATGGACAGAATCCGGCGAAATTGAATTTCTTGGAAGAATGGACAGGCAGGTAAAAATCAGAGGATATCGGATTGAACTTGCAGAAATTGAATCCAACATCAGGCTCTACCCATCTATATTGAACGCTGTTGCAATAGTACGTGAAAAAGGAGAAGGAAAGGACATTGCAGCATACATCACTGCAAAAGGGCACGTAGAAATAAAAAACATGAAGGAGTATCTGGGCAAAATAATGCCTTCGTATATGATCCCGGCATTTTTCGTTCAGTTAGAGAAAATTCCTCTCACTCCAAACGGAAAGATAGACACAAAAGCTCTGCCAGAGCCCGAACTGGTTAATATTCATGCTCAACAGACCCGCAAAGAGATTCTTAATCCGGCAGAAGAACAGCTTGCAAAAATATGGAAGAGTGTATTGGATGTTCGCCAATTGAGCATTAACGACAGTTTCTTCGATTTGGGCGGGCACAGCCTTAAGGCAATAAGACTTCTATCTCAAATCAACAGAGAGTTTAAGAGTAAATGTCTTTTGTCCGATATATTTGAATATCCAACAATTGCTCAGTTTGCAAAAATTTTATATGATGTGAATGGTTCGGAGTTAACGGAACCCGAACAGCTTGAAAAAGCTGAATATTATGATGTTTCACATGCTCAGCGGAGGTTGTGGACACTCGGGCGGGTAGAGAAAAATTCAATTGCATACAATGTTCCTATAGTTTATCATCTGAAATCGTCATTAGACATTAATGCTCTGCAAAATGCCTTTATTTCAATAATCCGCAAACACGAGTCTCTAAGAACATTTTTCGTAGAAATAGATGGAGAACCAAAACAATTCATACAGGACAGAGCAGATTTCAATATCGATGTCGTTGAAATTGAAAGTCACCAGAACCTCATTGCCGATTCAAAGGAAGTAGTTCATAAAGCAATAACGACGCCTTTTGATCTGGCGGAAGCTCCTTTGATCAAAGTCACACTTGTTAAACACAAAACAAACAACGAATATGTTCTGGTAATAAATGTTCATCACATAGTTATTGATGAGTGGTCCATAAATATACTGGCAAATGAATTGTCGATATTCTACGACCATTATTCAGTAAAAATAAAAATTATGGATGAGAGCATCCTCGCTCCTTTGGCAGTTCAATATAAGGAATATGCACACTGGCAAAACCGGCAGCTTGAGGAGAACGGAGCAAGTGTAAACGGACATAAAGAATTCTGGCTCGATAAGTTTAAAGAATCGGTGCAATGCATCAATTTACCTTCGGACTATCCAAGACCTAAAGTTCAAACCTATGAAGGGAAGACCAAGCAGTTTATACTCCCCGAAAACTTGTCCGAAGGACTAAAAAAACTTAGTTCAGGAAATAATACTACTCTGTTTATTACAACATTGGCCTTGTTTAATGTTTTGTTCGTCAAATACACAGGTCAAAACGATATTGTAATAGGAACTCCGATAGCAAACAGGGATAGCCTTGATTTGAGGAACGAGATAGGCTTTTTCCTGAATACACTTGCATTGCGCAATCGATGCGACAAGACTGAAAACTTCGGTTCATTCCTCAATAAGGTAAAGAAGAACACGCTTGATTCATTTACGCATCAGATGTATCCGTTTGATTTGCTTGTAGACGAACTGCAGTTACCGAGAGATCTCTCTCATTCGCCGCTGTTTGACGTGATGCTCATATCTCAGACACCGGCTGAAAGTAAAACAAAATCCGGTTCAGGTTTTAAAACGAGCCCGGTAGAAATTGACTATCCCGTGAGCAAGTTTGATCTCTCTATCAGTTATATCGAAAGCGACGAAGGCATAAAATATTACTTTGAATATAACACATCTCTCTTTAAAAAAGAGCGAATAGTGAGTATGTTCGGCCATTTTACGACTTTGGTCGAAAGTGTTCTTTCAAGTGAAGAGAAAACGATTTCTCAATTGAGCATTGTTTCACCTCTGGAAATGAAGTCTCTGATGACTTTTTCGACAGGTACCAATAAGATGCCGGAAAACAGATCGATAGTAAGCTTAATCGAAAGCAGGGCAGCAGAATCCAAAGATAAAACTACAGTTGTGTTTAAAAGGAAAAAACTTACTTATGAAGAGTTAAATGTTAAAGCAAACAGGTTATCCCGTTTACTTGCCGAAAGTAAAGGGATTAAACCCGGCGAGGTTATCTGTGTTTTATCGGACAGGTCGGAATGGTCGGTTATTTCAATGCTGGCGATTCTTAAGGCTGGCTGCGTATATACTCCTCTTGATCCAAATTATCCTCAAAGCAGGATTGAATATATTTTACAGGACAGTGGATGCAAATTAGTGTTTGCTTCAAAAAAACATAAGATTGCCGCATCTTATATCAAATGTGAAGTTATTTGTTTAGAAGAGATTGAAAAGGATCTTTCCGAATTCAGTTCAGAGAACCTTAATTTAGAAATATCTGCAGCGGGAGATATGCCTGCCTATGTAATTTATACTTCAGGTTCAACAGGCGAACCAAAAGGAGTGCTGGGAACTCACAAATGCCTTTTAAACCTTGTCGAATGGCAATCAGAGAAAATTGAAAGCGGGTTAAAAACACTGCAGTTTGCGCCTCACAACTTCGATGTTTCCATCCAGGAGATATTGTTTTCACTTGCCACATCCGGGACCCTAATAATGATTGAAAATGAGACACGCTATAAAATGAGCGTGATTGCAGAAATCATTGAAAAAGAAAGGGTAGAGCTCATTACAATGCCGTATAGTGCATTAACCCTGTTTTTAAGCGAAACGGAAAACATTAATCAGCTAAAATCTCTAAAGCACATAATCACATCGGGTGAGCAGCCATATTTAAATTCAGACATTTCCGGAACAATAAAAGCTTTGCCGGAAATTACGTTTCATAACCAGTACGGGCCTTCCGAAACCCATGTCGTAACATCGTATACCCTTACTGGCAAAACAGAAGTTCTGCCTTATAAAATTCCAATTGGAAGGCCTGTAAACAATACTCAAATATTATTGCTGGACAAAGAGATGAATATTGTTCCGGCAGGAATCCCCGGAGATTTATACATAGGAGGATTCAATGTGGCAATAGGATACATAAATAGCCCGGAAATGACAAGTGATAGGTTTGTCCGGAGCCCTTTTAATGAGGGGAAATTGTACAAAAGCGGGGATATTGCCAGGTGGGACAATAACGGTGATCTGGAATTTCTTGGAAGAGAGGATGGTCAAATGAAAGTAAGAGGTTACAGAATTGAGCCCGGCGAAATTGAATCCTGCATGCTTAA
>DOSU01000148.1:96284-100802 GCA_003513895.1 Rikenellaceae bacterium
GATTGAATCCTGCATGCTTAAATATCCAAACATAAAAGAGGCCGCCGTTAAACTGACCGGTAACGAAGGCAATAATAAAATTGCGTCCTATATTACTTGTAACAAAGAGGTTGATACAGGAGATCTGAAGGAATTTCTTGCTGCTAATCTCCCCAATTATATGATTCCTGACTTTTTTGTTAAGCTTGAGACATTCCCTAAAACACAAAGCGGCAAAGCCGATTTGCGCTCCCTTCCGGAACCGCAGCTCGAAGCAGGACAATACTCTGAATCATTTACAGAACCTGCAGGGGACACAGAAATAGCCATAGCAGAGGTATGGAGAGAGATACTTCATCTGGATAAAATTGGATCCGGAGATAATTTCTTTGAAATTGGAGGGAATTCAATCAAGGCAATTCAAGTGATGTCAAAAGTTCAGAAGCGTCTTGGGAAAAAGACATATCTGAATTTAATATTCACCGAACCAACAATAGCAAAAATGGCCCGGATTATATTAAATACAGATGTCCAGCTTAAAACCATGGGAACCGATGTTCTTCTTTTAAATGATGAGCATGAGAAAAGAGTGTTTTTTATGCCTCCGGGAATTGGTTACTCATTTGCATATATGGAATTTGCCAGATATATTGATACGTGTTCTGTTTATGGTATAAACTTTATTGAGTCCTCTGCTCCTGCAGTATCAATGGCAAAAATACTACTTGATTTGCAAAAAGAGGGAGAGTTCTACCTGTTCGGGCATTCAGCCGGAGGAAATATGGCTTATGATGTTGCGCTTGAACTCCAAAAGCAGGGACGGCAAGTTGGCGGTATAATATTGCTCGACAGCTACAGGCAACTCGAAAAGATTGACTGGAGCGAAGAAGAGTATTTGAACGATGCTGTTTTATACATCGAGCAAAATCACGCGGAGTTTATGGATGAAGAGATCAAAGATTCCGCCTTAAATAAAATTATGGCATACCGGAGATATCTTAATGCCCGCGCAGAGATTGAACCCGTAAACTGTCCTGTGTTTCAGATTGAAGCGGAAGACGAAATAACAGATTTCAATAAAAATGTAAGCAGAAGCGCCTGGAATGAGTTAACTTTTAAATTCGTAGCCATGAAGGGATATGGAGGCCATATGGATATGCTAAAACAGCCAAATCTGGAGAGAAATGCCCTGCTTACTGAAAATTTACTGGAAAATTTTAAATGAAACAATCACTAAATAAAAAAACATTAATTAAAAATTTGATGTTAAAAAAACAAAATTGTAACTTCACACCAAATCAGAAGGATAGAACTCAGAAGTGCGCTTATTTTTATAATTATTTTGATATTTACTAACAAAAATAAAATATGTTATGGAAAAAGAAGTTGTTACCGAAAACCCTGTAAAGTCGAATCTAGACTTGTCAAATGATCTTGTAAAGAAATACATGTGGTGGTCTATGGGTGCCGGACTTATTCCTGTTCCGTTTGTAGACATTGCTGCTGTATCCGGCGTTCAGCTTAAAATGCTAAAAGACATTTCAGATATCTATGGAATTAAATTCAGCGAAAACAAAGGGAAATCGATAGTGAGCGCTCTTTTGGGATCGATTGTTCCAAATTCTCTGGCACGAGGAGGCGTTGGCAGTATTTTGAAAATGATTCCTGTAGTGGGAACTGTTATGGGGGGGATATCTATGTCTCTGTTTTCGGGAGCTTCAACGTATGCAATTGGCAAAGCATTTATTCAACACTTCGAATCGGGCGGAACTTTTCTTAATTTCGATCCTGTTAAAGTAAAAGATTACTTTTTCTCTAAATTCGAAGAGGGGAAGAAAGTTGCAGGCGAAATGAACGACAAAAAGGACAAGTAGGAATTTGACATGTAAATTCTGACAATGACGATTATTCAATTTCTTAAAAAGGAATACGACAAACCTCTGGGTAAGCTATTACTGCTGACTGGCGTATCTGGAATGTCCAGCGCAGGAGTGATAGCTTTAATAAATTCTGCAGCTCAAAATTCTTCAGAGGGCAAGTTCACCTTCAGCTCCTTACTTATGTTTGTTGCCGTTGTTGGAATCTTTATCACTTCGCAAAAATTCATACTTACAGAGGGAATTATAATAATTGAACAAACACTTCATAACATCAGAATCAGACTATCCGACAAGATTCGCCGCACAGATTTGTTAAACATTGAAATCATTGGAAAGGGAGAGATTTATAACAGGCTCACTCAGGAAACATCTCTAATTTCACAAACAGCGGCATTTCTGATTACAGCCCTACAATCGGCTATTTTACTGATATTTATTGTTGCATATATTGCATACCTCTCTCTCACTGCAGCAATTTTGCTTGTAGTTCTCACCGGGCTGGGGGTCCTTGTTTTTCAGAAAAACAATAAAAAAATCACAGGAGAACTCATTGAAACCAATAAGGCCGAAATTAAATACTTCAATTCGCTTACAGACATTATCGACGGATTAAAAGAGATAAAACTTAACAGAAAAAAAGGCAACGATTTGTTCTCCCACTATACAGACATTTCCTCACATGTTCGGGAATTAAAGGTCAAGACAGGTTCATTATTTTCTGTAAACATGGTCTTCTCTCAAGCGTTTATCTATATAATTCTTGGAGCCATTGTATTTGTTATTCCTCAGCTAAGCGAAGGCTTTTCAAAGGATATTATAAGCACAACCACTGCGATGTTATTTGCAGTAGGTCCTCTAAACTCCCTTGTGTCGATGATTCCATATTACGAGAAAGTAAATCTTGCAGTTACCAATATCTATAACCTGGAAGGAGAGTTGGATAAAGAGTTAAATCTGCTGGAAGTGCAGCCAATAAACGGAGAGAACAGGTTTACCGGCTTTGGCAGCATTGAACTTAACAATCTTTGCTTTGAGTACCATAACCGGGAAAACGATGAGTCATTTTCTATAGGTCCAATAAATTTGACTATAAAAAAAGGCGAAATTATTTTTCTTATAGGTGGAAACGGGTGTGGAAAAACTACTTTGCTAAAGGCACTAACTATGCTTTACAAGCCGAAGTCGGGGAATATTTATGTAGACGACATAATTGTTGATGATAATAATTATCTTGAATATCGTGAATTGTATTCGGCAATATTTTATGATTTTCACTTGTTCAACAAACTTTACGGATTGGAAAACATAGATCCCAGAAGGATTAATGAATTGTTGAAACTGATGCAGATAGACAATAAAACCGAATACAGGGAAAACCATTTTACAAAACTTAATTTATCTACCGGGCAAAGGAAACGTCTTGCAATGATTGTTACTTTTCTGGAAGACAAACCAATCTATATTTTTGACGAATGGGCAGCAGATCAGGATCCGCAGTTTAAGAACTACTTCTACGAAGAGTTATTAAAGAAGCTAAAAACCGAAGGTAAAACCGTAATTGCCGTGAGTCACGATGACCGTTACTTTAATTTGGCCGATAGGGTTATCAAAATGGATTACGGGGAAATTGTATGATTTGATTATTGAATTAATTAAACAGAATTTTTAAGGAGGGTTGTAAGTGATTTCAAAAATGAAAATATTTTTTAAAGAAACCGGCAGACTTTACAGAGTTGTAAAAGGGGCAATTATTGACTACTGGGACAGACATACATTAGGAATGTCAATGACTTTACTGGTTTTTGTTCTTTTTATTGCCATATTCTGGAACAAAATGTTTATTTCTCTGGATTCCGGCCAGCAAGGAATAAGGTGGTCGAGATTTTACGGGACTCAACTGGACGAACGTTATGGAGAAGGACTTAAAGTAATCTGGCCATGGGATAGAATGTACATATACAATACCCGTATTCAAACAAGGCGGGATACAATGCAAATTCTCTCAGCCGAAGGACTTTCAATTAGTGTTGAATTCATTTACAGGTTTTATGCAATCCCCGACTCAATCCCTCAAATACATAAAAGCCTGGGTGTAAATTATGCCGAAACATTTGTTGCTCCGGAGGTAGAATCGGCATCTATGTCAATTATTGGCAATTACACTCCTGAACAGCTGTATAAAATATCGTCGCTGGTTATTCAATCGACAATAAAATACTACTTAAACAAGCAACTTATAACAAGAAATATAGTTATAGACGATTACCTTATAAAAAGAATAAGTCTTCCAGATATTGTCTCTAAATCCATTGAGAAGAAGATGGTCGCCGAGCAATTATCATACGAGTTTGATTATAGACTCATTGTCGAAGAGAAAGAGAGAAAGAGGAAGTCTATTGAAGCCGAAGGTATCAAGAGTTTTGAAGAGATTTCCAAAATACCAATTTTAAAATGGAAGGGTCTGGAAGTTACTTCTGAGTTTGCCAAGTCGGCAAATTCTAAAATAATACTCATGGGAACCGACGAAAAGAGCTTGCCTCTTTTATTAAATACAGATGAAAAAAAGTAAATGACCCGAAATGAAAATTAAATTTCCTCTTCTTGTAGCACTGTTTTTATCGTCTGCTCAGTTGGTTTATCCACAAAATCAGGCTCTGAA
>DOSU01000148.1:100879-110298 GCA_003513895.1 Rikenellaceae bacterium
CCACAAAATCAGGCTCTGAAAAAGGTGAACTTTTTGCCATTATGGGTACCTCAGCCTCAGTTTGCCGGGTATTATATGGCAAAGGATAAGAAAATTTATGAAAAATACGGGTTAGATGTAAACATAATCAGCGGAGGATTCTCCAAGGATGTACCTGCATATTTAAAAGAGGGAAAGGCGCACTTTGGAATCATGTATTTATCGTCTGCTTTAAGAGAACGAGCAAAAGGCACCGAATTAGTTAACGTTGGACAGATTTTTCAACGAAGCGAAATAATGTTTGTTACAAAAAAATCATCCGGCATTAAAACCATACATGACTTCAGAGGGAAAAAAATTGCTGTCTGGAGAACCGTCCTGGTCGAACTTACATCCGGTTTTCTAAAAAAACATAATATTTCGGCGGAGGTCATTAACATAAACGAGGGCGTCAACATATTCCTAAAGGACGCCGTAGACATTTGTGCTGTGATGTATTACAATGAATATAATAGCCTTATAAATTTTGGAATAGATTCAAATGAATTAAATGTGTTTTACTTCAGAGATTTTGGAATGGATTTTCCCGAAGACGGGATTTATTGCATGGAGCAAACCTACAAAGACGATCCTGACTTATGCGAAAAGTTTGTTAAAGCATCACTGGAAGGCTGGAGTTATGCTCTTTTGCATCCGGATGAAACTTTGAAAGTACTCAGGGCATATCAAAAAATTGGAACATTCAGGGATAATTTGTCTCATTCCAAGTGGATGCTTAA
This sequence comes from Rikenellaceae bacterium, assembly GCA_003513895.1. Taxonomy (GTDB): domain Bacteria; phylum Bacteroidota; class Bacteroidia; order Bacteroidales; family UBA932; genus Bact-08. The sequence continues at coordinate 101,638 of DOSU01000148.1, forward strand.
TTCCATGAAGGACCTTATTCAGCCTCTGGGTAAAAATGTAATTTCAGGGGAACTTTTGGAATCGGACTACATTAATACTGCCAAGTTTCTTAGAAAAAACAAGTTTATTGACACCATACCGGAATTCAACGATTTTTTTAGAGGTACAATAAAATATGAGTAGCATAAATAATATTAAAGCAAACTCTCTGAGGGTTATAATCATTGTATTATCAATCTTCGGTTGTTACATTCTTTTTTTTGCAGGAGAGATGGCGTATAAAGAGATATTCAGAAAAAAATTAAGGATTGAATATCATAAGGAACGTCTGTTAGCAGAGGTAAAGAGGATAAATACCATTATGGAATCTGCTCAGAAAACGCCTCAGGACCTGGCTTATATAATGGAGTTTCACAATGCCGGATTGGAAGAAATGAATATTTTAATGCAATCGGTTCTGTTTAACAACGAAGAGTTATTCGGGGGAGCAATTGCATTCGAACCATATAAGTTCAACAAAGATTCCCTCTACTTTTCCCCGTATGTATTTAGAAGTGCAGATTCTATTGTTAACACAAATTTAAACGATCCGGATTACAATTACTTTTACAAGGACTGGTATCTGATTCCAAAAACGCTTAAGAAACCTGTGTGGAGCGAACCTTATTTCGACGAAGGTGGCGGAAACACTTTAATGTCCACTTATTCGGTGCCATTTTATAAATTCGACGGAAATAAAGAGATATTCCAGGGAATAGTTACTGTTGACGTCTCGATTGAATGGCTTAAAGAAGCAGTAGAATCGATTGGCAATGTAATGAAAGGGCATGCAATATTAATATCGGAAAATGGAACAATAATAGCGGCGCAGGATAAAAATTGGATATACAACGAAACAATATTCTCTCTGGCTACAGAAATGAATTTGCCTGTACTGAGGGAAATAGGGAGAGAGTTGCAAAAGGGAATATCAGGGATAAAAGAGATAAGTGTATTTCATAAGAGCAAGGATTGGGTGGCATTTTATTCTTCGGTTAAAGTTAACAAATGGGGCATGTTATTACTTATACCCGAAAGTCAACTGTAAAATAAATTACATGTAATTTAAAATATTTCTCAAAATTTAAAATTTTGGTATTATGGAAAAAAAGAAAGAAGAACCAACAATGGAAGAGTCAAAGAACCCAACCGTTGAGCCCGATCAATTAAAGCTGGATCTTGCCGGAAAGGTTGTTAAAAAGTACATGTACTGGTCTATGGGCGCAGGTTTGATACCTGTTCCGGTCCTGGATATGGCAACAGTTTCAGGAGTACAGCTAAAAATGTTGAGCGAAATTTCAAAGATTTATGATGTAAAATTTTCAGAAAACGCAGGCAAGTCGATAATAGCAGCGTTGCTGGGAAGTATTACTGCCGGTGCACTCACAAGAAGCACATTAACAAGTTTTATAAAATCAATTCCAATTATTGGCTTTCTTGGTTCTTTGTCCATGCCGATATACTCAGGAGCTGCAACCTGGGCAATTGGAAAAGTATTTATACAGCACTTTGCAACAGGCGGAACATTTTTAAATTTTGATCCTCAAAAAGTAAAGGACTATTTCGCCGATTTATACAAACAAGGTCAAACAGTAGCTGAGAATATTAAGTCGGCTTAATTCAAAAAACCACATAAAATTGATGCGGGGTTTTTCCGGCTCCGCATCAGTTAATTTACTAATTGAAAAAAATATCTGATATGATATTAGGATTGTTTTATGTCTTTATCTGTTTTATTGTAGGGATGCTGGGGAGAAGAACTTATATCGGTTTTTGGATGAACTTTATATTTTCAATTTTCTTCACACCCATATTTCCGCTTATTTACATTATTATTGCTTCAAAAAGAGGGATTTCAGGGAAAAAATTCAACGCCAAACAGAGAGTTTAGCTCCCGGAAACTTATATTCTTTTCTTCTTTATCTGAAGCTATACAGCAAGATATTGCCGTGCAGATATCATTGTGGTGGGAAAACCAACTTGTTCCGTCTATTAAAACACGGTCGTCCCTAATTTCAATATTCCCGGAAGGAACAAGAGAAAGTCCTCTGCCGTCTGCCTTTATGGCGCTTTCCAATTGGGTCCAGTAATAATAGAACTTTCTGATTTTGTTGCCGGATGAATGTATAATGTTCCACACCTCTTTTGAAAAGATGTTTTCAAAATCCAGAAGATCTACTTCTTTAATTTTCTCAATATCCATACCTACCCGGCAACTTTCCGAGAAAACAACAGCAGCACAATTATCGGTATGTGAAATGTTGAAATCGAAGGGGGAATCGGGGAAAAAGGGTCTTCCGGTGGTATTGTATTGCAAGTTACAGGCTTTATAATTCTCATAGCCGTTCTCAAACAGCATTTGTGCCAATAAAACAGAAGATGTGAGCAACAGATTTTTGTCGACATCTCTTTTAAGGCCTGCCAGTCTTGACTTCGATTCCGGAGACAATAGAGATTTCAAACAGTCCGGATCGGCTTTTTGAATAATGGCGGTATTTGCAAAATAGACCTTTATCATGGTTTAAATTGATTCATTAATTTTATCGACTATAAGCCTGCAAATTTCAGAAGTATTATTGAAAATAAAAAAATGACCGCCTTCAAATCTATGGATGGAGATTGACAAACTGGTTTCTTGTTGCCAGGCAGATGCATCTTCATTACTAATATTTTCCCCGGTACCGAGTAAAACAGCAATCGGTGTTTTAACAGGCATATCGGAAGGTTCGTACTTGTAGCAAGATATCGACTTGAAATCGGCCCTTATAACCGGGAGGAAATACTTGACAAAACTTTCGTCGGCTAGCAGTTCCTCGGGAGTGCCCTCCATTTTCCGGAGCATATTTAAAAAAAGATTGTCGGGTAAAGCAAATGTATCATCGGATTTCATTAATGATGCTGCTGTTTGTCCCGATACAAAAAGAGTTACCGGAAGGTTCAGCCCCTTTTTCGCAATATACCGGCAAAGAGTGAGCGAAAGCAAAGCTCCAAGACTGTGGCCGAATATCACATACTTACCCTCAATTTTATTTTCAATCTGAAGGAACAGGTCTTCGGTCATCTCTTCAATGCTGCCAAGCAACGGTTCTAAAATTCTTTTTCCTCTTCCGGGTAATTCCAGATTACAGAGCTCAATGTTTTCCGGAAGGAATTTTTTGAATTCAGAGTATGAATAGGCGTTTCCGCCTGAGTAGGGGATACAGAAAAGTTTTATGGAGTTAAGGCCCATTGTATAAGCAGAGACGAGTTATTTTTTATCGAGCAGTGATTCAATTTTCGATGATGCTTTTAATCCGCTTCCGGTGAGAGAGACTACTACTTTTTCGTTCTTTCCGATAATTCCGGCATATTGTTTAAGCGCCGCCACGGCCGCTGCCGAAGTGGGCTCTATGTATACTCCTTGCAGGGCTGAGGTTTTCAAAGCTTCAATTATATCGGTATCGTCCACGGTAACAAAATCGCCGCCTGTCTTTTGCACAACATCAATAATCTGTTTTATTCTCACAGGTTTATGGATGGCGATGCCTTCGGCAATGGATGGATTATGAGAAGAAATAGGGGTGGGCCTGCCTTCGACAAAATCCTTGAGCGGGCAGCACTTATTGCTTTGCACTGCCATCAACTTAGGCATCTTGTCTATTATTCCGGCTCTTTTCATCTCTGCAAGGCCAAGGTAGACTCCTAAAATTTGCGAACCGCTGCCAACAGGTGCGAAAAAATAATCGGGAGCCTGCCAGTTCAATTGTTCGACAATCTCGTATATCACAGTTTTAGCACCATGTATAAAATATGGGTTCCATGCATGGGCCGCGTAATAGCTTTTCTTTGCACCTTCAATTGCCGCATTTGCACAGTCTATTCGGTTTCCTTCTATCTCATGAAGTTCTGCGCCATATGCCCTTACCTGCACTGTTTTCCCGGCAGAATTGCCGGCAGGCATATAGATGTTGGCTTTAATTTTCGCACGGGCACAATAGGCAGCTACTGCACAAGCCGAATTGCCCGACGAATCTTCAACAATTTCCTTTATGCCCAATTCTCTGCACTTATTTATCATCAAAGCAGCCCCTCTGTCCTTAAATGAGCCCGTAGGCAGGAGAAACTCCATTTTCCCAAGAACCGGCAACCCCCAGAATTCCATTGGAACCAGAGGGGTAAAACCTTCATTAAAAGAAGCGATCGAGTTGAAGTTGTCCAGAGGAAGTACCTGACGGTAACGCCACATCGTTTTCTCTTCCGGAAGGCGGCTTCTGTCAAGAGCGGGCATGTAATCAAGATCGAGATAGCTGCCGCATTCGCAGCGCCATATTGGTTCATTGGCTGGATAGTGCGCCCCGCATACAGGGCAGATAAACTGGCAAGTCATGTTTGTTATATGGTTAAGGTTTCTCCTTCGCTTTTTGCGACAATGGCTGCTCCTGTAAGGTCGCCCCACACGTTTACGGCAGATCGAATCATATCAAGAGGTTGTTGAACAACCAGCACAAGTCCAATCCCTTCCAGAGGGAGCCCGACAGCTTTAAGTACCACAGCCAGCATAACTAATCCTGCAAGCGGAATGCCTGCTGTACCAATTGCAGCTAAAAGGCTTGTAAGTACTACAACAACCTGCTGCACCAACGTGAGCTCTATACCATAGGCTTGTGCAATAAACAAAGCGGTAACACTCTCAAATAAAGCGGTTCCGTTCATATTTACAGTATTTCCCAGAGGCAGACAAAAACTTGCAATTTTTCGGGATACTCCGCTTTTTTCCTGAATATCCTGTATATTTATTGGTAACGATGCAGCAGAGGATGCTGTGAAAAAAGTGGTCATGAGCCCAGTCCCCATCTGTTTCATAAACTTAAACGGATTCTTACGTGTAAATAATAAAAATATAGCCGGTAATATGCCAAGACCCTGAATCAGACAACCTCCTGCAATAATTGCTGAGTATATCCCAAGGCTGGTAAACATAACTTTCAATGCTGCCGGATTTCCGGCCTGAGCGCCAACCATTGAAGATACAACGCCAAACAATCCAAAAGGGGCAAAACGGATAACAAGAAATGTTATTTTTATCATAACCTCATACAATCCGTTAAACACATCTGTTAAAAGTGTACGGGTTTTATTTGTTGATGTGGTAATGAAAAATCCAAACAGAATGGCAAAGAATATTACCGGAAGCATACTTCCGTCGGCCATGGAACGTATAATATTATTCGGAACAATTGCTACAATCTGATCAATGAATGAAACTTCAGTACTGGCAATATTTGTAACAGTTTCTTTTAATTGTAAGTCAACTCCCACTCCGGGTTCGAATGTATTTACAAGAACCAAACCTAATACGCAGGCAATAAGAGTAGTAACGATGTAATAGGCAAATGTTTTACCGGCTATACGGCCTAAATCCTTAGTCTCTCCAATGCTGGAAACACCCATAACCAATGCACTGAACACGAGTGGTATTATAACCATCTGAAGGCCTCTCAAAAACAGATCTCCAAGCCACTTTGTGTAGATTGTGTATTCATGACCAAATAGTCCTAACAGGATACCTAAACTTATTCCAATCAGAATCTGCCAAGGTAAAGCGAGCTTAAATTTTTTCACCATATAAGAAGTAGTATTTATAAAAGACTGAGTCAGCCTACAAATGTAGTAAATATTAGCTAAAAAAAAGCCCGCTGAGAAGCGGGCATAAATACAAACCTAAAAACGTTGAATTAACAATTTTTGAATTAAATTAACGTACAATAATAATTCGCTACTATTAAACACAGATTAAAATCAGATTAAAATCAGATTAAAATTAGAAAATATGTGAATATTAATAAGAAGATACTATTTGCACAAAGGAAGAGATATAGTCACTTTGGTTCCTGCATCTAGTTCAGAAATGAAATGAATAGAGCCATTATGGCCCTTGATTGTCTGGTTAACAAGTTGAAGCCCAATGCCACTGCCGGGAAAGCCTTTTGCATTGCTTCCCCGATAAAATGGCTCAAAAATTTTGTCCATTTCTGCTTCCGGGATTCCAATCCCCTTGTCTTCAAATGTTATTTTGATGAAATTTTCTATGTGTTCCAACAGCAAATTTACTGTATGGTCGAGCGAGTATTTACAGGCGTTGTCAATTAAATTGGCAAAAGCAGTCTTCAACAGATACTCATCACCAAAAACGACCATCTGGTCAGAATCATTAAGAGAGTCGTCGATGCAAATGTTAATACGAAATTCTTTATTATACTTTTTCATCTCTTCCTGAACCTGCCAGATAACTTCATCAATCCTAACCCTTGAATTAAAATTGCCGGAACTTTCCGAGCTTGTTCTTGCAATTAACAACAACCTGTTTGCCAGGTCAATCAGCGACTTAATATCTTCAAGCACAGAGTTGAGGACGGTCTTATATTCGGCAGAAGACCTATCTTTCATCAAGAGCACATCCAGCTGACCATTAATCGAAGTCAGTGGTGTTCTGAGTTCATGAGATGCATTGGCAATGAAATCCTTCTGAACAGCAAACGACACCTCAAGCCTTTCAAGCATTCGGTTGAATGTTTTTGCCAGCATGGCAATTTCGTCGGTGCTGTTACCTTCCGAAACTCTAAGATTCAATCGTGTAATTGTAATCTCCTCAACTCTTTTAACAACATCAGAGATAGGTTTCAGTGCTCTTCCCGAATATATCCAGCCGGCAATAAAAAACATAATCAGACTCATAAGGCAAGCGACCATCAGGACTATTCCCAGGTTTTTCAGCTTTAAAATTCCAACAATATCTTGTGCCGCAACAATTACAAAAAAACGATCGAATTTTGTAGTGTAAAGCAACCCTAATACTTCATAATCACCCTGTTTATAGAACACTTTATAATTACGCATAACGCGGTCAAGAATTTTTTGCGAGAAAAGAACCTTGCCGGTTGCATTAGTATTATATAGTGTGTCGTTTTTGTAATTAAGAATAATTATTTTTTCATGAGGTAAGTTTACAGGATTATCTTTTTCTAATTCCAGAAGAAGTTTGGCATCAATCTCTTCAATTTCTATAAGTAATTTCGCCGTAGTTATAGCTTTACTCTCAAGACGGGTATAAAAAATATCTTTACGGTAAATGGACGATGAGAAATATATTGCACATGATGCAATCACCATTATCATTCCGCCCAAAAGGAGAAACTGTAAGGTTAATCTGGTTCTAATTTGCATATTAAATGTCGCCAAAAATATATCCAAGGCCAACCCTTGTATGTATCAGTTTTTTTTCAAATCCCCTGTCAATCTTTTTCCTCAGGAAATTAACATAAACATCAACAATATTTGTACTAAAGTCAAAAGTGTCATCCCATACTTTTTCTGCAATGTCGTTTCTGGATAAAACTCTTCCGTTGTTTCTCATAAAATACTCAAGCAAAGAGAATTCTTTTGCAGTAAGTTCGATATCAAAGCCGTCCCGGCGTGCATTTTTTTTATCAAGATCCAGTTCCAGATTACTAACAATAATTTTGTTTATACTGTCTTGCGGAAGGTTTACTCTCTTTAGAAGCACTCTTATTCTTGCCAGCAATTCCCTGAATTCAAAAGGTTTAACCAGATAGTCATCGGCTCCGGCATCAAATCCTGCAAGTTTATCGTCAGTTGTTCCTAAAGCTGTCAGCATAAGAACCGGGATGTTACTATTTGTCTTTTTGAGTTTCTTACATAATTCCAGACCGCTGATTTTGGGAAGTATGATGTCTACTATGAAAAGATCGTATTTATATTGTTGAGCAAGCTTTTCTCCATACATACCGTCGTATGCAATATCTGCTTCATACAGACTCTCCTCAAGCCCCTTTTTGATAAATGAAGCCACCTTAGGTTCATCTTCAACAATAAGAATTTTCAAAGTTTTGCTATTTTATAACTCGTACATATTTTTCTCCATTCAAAACCAACTCTTTTCCTTCGAATCGCCATTCAATTACTGCGCCCATAGAGAGGCTGTTAAACAACCAGATTCTTCCATCCCGGAAATCGTAGGTTGAATATGCTCCTCCGTCCGGAATCCACTTGCCGGAGGCCGGATCCTTCAGTGCTTTACTGTAGGTCCAGTCTTTGTTAAATACAACTCTGGTGGTATAGGTTTTGCCTTCATGTTTGAGGTATTTTTCCCAAATGCCAACAATACCTGATGTTACATTTGATTTGTCCGCCGCCTTATCATATTTTTTTGCCGGATTTGCCCCCTTTGCAAGAAGCAGTTCTGCCGATTTTGTCCGATCATAACGCTGTGCCCAGTACAATGCAGTATTTCCCTGCTTGTCTTCGGTTTCTAATTTCGCTCCTTTTTCAATAAGGAATTTTAAGATATCGGTATATGTACTATATCTGTTTCCCATTGCATTCACTCCTCCGGCAGCGTGCATCAGGGCTGTTTTGCCCCAGATATCCTGCAGGTTTATGTCGGCCCCTTTGCTTATTAAAAGTTTAGTGGCGTCAATTGAACCTCCAACCACAGGTATTCCCCCTAATATAACCTTTAAAAGACCTCCTTTGACAGCATACATCAACGCTGTTTCACCGTTCTTGTTCTGAATATTTAAGTTTGCTCCCCTGGCAACAAGTATTTTCAGAGGAGTCATTTTCTGGACAGCACCCATCAAAGG
>DOSU01000167.1:0-925 GCA_003513895.1 Rikenellaceae bacterium
ATCAGGCAGCTGAAGCTGCCTGATGACCCCGCCGCCCCTCCTTTACACTCTCTCTATCTTCGCCCCTATCGCGTTAAGTCTCTTGTCTATATCCTGATACCCTCTGTCTATCTGCTCAATATTTTCAATAACAGATACCCCAGTTGCACTCATTGCAGCAATGAGCAAAGCAATACCTGCACGAATGTCCGGAGACACCATTCTCGTTCCGCGAAGACAAAACTCCCTGTTATGCCCGATTATTGTTGCCCTGTGCGGGTCGCATAAAATAATCTGAGCACCCATGTCTATTAGCTTGTCTACAAAAAACAGCCTGCTCTCAAACATTTTTTGATGAATCAACACAGAACCCTTAGCCTGAGTTGCCACCACAAGAAATACCGAAAGCAAGTCGGGAGTGAGTCCCGGCCACGGCGCATCTGAAATGGTCATAATAGACCCGTCCATAAAACTCTCTATTTCATATCGTTCGTGAGTAGGAATGAAAATATCATCACCCCTGCGCTCGACTGTTATTCCGAGCCTGCGAAACTGAGCCGGAATAATCCCAAGCTCATCGTAAGCTACATTTTTTATAGTAATTTCACTTCCGGTCATTGCTGCCAGTCCAATAAAACTGCCAACTTCAATCATATCCGGCAAAATAGTGTGATCTGTGCCACCCAGTTCCTTTACTCCCTCAATAGTAAGCAGATTCGATCCTATTCCGTAAATCTTCGCTCCCATCCTGTTGAGCATCTTGCAAAGCTGTTGCAAGTAAGGCTCGCATGCAGCATTGTATATTGTTGTTTCGCCCTCGGCAAGTACAGCTGCCATCACTATATTGGCAGTTCCTGTTACTGAAGCCTCGTCCAGCAGCATATAACAACCCTTCAGCCCGTTGCTCTTTACTTCAAAATAGGAACTTCCCGGTTCAAAATTAAGA
>DOSU01000167.1:1003-5919 GCA_003513895.1 Rikenellaceae bacterium
CCCGGTTCAAAATTAAGATCTGCCCCAAGCTTTTCAAAACCAATCAAATGTGTGTCCAGTCTTCTTCTTCCAATTTTGTCTCCCCCCGGTTTTGGCATAAAGGCAAAGCCAAAACGGGCAAGCATTGGTCCCGTGAGCATAACAGATCCGCGAAGTGCAGCCGATTTGTTTCTAAGTTCCTCGCTCCTTAAAAAATCAAGATTTATATCCTTTGCACAAAAAGAGTAGCTTTTTGAAATTTTCGAATCCGAAGCGTGTGGCAACTGTTTTACCTCAACACCCAAATCGCGAAGCATTTCAATTAATTTGTTTACATCTAAGATATCGGGAACATTGTGCACCACAACTCGTTCCGGGGTCAGCAAAACTGCCGAAAGAATTTGAAGAGCCTCATTTTTAGCTCCCTGCGGAATGAGCTCTCCCCTAAGGCGGTGCCCACCCTCAACCTTAAATACAGCCATTATTTTCTCTTGTTTTTGATGTTTTTCCCTTTGTACTTAACCCTCTCACGGAAAGCATTCTGCTCCCTGCCATGGCCGCCAACCTGGTCCCTGTATCCGTTCACCTCTCTGTGTGTGCTTTGCTCGCGGGGAACAGATGTATCGAGATGGATATTCTCGGGAACAACAACCCTTCCGCCCGACAGTCTTAAAATATCTTTGAAAATTGTCTCTTCCATAACAGACTCCTTGTTCCAGATCAAATACTGCTGACGCATATAGTTTGCCAGAATGCGAATCATGTTGGTTTTTGTCTCGCCCTCCGGTTTGTCTGCAACCATATCCAGCATATTCTGAATATTTCTGCCATAATGAGCCGCCTTCAGAGGATTCCTCTCAAGCGGAATTATGTTTGGCTTAGTCGTAAACGTCTCTTTTGTAGGAATCGGATAGGGAGAGTCAATATCAATATCAAAGTCAGATATTATTTGCACATGATCCCAAAGCTTGTGTTTGAAATCATTAATGTCCCTGAGCGATGGATTGAGAACACCCATTGTTGTAAGGACCGCGCCAATTTGCTCATTTCTCTTCTCCTTGTCCTTTATGTCCTTGACATAATTGATCATCTTCTGAACATGCCTCCCATATTCCGGCATTATCAGTTTACTTCTTTGAGTATTATAATCCATATCTTATTTATTATTTTTCTAATCTGTATTCTTCCAAAATAATTACTGCCCTCCATTTTCAGCACAACAATATCTACCCCAATTCATCTCCAGCAAAAACCTATCCCAACTTGTTTACCGAAGACAAATCTACGTAAATTTTCGCACCCAATTCTTCAAGGTAAAGAGCGACACCCTTCTCATCAACCCTAAGCACCTTACCCTTCTGTTTCTCAAACAATCCCGCAATAATTTCCACCTTGTCGCCACTCGTCAGAATATCGTGATTTTCTGCAAGTTTCAGAAACTCCCGTATAGCATCAATTTCTACCTGTCGCACCTTCGCCGGTTTCCCAAGATAATAAACAGTTCTCGAAACCCCATAGATCGTATTCAAATAGTATAACCGATGCTCAGGACACTGTACAAAAACATATGATTTAAAAAGAGGCATCTCAACTACCTTGATCCTGTCCGACCATCTCCTCTTCGTTTTGTGCAAAGGCAGAAACACCTCTACACCTTCACTCTCCAGCCTTGCTGCAACCTGCTTCTCCGCCCTTGCAGCCGTATATAGAACATACCAGCACATAACCCCGAAATTCAAAAATATCCACAAAGATAACTTATTTCCCGCCAAACCAAACCTTTGCTCCTTGCTTTTTTACCATTGCCTATAGCTTTTTTCTAATAATGGTACACCTCCGGTGCCGGTTTACGCCTGCGGCGGGTTTAGCTCGTCGCCACTCACTAAAAAAATCCTACAAACATCTTACAGTGTGGCATATACACAAATGAGTGAGGTCACTGCCCTCACTCATTTGTGTATATACTTAACTTACTGATAGATACTGATTGTAAAAAATCATCAGAAAAACTTACTTTTCCAATTCCAGCTTTATAGCGACCAATATCTGAACTCCTTCGACAACGAACGATAAATGCCTCTTACGTCTACAAGCAATCCGCCAGGCAGAAGCAATTTGTTGAAGTCATCGGCAGAAAGGCCGACATATTCCTTATGCGAAACCGCCACTATAACAGCATGATACAAGCCTATCGGCTCCTTCTGAATGCGGATGTTGTACTCTTCGAGCACCTCATGAGCATCCGCCTTAGGGTCAATGATATCCACATCAATATTATAAGAAACCAGTTCATTCACAATATCCGAAACCTTAGAGTTCCTGATGTCCGAAACATTTTCCTTATAGGTCACCCCCATCACCAGAACACGCATATTTTCAAGGGTAGTGCCCTTTTTGTTTCCTGAGTTAATTGCTGAATTTATGCCTGTTAGCGGAGAATTATTGACTGTTGATTTTCCATTTTTATTATTTGATTCAGATCCTCTCGCATTATCTTTATAACTGCCAGCTTTATCCCCGGCAAGAAGCCTCTTAACCGTCTGCTTGGCAATATACCCACCCATAGAGTCATTCACAAATCTGCCTGAGGCCACCATTTGAGTGTGATATTTCAGTTCTGCCGCCTTGTGAACCAGATAATAAGGGTCAACTCCAATGCAGTGGCCCCCAACAAGACCGGGGCTGAACTTCATGAAATTCCATTTAGTACCGGCCGCACTCAACACATCGTAAGTATTGATATTCATGCGGTTAAACAGAATTGAAAGTTCATTCATTAGAGCAATGTTCACATCCCGCTGAGTATTTTCTATGATCTTTGCGGCTTCTGCTACCTTCATGGCAGGCGCACGATGAACACCGGCGCTTACAACCAGTTCGTATACAAGAGCAATTTGCTCCAGAGACTCCTCATCGCAGCCCGAAACAATTTTTACAGTATTTTGCAGAGAGTGTTCCAGGTCGCCCGGATTAATCCGCTCAGGAGAGTAACCAACCTTAAAGTCGGCACCACATTTCAGCCCGCTCGTGTGCTCAAGAAGCGGAACGCATTCCTCCTCGGTACAACCGGGATAAACAGTTGATTCATAGACGACATAGTCTCCCTTCTTCAAATATTTCCCCACACTTTTCGTTGCAGAAAGCAGAGGCTTTAGGTCCGGTTTGTTATATTTATCAACCGGAGTTGGAACTGCAATAATAATGAACTTGGCACCTTTAAGTTCTGCCGGGTTAGTCGTAAAGCTGATTTTTCTGCCAGTGAATGAGTCTGCACCCAGCTCACCATTCGGGTCTACCCCCTGCCACAACTTGGCCACATGACCTTCGTTCACGTCTACGCCTATAACGTCTACCTTTTTGGCAAATTCCAGAGCCAAAGGCAACCCTACATAACCCAATCCAACAACAGCAACCCTCTCTTTTCCCGAAACAATATCTTTATACATAATACACAAATTATTAATGCTATAAAAACTTTTAAAAACTAAAGTTAAAAAACACTTTACAAAGATAATTTCTAGAAATGACAAAACAATTTTTAGAATTCAATAATTATTCTCCCAACACTTTAATTGCAACTTTATTCTACATAATTTCACGTAAAGAATTACAGTCCATTTTGGAAAAAATTACATCCACTTTGGTATTAAGATAATTAAAGTAGAGAGAGATATGTGCGAGAGAAAAATCAAACGAAAAATTCGATTGCGGAGCCGACTTCACCTTTTCCGCAGAAACAATCAACAGAGACAATCACAAATCCATAACTGTTTGGAAATCCGAGACAGTGAGGAGATATTCTCGGGAAAAATCTCCGAGAAACTTCTAAACGATTCCGTTTGCGAATTCACAAACGGGAAAGGAGTCTTCGAACTAAACGTCAGTGAAATGGAGACTTTAATCATCCGGCTTCACGAGGAATACGATAACAGTAATAAAGATCATCGTGAAAATATTAATCAGGAAAGTATAACCATTAAATTATTAAAACATGAAAACATTTGAAAAGAAGAAGAGGGTGCAGGAGGGAAATATGCATGTTTATCTACGCGGTAACAGCAGAAATACAGTTTTTTATGACGACATAGAAAGAATCGTTTTTATTATGAAACTTCATCAATATGCAATCACTTTTGGCGTAAAAATTTTTGCATTTGTACTTATGGATAATCATGTCCATTTACAAATATATACAAACAGACTTACCGAATTTATGAGAACATTTCTGCATAGCTATGTTCGATGGTATAATAAGAAAAACGATGGATCAGGAAATTTGTTCTGTTCGCCTTTTGGGTCTGCAAGCAAGGGATCCAAATCCTGGCATATTGACAGAATTTTGTATATCCTTCAAAACCCTGTAAAACATGGAGTTTGTCAACATCCCAGTGAATATAAATGGAGTTCATATAGCTTTCGATTTAATCAGAAAAATCCTTTGCGAAACTATATAAAAGTAGATACAAGTTTGATTCAGGCAGAATTTGAAACAAAGGAATTACTCGATAGGGCTTTGCTTCAAAAAACACTTAGTATAACAGAATTTAATGAAGATTTCAACAATTCAAAAACTTGTGTACCCGATGAAGAAATTGCAACACAAATGAAATCAAACATTAGCGGTTTGACAATGTCTCAGATGAGAAAAACAGAAATGAAAGACCTTATAAGGTTTCTGTATTTTTCGGCAAATGCAACTATTCGGCAGATATCTTCCCTGACACACGAAAACCACAGTTATATTACACGTATTTTGAAAGAAAAAAATAAGGCGGTTGAAAAATTCGAATCATAACTATCTAAATTTATAGTAATTACGCAAAATTAAGAGAGTACTATCCGCTTAATATTAGATAACAATTTAAAGAGCAGCCGTTTACTAATCATTTTTCAGATAAAAAACTTCAGTCGGCAGCAATTTCCGCCGAAGGCGTAGA
>DOSU01000167.1:6006-6132 GCA_003513895.1 Rikenellaceae bacterium
ACCTGCGACGAAGGAGCACCTTAATTGCTTCTTATTGGTGACGATAATATTTTAATTTGGACTGTAGAAGTGAGTAAACTAGTTTTTAGGACGGAACTCGATAAATTTCAAGTTATCTTTTCTGAT
>DOSU01000167.1:6198-6526 GCA_003513895.1 Rikenellaceae bacterium
AATTTCAAGTTATCTTTTCTGATTCTCAAAATTAATAGGAAGTTAAGGAAGTTAAGAAAATTTAAAACCCATAAAAGTTTTAAATTTTCTTTATACCAAACACCATTTAATCTAAAACAAATAGATGTTCCAAAAATTCATCTGTTAAATATAATACTCCAATCTGGCAGAAAAATCATTGGCCTCGGTATATGCCAATGACTTTTGAACTACAGATTTATCGTTTCCAAAAAATATGGTGCTGCATAGTCGCTTTTTCCCGCTTTCAGCGGATTATGTGGTGCGGCTGCGCCGCAGCTTTTGAGCCGTACGGCAGCAATTACCACCA
>DOSU01000003.1:0-5853 GCA_003513895.1 Rikenellaceae bacterium
CTCTCTCTGGGACTTTGTTTCGACACATTTGCAGTCTCGCTCTCATCCGGAATATGCCTTCCGTATGTGAGCAGGACTCAGTTTGTTAAGATATTCTTCTCATTTGCAATTTTTCAGTCATTATTTACTCTGGCCGGGTGGCTGCTGGGGTCCGGTCTTCAGGGTCTTATTGGATCTGTTGACCATTGGGTTGCTTTCTTGTTACTGGGGTATATTGGAGTAAAAATGATTTTTGAGGGTCTTTCCAAAGTAGACGAAAAAGTTTGTATAGACGTGAGGCAAACAAAAACCCTCATTACGGTTTCTATTGCAACAAGCATAGACGCGCTTGCGGTGGGAATCGGTCTTGCACTGGCAAAACTATCGTTCAGCCGCATTCTTCTTGCAGCAGCGATTATCATGATTGTTACAGCTATTGCTGCTTCTGCAGGTCTAAAGGGAGGAAGATATATCGGGGCAAAAGCAGGAAGAAGGTCGGAAGTCTTTGGGGGAATAATACTAATTGCCATAGGAGTTAAAATTTTGGTTGAGCATTTGGAAAAATTGTCTTAACTTTGCCATGCTCATAATTGTGGGCTTAAAGGCTTTTTATAATGCAAATCCGTGTATCGGCAATCTCATACTTAAACACAGCTCCCTTTGTCTATGGACTGGAGAACCATCCGATTTCAAGTAAAATTGAAATTGAGTATGTTACTCCATCTGTTGCTGCCGGTAAACTCATCAACGGAACTTCTGATATTGGACTTATCCCTGTTGCAGCGATACCTCTTGTTAAGAATGCACATATAATTTCTGACTACTGCATTGGCGCAGACTCTGCTGTTGCATCCGTGCTTCTGAGCAGCGGAATACCATTGAACGAAATTAAAAAGCTTTATCTGGACAGCGAGTCCAGAACATCTGTTCTGCTTGCAAAAATTCTTTGCGCAAACTTTTGGAAGATTTCTCCTGAATTTGTGGATTTTGACTTTTCAAAAGAAGAACTGGACTTTTCAAAATCTTATATATTAATTGGGGATAAGGCTCTCACTCACGGTTTTTTGTTCTCTCATGTCTATGATTTGGCTCAGGAGTGGATTAAATATAAAAATCTTCCTTTTGTCTTTGCCTGCTGGACTGCAAATAAAAAACTCAAACCCGCTTTTATAGCCGAATTCAACGATGCCCTCAAATTTGGCATGGCAAACATTGAAAAATCAGTTGAGCGGTTCATCCCCCGTTTCGAAAGAGAGTTTGCTATCCGATATCTTAAAACAAATATTTCATATAATTTAAATACCGACAAAAGAGCCGGCCTCTCTGAGTTTTGGAGCCTCGCTCCGGATGAACTCAAATCAAAGGTCCGATGGTTTGGCTAATTACAGCTCCCTGATTCCGGGAGAAACAATTAGATTACAAACCATTAAAAGGATCAGATCATGCTCGAAATTTACTACAAACAAAAGGGACAGGTTGCTACAACAAGCGAAATTACTGCGCTGGACCAGCTAGGGTACGACGATGTAATGTGGATTGACCTTTCTGCTCCTTCGGGAGAAGAGAAAAGAGCAATCGAATCGTTTTTGAACACAACTCTTCAAAGCAGGGCTCAAGCAGAAGAGATTGAGAGTTCTTCAAGGTACTCCGAAAACGAGACAACAATATTTGCAAATACTAACTTCCTCATACCGGGCCCCGAAAGCTACAGTATGGAGGCAGTCTCCTTTATACTTTGTGAAGGTATCATAGTAACAATTCGACACGTACCATTGAAAAGCTTTTCCGATGTTCAAAGGCGCATTATGGCAAACTACAGGTCACTTCCTACAGGGTACCACATTCTTGTAGGAATTCTGGAAAACAGAATTGACCTTGATGCCGACATGATTGAGCTTATGTCTAAGGAGATAGCGCAATACAGCAAAAAAATCAGTTTAGGTGGGGCAATGGGAGAGGAGTTGCTTCTGGACATTAACCAGCTTCAGGAAAATACAATGTTGGTGAGAGAAAACATCGTCGATAAACAACGAATGATTTCAGGTATTCTTAAGAGTGACAAATTCCCCCGGGACGTGTTTTCAAAATTGAATGTCCTCATAAAAGACATAAATTCACTCATCAATCATACAAATTTCAGCTTTGAAAGGCTTGAATACCTTCAAAATACAGTTCTGGGTCTTATCAATCTGGAACAGAACAGAATTATGAAGATTTTCACATTTGTATCACTTCTGTTTATTCCACCAACGCTTATTGCAAGTATAGGCGGGATGAATGTAGAGCTGCCCCTGATAGGAGGTAAGATGGACTTTCTCGTAATAATGCTGATAATGCTTGTTGCAGTATTATCTGTCTCTTTCTTTTTCAAAAGGAAAAAGATGCTCAAATAGATTTTGTTTCTGAGTTTATTTTTTTTGCGATAAATCTGTTGTAAATAACCAGCGAAATCATGCTGAACAGTCCTATGCAAGACAGAATAATCCACAAAGTTGCGGGCTGGTGCAGGTTATCGACATACTTAACATAGAGCCTTGCGCCAAGGAACCCTCCGATACTGCTGCCAATCACACCATAAAGGAAAGAGTACCCAAGATAGAGTGCCTTCTTATCTGCCGGAGCAATTAGCCCAATGTAGGAGATATATTTAGGGTGGGCTGTCATCTCTCCCAAAGTAAATGTCATTATGCCAAGTAAAAATACCCACGGCGAAGAAGAAATGGCGAGAATAAGCATTCCCAGAGTACCAAAGCCTATACCGGTTATCATTGTAGGAAGGGCAGGAGTCCGTTTGACAATATTGGAAACAAAAAGCTGAAGCACAATAATAACACCGGCATTTATCACAGTTACATGTTCCACATCAAACTTCCAGGAAGGATTATCCATGAACAGGCCAAGAAAAGAATTTACTGCCGAATTAAGCGGAGTCATATCCACATAATCCCGCACATACCACAGAACTGTTCCAAACATCTGGAAATATAGAATCCAGAAGCCGGCATAAAGGAAAATCATCAGAATAAACCTCCAGTCTTTAAGAACCATTAGCATCTCGCTGAATACCTGAGAGAGGCTTTTGCTGCTTTTAACACCTGCCGGCTCTTTGTACAAAAACAGGTTAATTACAAGAAGTACTATTGCTATTATAGCAGCCATATAAAAAATATAGCTGTAGGACTGAGCCTTTAGAATTGGAACAAGGATAAGAGGGAAAAGAAAAGCGCCCAGATTTATTGACCAGTAATAAATACCAAAACCAAGACCCGAATTGTTTGCGTTTGTTGTCTTTGCAATTGTGCCTGAAATGACCGGTTTAAAGAATCCGGCGCCCAGAGCCATTAGCATGAGGGAAAGAAATACAAAAAAGTAGGAATTGGACAGCCCGGTAAAACCATATCCAAGAATCATACAGGTAAAAGCAAAGAAAAGAACATTCCTATATCCGTATCTGTCTGCAATTGCCCCTGCAACGATTGGAAGAAAATAGAGGAGCGGCGGTATTGTCCCAAGTACTGCCCCTGCCTGTTCTTTTGAGAAAGCAAGACCTCCCTGGTCTGCGCCAAGAATCAGAAATACAGACAAAACAGACATAACGCTATAATACGATCCCCTTTCCAGAAACTCCATAAAAATAGTTGTCCAGAAATTTTTTGAAAATGATTTTACTCCGGTTTTTTGTTCCATCTTTTATATTTTGATTATTGCAATAAATCTTTCCCAAAGATAATTGCTTTTTATAACGCGACAAGCAATTTTATATTTGCTCATTTAAAAGAATATGCATACTTTTGCAGTTCCCATTGGGATTATAAATAATGTCTAACCACTTGTAGATCAAACAATTATTAACATGTCAAAAGAAGTAAAACAACTTGAAACGGACGATCAAATTGTGATTGTCAACAAATCCGAGGAAAAACTGGAATCATTTATCGAAGATGACGGTATTCCCGTAAACGAAATTAAGAAGAAAAAGAGTAATGTTTCCGTAGCAGTTGATAAATTCGACTGGGATGCATTTGAAAAAGAGAGTGTATACGATACCGATAAAAAGGTAATCGAAGGCCTCTACGATCAAACACTTTCGAAAGTAAGTGAAAATGAGGTCGTTGAAGGAACTGTTGTTTCAATCAACAAAAGAGAGGTTATTGTAAACATAGGATACAAAAGCGAGGGAGTTATCAGCATCAATGAATTCCGCTACAATCCGGAACTTGCCGCAGGCGACAAAGTTGAGGTATATGTAGAAAACGCCGAAGACAAAAGAGGTCAGCTGATTCTCTCGCATAAGAAAGCCCGCTCGCTCCGCTCTTGGGACAGGGTAAATGAGGCTTTCGACAAAGATGAGATAGTTAAAGGTTACATTAAGTGCAGGACTAAGGGTGGTATGATTGTGGATGTATTCGGCATTGAAGCATTCCTACCCGGTTCGCAAATTGATGTTAAGCCTATTCGTGATTACGATATATTTGTCAACAAGACAATGGAATTCAAAATCGTTAAGATCAACCATGAATTCCGTAATGTTGTTGTTTCCCACAAAGCTCTTATTGAAGCCGAACTTGAGGCACAAAAAGCCGATATAATTGGTAAACTTGAAAAAGGTCAGATACTTGAAGGTATTGTTAAAAATATCACTTCATATGGCGTTTTCATCGACCTTGGCGGCGTAGACGGTCTTATTCACATCACCGACCTTTCATGGGGCAGGATTAACCATCCGGAAGAAGTTGTTCAGCTTGACCAGAAGATCAATGTTGTTATTCTTGATTTTGACGATACCAAAAAGAGAATTGCTCTTGGTCTTAAGCAACTTAGTTCACATCCTTGGGATGCACTTGATGCAACCCTTCAGGTTGGCGACAAAGTTAAAGGCAAAGTTGTTGTTATTGCCGATTATGGTGCATTTATCGAAATTCAGCCTGGTGTTGAAGGTCTTATTCACGTATCGGAAATGTCATGGTCGCTGCACCTTCGCAGTGCACAGGACTTCCTTACTGTTGGAGACGAAGTTGAAGCAGTTATCCTTACTCTTGACAGAGATGAGAGAAAAATGTCTCTTGGAATTAAACAACTTAAAAATGACCCTTGGGCTACAATCGCAGAAAAATACCCTGTGGGAACAAAATGCACAGCCACCGTTCGCAACTTTACAAACTTCGGCGTTTTTGTAGAACTCGAAGAGGGAGTAGACGGTCTGGTTCACATCAGCGATCTTTCATGGACTAAGAAAGTTAAGCACCCTTCGGAATTTACATCTGTTGGCGAAAAACTCGAAGTCGTTGTTCTTGAAGTAGATCAGGAAAATCGTCGTTTGAGCCTTGGTCACAAGCAACTTGAAGAGAATCCATGGGATGTTTTTGAAACAGTATTTCTAACAGGTTCGGTTCACGAAGGAACAATAACTGCCTTTGTAGACAAAGGAGCTAATGTTGCTCTTCCTTATGGTGTTGAAGGATACGTTAGCATGAGAAATCTTGTTAAAGAAGATGGCACAACAGCCAAACTCGAAGAAAAGCTTGATTTCAAAATTCTTGAGTTCAATAAATCGACCAAGAGAATAGTTCTTTCTCATTCAAAAATCGTAGAAGATGTTAAGAAGGAAGAGGTTGTGAAAGAGAAAATCGAAGAGGGTGATACAACTCAGAAGGCTGTAAAAAAACTTAAAGCCAATCTGGAAAAAACCACACTCGGGGATATCAGCGAACTTGCAGCTCTAAAGAGCGAAATGGAAAGCAAAGATTTGGCCGACAACAAATAATGAAATTTTCCCTCACAACTTTGGGTACAGCGTCTGCTTTACCTACAGTCAACAGGTTTCCAAGCGCTCATGTTCTAAATGTTCATGAGCGCTTGTTCTTAATTGACTGC
>DOSU01000003.1:5922-20760 GCA_003513895.1 Rikenellaceae bacterium
TTGTTCTTAATTGACTGCGGAGAGGGTTGTCAGATGCAGTTGAGACGTTATGGTTTCTCTTTTCTTAAATTCAGGGAAATCTTTATATCTCATGTACACGGGGATCATATTTTTGGAATTTACGGACTTCTTTCGACTATGTCTATGCTTGGAAGAACTGCCGAATTGTTTATATACGCACCAAGATCGTTTGGCGCAATACTCAAATCTTTTCTTAAACATTTTGGCGAGAGTTTCAAATATAAGATCACTCATGTGATTGTCGATGTAAAAAGCATGCGGCAGATTTATGAAACTAAAAGTATTGAGATATTCGCTTTTCCGATGAACCACCGAATAGATTGTTTCGGTTATATTTTTCGGGAAAAAGTACCACTAAGAAATGTTATTAAATACAAGATTGAACAGTACAATCTTTCACTTTATGAAATTGCCAGACTAAAAGAGGGTGAAGACATTAAAAGAGAAGACGGAGAAATTCTGATGAATATGGACCTTACATATGTCCCGTATATTCCAAGATCTTTTGCCTACTGCAGCGATACTGCCCCTTTTCCACAGTTGGCGGAATATATACAAGGGGTCGATTTGCTCTATCACGAAGCTACATTTCTTGAAGAGACAAAACAACTTGCAGAAACCACCCTGCATTCAACTGCTCTTCAGGCTGCACGGACTGCATGCGAAGCAGGCGCCAAAAGACTTGTATTAGGACATTTTTCGTCCAGATACAAAGATGAATTACTTTTCCTTAACGAAGCAAAAAGCATCTTTCAAGATAGCGAACTAGCAAAAGAGGGGCGTGAATTTGAAATCCCTTTCTGTGGACATAACCAATTATCATTATTGTAAACCAAAATATGAGAGTTAAATATTCAATTTTCTTACTAATTGTTCCTGCCATCTTTCACTGGACGGGTTTATCTGCCCAAAATGAGAGCGTATTCAACACTCAGCTCAATAAATTCGGACAGACAATTTTTTATATCAACCAGTATTATCTGGATAGTGTAAATAACGAAAAACTCATAGAGAGTGCTATAATTTCGGCACTAAGCCAGTTAGATCCTCACTCTTCCTATGTGTCCTCAAGCGACGTGAAATCGATGAATGAGCCTCTTGAAGGTAATTTTGAAGGTGTAGGTATTGAATTTTCAATTATCAGGGATACTCTCACTGTTGTAAACACCATTTCGGGAGGGCCTTGTGAAAGGGTTGGGGTTCGTGCCGGAGATAAAATTGTTGCAGTTGACGGAGAGAATATTGCCTCAAAAGGAGTTAACAACGAAAAGGTTTTTAAATATCTTAGAGGACCAAAGGGGACTAAAGTCCTGCTCAATATTGTCCGTAGCGAAGTTAATGAAGAGCTGGTTTTTGAAGTGTTAAGAGACAAGATTCCGATATTAAGCTTGGATGCAGCATACGAAGTCGAACCGGAAATAATTTACATTAAACTTAATCGTTTTTCTGCCAATTCAAAGGATGAAATTCTTAATGCAATGGCCGGACTTAAAATAAATAAACCAAAGGGAGTAATTCTGGATCTCAGGGGAAATTCGGGCGGATATTTGGGAACTGCCTTGGAAATAGCGAATATGTTTCTGGAAAAGGGACAGACAATCGTCTATACAGAGGGCAGAAAAATGCCAAGAATGGACGAGTACTCCAACGGAGAGGGATTTTACAAGAGCGGTCCTCTAACGATTCTCATCGACGAAGGATCCGCCTCGTCAAGTGAAATTGTTGCAGGAGCAATCCAGGACTGGGACAGGGGATATATTGTTGGTCGCAGGTCATTTGGCAAAGGACTGGTGCAACAGATGCTTCCTCTTACAGACGGTTCTCAGCTTAGGCTTACTATTGCCAGATATCACACACCTTCCGGAAGGGTAATTCAGTCTCCGTATGAGCCTGGAGATTTGAAAAATTATTATAAATCTTTTTCTGAGAGGTATTCAAATGGAGAGTACTTTAGCCGCGACAGTATTCATTTCCCGGATTCGCTTAAATTCAAGACACTTATTAAAGGCAGGACTGTTTATGGTGGCGGTGGGATTATGCCCGATTTTTTTATTCCTGCAGACACTACAAAATATTCAAATTATTATGGTTCCCTGCTTAGGAGGGGAATACTGCTTGACTATATGAATGATATGTCTGATTCCAAAAGAGTTTCATGGCAAAAAAAATATTCTTCTTTTGACAAGTTCACCAAAGATTTTATTATTGACAATGAAATGATTGATGGTCTTGTAAAATTGGCCGATACGAGGGGAGTCCCTTTCAAGAAGGATGAATTTGAAATATCAAAAGGAGCAATCACTATTTTTATGAAAGCACTTGCAGCAAGACGGATATTTGGCCAAAGCGCATACTTTATGGTAATTAACAGGAGTGACGACCCTGTTTTCGATAAAGCGCTAAAAATCATTAAGGGAGAAGTGGTTCCTGAAGCATCATTAGCGCTTTAACCGGCTTATTGCCAGCTGATACGCTCTTGCATTTTTGTTATGTTCGGCCAGCGTTGAAGCGAAAACATGTGATCCGTCCAGATTAGCCTTTGCGCAAAAGTAAAGATAGTTGTGATTCTCAAAATTGAGGACACTGTCGATAGCGGGAAGAGGAGGTATTGTAATCGGTCCAGGAGGCAGCCCTTTGTATTTGTATGTATTGTATGGGGAGTCCGTCCGGAGATGCTTAAAAAGTACCCTTTTGATTGCAGGATCTTTAACAGCATATTTAACAGTAGGATCGGCCTGAAGAGGAATTCCTCTCTTAAGCCGGTTCATATAAACTCCTCCGATTCTTGAATATTCCGATTTTAAGTTGCTCTCCTCACAAACAATTGATGCAAGTGTAATCACCTCCACGGGTGAGAGGTCAATATCCTTTGCCTTTGACATTCTGCTGCTGTTCCAGAATGTGTCAAATTCCTTTTTAAATCTTAATGCCATCTCATATGGTGTAACAGTCCAGTAAAACTCATATGTATTGGGGAGGAACATCCCAATAAAAGTCTCAGGTTTGAAACCCAGCGAATCTGCCAGTTTGTCGTTTTTCAGCATTTTTAGCACCGATATGGAATCGCACTCTGTTTTCCTGGAAAGGAGCGCGGCAAGCCTCTCTTTTGAGCGAATATTGCCGGATATTGTAATATTCAGAGGTGTTTGCCATCCGTATTTAATTGCCCGGATTATTTCTCTGTTGCTCATCCCTTTTTTAATAAGATACCTTCCGGGCTTAACAGACTCTTCAAGATCTTCAAAACGGGCAGCCTTCATGAAATTCCCAATGTTTTTAATCACTCCTTTGGAATTGATACTGTCAATCATGCTTTTGTAGTTCGATCCGTGGGGAACAAGAAGATAAGTTGTTTCTGCTTTAGTATTTGGTTTTAAAAGAACACAATATCCAAAATAAATTATAATGGAAATAAAAAATGCTAATAAAATTGAAATTCCTGTTATTAATCTCCTCATATCATCTGAGTATTATTATCTGACCGGGCTGTAACTCCGAATCTTTTTTCATTTTATTAATCTTGTACAAAGATTTTAGCTGTATTGCATACCTCTGCGATAATGAATACATTGTCTCTCCGGCCTCTGCAATATGTTTTTCAAGTAGAGGTTCGGCACTTTTTTTCTTCTTTTCTACATAAATAATTGTGCCTTCTTCAATTGGCACACTGTTCTTAAGGTCATTAAATCTAAGTAGCTCTCCGGTAAAGAGTTTGTAATCCCTTGCAAGAGACGAATAAGAATCGTTTTTGCTGCCAATTATATATGCAACTCCGTTTTTCTCAAACAGTTCCCTGTCCAGTGTGAATTTATACAGTTCACTGCTTACTATAGGAGTTGCCACTTTCGCCGCTTCAATTTCAATTGGGCTTGGCAATATATTTATAGCAAGATTATCGTATTGGGAAAGATTATATTCTTCAATAATCTTAATCAACATTTGAGGATAATTTGGATTTGTTGCGTAACCTGCCTTTTTTAGCCCGTTTGCCCAACCTTTATAATCTTTTATATCAAGTTCAAACAGAAAACGGTACCTGTCCCGAAACCTCAGAAAGTCTGCGTGGTCCTTAAACGACTCTTCAACATCGTTGTATTTTCTGAAACACTCTCCCTGTGCATCATCGTCTTGATATATTTTTGGTCCTTCCCAGGTGTGGCACTTAATCCCGAAATGATTCTTCCCTTCCGTTGCAAGCCTGGAATTTCCGTCTCCCGATTCAAGACACGCCTGAGCTATAGTAATGCTTGCAGGTATGCTATGGGATTGCATTTGTCTTATTGCAAGCTCCTTATACTTTTCAATATATTCCGGCCTCGATGTTTTTTGCCCTGTAACAATATAGCTTGTGAGAAAAAGACAAAGAAGAGAGAACGTATACTTCAGTAAAATATTCATAAATAAGGTATCTCCATGATGCAAAATTACTAAATTTGTATTAAACTCAATTAAAAAACTATGTGCCAAAAGAGTATAAGTATATCGTATAAGGAGTACTTCAGGAATGAGGGGCTGGATTTAAAGGACAGAACGTTGCTTGACAGGGCTAAAAAGGCTTCGGAAGGGGCATATGCACCATATTCAAATTTTCATGTAGGTGCCGCAGTTAGGCTATCCAACGGAGAAATAATTGCCGCCAGCAATCAGGAAAATGCGGCTTATCCGTCTGGTTTATGTGCAGAGAGAGTTGCCATATTATATGCCCATGCAAAATTCCCTGAGGCATCCGTCGAATCCATTGCTGTAACAGCTTCAGTCGGCGGCCAGATGTGTGAAACACCTACATATCCTTGCGGAGCGTGCAGGCAGGTTCTCGCAGAATCGGAAATGAGATCGGGCAGTCCTATACGGGTTATTATTGGAGGAGAGAAACTTACGCAAACAATGGAGAGTATTTCTGCTCTGCTGCCCTTTACTTTCGACAACTTACCCAAGAGATAAATTTCCGGAATATTTAAAATTGTATTATCTTTGTGCGGGGTAAGTCATATACGACCAGCTCCCACTGAACTCCCCCAGGATCGGAAGGTAGCAAGGGTAGGTGGTTGTAGCGGTGCGATATATTAAGCTTACCCTTTTTTCTATATATATAGTCCAGTAATTATGAAAATTGCAGTAGGCCTATCGGGCGGGGTAGATTCGAGTGTTGCCGCCCTGCTCTTAAGGCAGGCGGGACATGATGTAATCGCAATGTTTATGCAAAACTGGCACGATATCACCGGCACTCTTAACGGCGACTGCGGTTGGAAAGACGACAAGACGATTGCCGAGCTTGTTGCAAAAAAACTCGATATTCCATTCCATTTTGTGGACTTAAGTGAAACTTACCGAGAGAGAGTTGTAGATTATATGTTCGAAGAGTACAAGCATGGAAGGACTCCAAATCCCGACATATTGTGCAACAGAGAGATAAAATTTGATGCTTTTTTAAAAAAAGCAATTGAGCTTGGTGCCGATTATGTTGCAACAGGTCACTACTGCCGCAAGGATAGTTTCAAAGACAATAGCGGAAAGGAAATTTTTCGAATCCTTGCCGGTTCCGATCCTAATAAAGATCAGAGTTATTTTCTTTGCCAGCTTTCTCAGGAACAGCTTTCTAAATCACTTTTTCCAATCGGTCATCTTCTCAAACCGGAAGTAAGAATCTTAGCTTCCAAAGCAGGACTTCCTTCGGCAGAAAAAAAAGACTCTCAGGGAATATGTTTTGTCGGGAAAATTGATTTACCTCTCTTTCTACAGCAAAAGCTGGCTGCCAGGCAGGGAAAAGTCGTCGAAATTTTCAACGACTATTACACAAACAACCCCCTTTTCGAAAACCAGCAACAGGGTTTTGAAATTGTCGAAAATACCAGCCTCATCCTGTTGGCCATGCCGTTTAAGTACTCTCCGGATTCCGGAAAGACAATAGGAGAGCACTCAGGTGCTCATTTTTATACGATTGGTCAAAGGAAAGGGTTAAACATTGGCGGACATATTGAACCATTGTTTATTATATCTACAGACATTGAAACCAACACTATTTATGTCGGAGAAGGGCAAAATCATCCCGGACTTTTCCGGAAAGCTCTTTTTATTAATGAAAATGAGATTCACTGGATTAGACCGGATCTTGAGATGAAGTCCGGCGAAGTGAAAGAATTTCTTTTGCGTATAAGATATCGTCAGCCTTTACAGGCAGGAAGACTTTACAAAACAGAAGAGGGAATGTTTGTTGTTTTTGACCAGCCTCAACGGGGAATCACATCCGGCCAGTTTGCAGCGTGGTACCTGGACGAGGAGATGATTGGTTCCGGCGTGATAAACTAAAAAGCGATTTCAGATAACCGATTCGGAAAGCTTCCGTGTTTTAAATTCAAATCCATACTCCAGAAGTCTTTTCGGTGATACATACTGGCCACGGGTAACCAGCATTGAGGATTCGCCAAGAATTGTCCGAATTGCAAACAATGGAATTCTTAACTTTATAAAAGATTTGTAACGTGCCGCCAGGACATTTGTGAGTTCCCTGTTATTGGCTAAAATTGGGGAGGTTATGTTGAAGACACCTTTCAATTCATCGTTGTTGATAATAAATTCTACAGCCCTTTCAAGGTCTTCAAGCGAAACCCACGGAAAGGGCTGAAGACCGCTTCCGATTGTTCCTGCAACTCCCAGCCGGAAAGGCAATGCCATTTTTGACAAAGCTCCTCCCTTTGGTGTTAAAACAACACCTAATCGAATTATCGCAACTCGAATATCGGTCTTTAATTCTAATGCCTCCTTTTCCCAGCTTTCGCAAACACCGGCAAGAAAATTGTCTGCTTTTTCGATAGAATATTCATCATAGTAATGTGGTGTTATCTCTGATCCGTCGGTATCCGGATAGATGCCCACTGCCGAAGCCGAAATGAGCAGAGACGGTCTATTTGTGCCACATTTTTTAATGTACTCCTTAATTTTTTTTGTTGTCTCTACTCTGCTGTTCAATATTATTGCCCGGTTTATCTTAGTCCACCTCTGGTTAATTGATGCTCCTGCAAGATTTATGATAATATCGCACTCTCCAACATCCTCCTGGTTAAAATTTCTTGAAAGTGATTTTATTTCAAATCCCGATTGGGAAAATCTGTTGGACAGGGTTTTGCCAATGAGCCCTGAAATTCCTGTTATCCCTATGACTCTTCTCATAAAACTTTTAAATTATATTGTAATAACGAGTCCGTCGTACGCGGGTTCAATTCCATCGGGCAACTCTTTTAATAGGTCGGTGTGAGTTCCTATCTGGTGAGAAAGGTGTGTGAGGTAGCTATGTGGTGCGCCTACTTTTTGTGCTACTTCAATGGCTTCACTAAGGCTGAAATGCGAAATGTGCCGCTGATGCCTCACGGTATTTATAACAAAAACCTCAACGCCTTTTAATTTTGAATATTCCGATTCTTCAATTCTGTTTGTGTCTGTAATATATGCAATGTTCCCAATTCTGAACCCAAGAACGGGAAGTTTATAGTGAAAGACCCTTATCGGGACTACTTCGAGGTTGTTCTCCCTGCCTATGTGAAATGGTTCCTCTCCAATTATACGAATATCAAATTCGGGTACACCGGGGTATTTGTATTCGGAAAAAGCATAAGAGTACTCTGTTTGAAGAGATTTAAAAACCCGCTCTTCGCAAAAAATCGGAAGTGCTTTTCTGGTTATGTAGTTTATCGCCCTTACATCGTCCAGTCCGCCGGTATGATCCTTATGTTCATGTGTCAACAGGATGGCATCAATATTTCCGATATTCTCTCTTAACAATTGCTGCCGAAAGTCCGGGCCGGCATCGATTAAAATACGAAAACCCTTATGGTCAATTAATACAGAAGAACGGAGCCTTTTGTCTTTGCTGTCGGAAGATTTGCAAACATTGCACCCGCAACCAATTATTGGGACACCCTGGGAAGTGCCGGTTCCAAGAAATGTAAGCCTGGAAGTATAACATTCTGTCATACTATAAAGGTAGGAATTTTTCATACCTTTGCGAAAAATTAGTTTTGAAAGGAACCTTATACTTAATCCCTTCGCCACTTGGCGACAATGACCCTGCAGAAGTTATCCCTGCCTCTGTATTAGAGCTTATTCCTACACTCTCCCATTTTTTCGTAGAGGAACTTCGTACTGCACGACGTTATCTTTCAAAGACAGGGCTAAAAGGACATATCGATTCTCTCTCCCTGTATGAACTGAACGAACACACAGGCTCTGCAGAAATAGAAGAGTATATAAAAGTGCTGCTCGATGGGAACAATGCCGGTCTCATAAGCGAGGCAGGCCTGCCCGCTGTTGCCGATCCGGGATCGAATCTTGTTGCTCTTGCCCACAAACACAATATCAAGGTTGTCCCCCTCTCGGGACCTTCATCGATAGTGCTGTCCCTTATTGCATCCGGTATGAACGGGCAAAATTTTGCTTTTAACGGTTATCTTCCTGTTAAACCGGAGGAGAGGAAGTTAAAAATTAAACAAATAGAAAAGTTATCACTTTCTTCCGGCCAGAGTCAGATAATTATTGAAACCCCGTATCGCAACAATTCGCTGTTCGAGGACATAATCAAGATTTGTCACAGTACGACAAGACTGGCAGTTGCAGCAAACATAACACTTCCGGATGCCTTTATTAAAACAAAGACAATTGAGGAGTGGAAAAAAGAAAAATTAGACCTTAATAAAAAACCTTGTGTGTTTATCCTATGAGCAGAATTAAATCCGGACGCAACATTGTAGAACTGGTAAACATGGAATTCTACGCCTATCACGGCCACTTTAGGGAGGAGCAGATAATAGGCAACAAATTTATAGTAAACCTCTCTGCGGAAACAGATCTCAGCACTCCAGGCAAGAGCGACGACCTCAATGATGCTCTCAACTACCAGGAATTGTACACTCTTATCCGGGAAGAGATGGAAATACCCTCAAAGCTGCTTGAAAATGTAGCTTTAAGGATTATAAACAGAATAAGGACTACATATCCAAAAGTAACCTGGGCAGAGGTATCTGTTTCCAAACTCAATCCGCCTCTTGGAGGTAAGGTAGAGGCTTCAAGAGTTACTATGTCCTATTAAAGATATCATTTATGAACGAAAACAACGGCAACCGTGTAGCTTTTCTCACACTGGGCTGTAAACTCAACTATTCCGAAACTTCTTCAATTGCCAGACAATTTGTTGAACATGGTTACGAAAAGGTACCACATAACAAAGAAGCCGATATTTATGTTATTAACACATGCTCTGTGACCGAACATGCCGATAAAAAATGCCGGACTGCCATTAGGAAACTACACAAGCAAAATCCCGATGCAATTGTAGCTGTTACAGGATGTTATGCTCAGTTAAAACCTGATGAAATATTAGATATTGAGGGAGTTGATATGGTACTTGGAGCCGACCAGAAAGAGAACCTTTTTATAAAAGTATCAAAATTGCAGCAAGAACAGGAATCAGGTGAAAGACGAGTTAAAAGAGTTGCAAGATCATTTTCCTGCGCAATATCTACAGTTGAAACCATTTTCCCGGCGTACTCTTCGGACGATAGAACACGATCATTTTTAAAAGTGCAGGATGGATGTGACTATCACTGCTCATACTGTACAATTCCGCTTGCAAGAGGAAAGAGCCGGAATTTGCCTTTGGATTCAATTATTAAAGAGGCAGTGGAAATTGCTTCTCGAGGGATAAAAGAGGTCGTGTTGACAGGTGTAAATACAGGTGATTTTGGAAAGAGTACCGGTGAGAAATTCTCCGAACTTCTTAAAAAGCTTGAAGAGGTAAGTGGGGTAGAGCGATACCGAATATCATCAATAGAGCCTAATCTCATTACTCCCGAGATAATAGAGTGGATATCAAAAAGTCGTAAATTTCTTCCTCATTTTCATATTCCGTTACAATCGGGTTCCGACAAAATTCTGGCTCTCATGAGAAGAAGATATAATACAGAGCTTTTTGAAAAGAGGGTTGAGCTAATCAGAAGCCATATGCCTCATGCTTTCTTAGGCATTGATGTTATTGTTGGATTTCCCGGAGAAGGAGAAGAGGATTTTTTGGATACCTACCGGTTTCTGGAGAGAATTCATCCCTCTTTTTTGCATATTTTCCCATACTCTAAAAGAACAAATACTCCAGCAGCTTCCTTTAATTATCAGGTTAGTGAAACCGATAAGAGAGACAGGGTTACAAGACTCACAGAATTGTCTGGAAGGCTTAATTCAAATTTTGAATTACAGAACAAGGGCAGGAAAGAGAATGTACTTTTTGAAAGTTCGCAAAAAGGCGGAAAAATGTTCGGATATACAGGGAATTACATCAGAGTCGAACATGTGTATGATAAGGAATTAATCGGGAAAATAGTAGAAGTAACTATTTAGTTTTATTTTTATTTTCCATTTTTGCAGCCTTGGCGGCCTTTCTTTCAATTGCTTTTAATTCTCTTCTTTTTTTGCTCAGGAAAATCCTGTTAAATAGTTCACGAAACGAAGTGAACTCTTCCTGGTAAACCAAACCTACCCCGCTGCGCTGACTATTGTCGAGATAGTTTGAGTACTGGTCGGCAGAATGAGAAAAAGCTTTTGCCCGGAATCTTCCTTTTTCATCCAGTTTAACTTCAACATCAACATCGCCAACAACATCGCTGTTTTGATTCAGATATTTTGAACTTCCGATATTTCCGTTGACAATTACTCGGTTATCGAATAACTGTGCGGAAATTGCCGCATCAAATATGTCCCTGCCGTTTTGACCCGGCTGGTAATTGAAACTGAAGTCAAGAGGAATATTGAGCTGATTGAATATATTGTTGATCTGGTTTGAAAGAACTTCAGTTGCGTTTGAATACAGGAGTGTAGAGTTGTTTACAATGCTGGATTGAACATCCGGAATAAAACTGCCGGAGATAAGGATTGACATTACCTGTTTAACAACTTTGTCTTCGGTATTAAGTGCAGCGTCCACTCTGGCCTTTGTTGCAGGATCTATGTCCGGAATCTCTATTCCGAAACTAAGTCTCGGGTTTAACAATTCTCCCTCCATCCTTATGCTGCTGATAACATTTCTCCTGCTGCTTATTGAACTGGTATCGGAAATTAGAGTATTAACAGAGGCTTTTGTGTTGTAATTTGCCGTTAGATTGAGTCTTGTCTTTAAAATGTCGCCATTGAAGAATATACTGCCGCCCTCTTGTATTGTAAAGTCTCTTTTAAAAATTCCCTGTAGAACAAATGTATAGGAACCTCTGTCAATCAGGTAGTCGCCATAAATTGAAAACAGGTCTTTAGATGGATTTATCTCTATGTCTACAAGTCCGGTGCCAAAACTTTTTATTACATCACCAACTGATTTGTCAATTTCAATGAGCATCTCGGCATCGGTGTTAATCCTTATCCTCAGTTTTACATCCAGTTCAGATGCAGCTTTTATAACCTTTTCGGAAACCGGTTCCAGATATCCATAATCGTCGTAATACTTTGTTTCCGCTTTTTTAGGCGGTTCAACAAAAGTGAGAAGATTATTTGTTGAAGCCTCTGATGTTGTTGGAAGAGGGATGTGGATAAATGTGTTTCTATTAGTTGTAGCAGAGACATCCATCAAAATTTTAACAAGAGAACCTGAAATTGTAATACTCCCCGTACCAAATGCATTTCCGTAAAAAGATGAATTGTCTTTTTCAACAGTATTCAGGCATTCAAGATTTGTAAAGTCAACCCTGGTATTGAAGATTATGGATTTAAAGTGTTCGAAACTCAAGCCGCCATTTACTCTTCCTGTGTTTCCAAAACGATCCTTAAGAATTCCTCCGTTTATTTTCAAACCTCCGCCATCTATTATAAAAGGACCGCTTAGCTTGTATGGAACCTTAATAAAGTTTATGGTAAATCCAACATCGTTTAGATGTCCGTTTTCACCTGTCAAAACCAGTTTATTGAGCTCGCCTTTCAAGCGGAGGTCTCCTGATAGTGTTCCGGACGATTTTGAAATAATCTCCGATAGGAATGGTTCAAAATATGAAACCGGGGTTTTTATTGCTTTTGCCGTTAAGTCAAGGTAGCTGTTTCCGGGTTTAAAAGTTCCCGTTAGCACGAGAGGTTTTTCTCCATTAAGAGTACTGGCGAGAGATATGTTAAACCGTTTGTTTTGATTGTCCCACTTGCTGGAGAGGTTCAGATCTCCAACCGGAGTCTCGTTTGCACTTACGTTTTTACCCGAAACATTGAACATCAGCTGAGGTTCGGAATATAGGCTTGTGGCAACTGCGTTGCCTGTAAAATTACCCTTAATATTGAAAGGTTTTTTTATAAAGAAATTCAGTGGTGTAATTTCCAGATTATTGAATTTAACAAAAAGAGAGTCGCCGGGATTTTCAGAAACCGCTCCGTTTACTTCAAGAGTCTGATCATTGCTGAACATTTTAAATTTGTCGAACCTGAACTCTGAGCCATGTATTGAAACGGATGAACTGGCTAAATTCCACAGTTCGCTGTTGAAGTAAAATTCAGATGGATTAACGGAAATGCGGAACAGAGGAGAGTTTGAATTTGTAACTCTTTCAATACCTACACTGGAACTAAAGCTGAGCGAATTTTTTAGCTTGGAGTTTATTGAATAGAATAATTTCAGACCAACATTATTATTCTTTGCATTTATTATAATTTTGCTGCTGTCCAAATTTAGTCCTGACAACCTTAATCTGTCGGAATTTATCGATGATTTTAACTCGCTATTGTCCGAAGAGGCTGTTACATTGAGATTATCGCTGAAGTTTTTTCTAAAACCAATTTTTGCTGCCTTAAATTCGGCATTTACCTTCATGTTGTTGTCCATTGTAACGCTCAAAGTGCTGTTTGGCGAAACAAAAAAGCCCGGAAGAACAAGCTGGCTGATAGCCCTTGTGTCTAGCAGATTCAGTTTTAGGCTGTACGACTCGGGATCTCCTCCGTTTTGAATACTGTTTTCATAATTCCTTAAATTTGAAAGATGCTTCCCTAAAGTAGCTTTTTCAATTTTTTCCGCAAAAACGTTAAGGAATTTGCTCCCTTTATATTCCATCTCTGCAAATGAGGATTTCAGCGAAACATCAAAATTGCTCCTGTTTGAATTAGACAAAATTGAAATATCTCCAATATCAAATATACCGTTGCTGTTTGTGTATACCATTTCCTTGACCTGAATGTTGCCAATAATGTCTCCTCCGGTTTTCTGGGTAAAATTGGCAAGGGTTTTTAAGGAGATTATGGACACAGAATCCCTCTTGTCCAGATTGAGAGCATTTAGGTTGGCATAAATCAAGTCGGCATAAAAATCGTAATAAGAGTCGGTTTTTGTGGACATACCGAATATTCCCTGAAAGATAAAATCGAGATTTGGATCATGACAGATAATTTTTCCGTCAAATTTATTGCCGGCATAATTTCCTGTCGCTTGAAGGTTGCTGTAAGAGTATCCGTTAAAATCAAGTTTTTTGATCTTTATGCTATCAATGTTGAATTCACTTCCCCCCTTTGATTCGTCTCTTAGCAAAGCAGTAAGAGTACTGTTAAATGTGATTTCTCCAAGATTTTTGTTTTGGATGAGCGTACCTACATTAAAGTTCTCGGTCTTTATGTTTCCTTCGAGGTACAAACCGCGTTTTGCTTCGTTCTGTTTAAGCAAAACATCCAGGTAAATATTACCGATGTTTGATCTTAAAGTGCCGTTTGCTACAAAATCGTAAAGAAGGCCGGCCAGCCTGCCGGAAAACCTGTATTTAACCAAAGGGGAAAGCTGCGTAAGAATTTTAATAGGCTCTTTTCGGTTAATCGATGCTATTATATGAGCAACATCAAGGGAAGTTGTGGTACAGTTGTTTATGTCCACAAATGCCATTGTTTCTTCAATATGGGGAAGACCTGAAATTCGGGCTTTAAGTTCAATATATGTGAGACCGGATTCTGATGTTATTTTAAGATTGTCGCCGTGCAAATTACTCACAGGTCCTTTTAAATTACCTGAGACATGCATCTTCAATCTGTTCATGGAAAGTG
The DNA here is from genome assembly GCA_003513895.1 of Rikenellaceae bacterium. Classification (GTDB taxonomy): domain Bacteria; phylum Bacteroidota; class Bacteroidia; order Bacteroidales; family UBA932; genus Bact-08. The sequence goes on from DOSU01000003.1 coordinate 19,972, forward strand.
ACGGAGCCAGTTTACCCAGTGTTTCAAAATTAAGATAAGAGTCGTCTAGCTCAATATCCATTCTTACCTCATTAACGAAATCCGAAAAATCTTTCGTGCTTCCATAAAGCAAACTGAATTTGGTAGCATTAAGCTGTGTTTTTCCGTCGGTTACATAGAGATTGTCCAGTCTTGTTTCGTTTGCGCTTAGTTTAAATTTTGATTTTAGTTTTTGAAGCGTAAATCCGCTTCTTTCATCGAAACTAATGTTGTTTATGTTTGCAAGCAATGTGTCTTTTTCATACTTTACTCCTGAGATGTCTGCATTAATATTTGTCAAAGACAGATTTGCAAAATTAATGGTGCCTTTTTGGGTACCGCGGTCAATAAATTTGTTCCGAAGTGAAAAACTGAAGTTTTGTAAAACAATCTTTTTAGCGAACAGATTCATTGGTTTAGTAGCAGAATCTTTAATAGCTTTCTCCTTGTCGCCGAACTTGAAAATCCTGCTAAGATTCGTAGTACTGTCGTTTTCGTAATAAATATTGAATGCTCCGTCGTAAAGAAGAATCTGCTTAAAACTCAGTTTCCGTGAAGTAAAAAGATCTTTTGCAGAGAGTCCTACGGACAATTTTCTGCAATTTAACAGAGTGTCTTTAGGGGAGGATAATATAGTTACATCGTTTAAAATAAGTTTGTTGAAGAAAACAAAATAGACCTTTCCTATTGAAACTTTGGTGTTTAGCCGGTCAGAAAGCAGGTTGGCGGCTTTTTTTGCGGCCCATGTCTGGAAAGCAGGTACCTGCAGGG
>DOSU01000101.1:0-7608 GCA_003513895.1 Rikenellaceae bacterium
AGCTCGATGCGCTGGATCATAAAAACAAAGAAACCAAGCTTTCGCTTGGTTTCTGTTTTTGTGATCCAGCTGGGGCTCGAACCCAGGACCCCAACATTAAAAGTGTTGTGCTCTACCAGCTGAGCTACTGAATCTTCCGTTTTTAAGGAGTGCAAAGATATGCCAACAATCCTTTATTTCCAAATTAATATTGAAAAAAAGAGAATTAAAATTTCTGCTACCTTTGCCTATTATTAAGATATGTCAAATTATTATCCCGGAATTTTGAACACATTCTCATTAGAGTTCAGCAACTTTCTAAATCAACTTGATATTGAATTCAAGTTGCAGGGCAATCTGTTTTTTATCGATAAATTTAAGTTGGCGATAGAAATTGTGGAGCTAAACACGCCCGAAAGTATGGCTATTCCGGTCGAAAACCATGACAAAACAGAATTATCTCTCATAGGATACAAACATATCACGCTCTATGAAGATGAATGGAGAACAAAAAGTGAGATAATAACTTCAAGACTTCTCATTAATCTTGGAAAATCACGGACAGTTTTTGCCAGAAACTGTGAAGTAAGATTAATAGACAGCAATACGGCAAAAAAATTTCTAAACTGGAATCACCTGCTTGGCCACACTGCTGCCAGCTACTATTATGCGCTTTTTGTTGTAAAAGGAACAGAATCTTTCCCGGAAATTTCTGCGGAACCTATAGCTGTTGCAGTTTTTTCTTCTCCCAGGCCAATGAACAGGGATGGGGAAGTGATTAGTTCATACGAGTGGGTCAGATACGCAAGCAGGCGAGGAGTGAGGGTTGCAGGAGGAATGGGTAAACTCATGAACTGTTTTATAAAGGAACATTCTCCTCAGGAGATCATGAGCTATGCCGACAGAGACTGGTCCGAAGGAGATGTTTATAAAAAGCTCGGCTTTAGATTTGCCGGTTATACCCCGCCAATAGATTTTGTTGTAAATCCGGTTACTTTTGAACGGGTTTCAATAAAAAAACTCCGGAGAAAATTCGGTGAAGATTCTCCGGAGATGTATGAAGAAAATGCATTAATCCTTCGTAACAGAGGCAACCTTAAGTTTCTCAGGCGCCTGTCCTTCAGTTAAGTTATCTTTATCAACCTCAACAATCAGCGTATCGCCTGACTTGAACTTTCCGCTTATAATTGCTTCGGCAATAAGATCTTCCAGGTATTTCTGAATTGCCCTTTTTAATGGTCTTGCACCATACTGTGGATCATAACCCTGATCTGCCACAAACATTTTAGCTTCGTCGCTTATATCTAACTTATATCCAATTTGTTCGATTCTTCTAAACAGGTCATTGAGTTCAATGTCAATAATCTTGCAAATGTCATCTTTTGTAAGGGCGTTAAAAAGAATCTGTTCATCTAGCCTGTTCATGAATTCCGGAGAAAAAGTTTTCTTTAGGGCTTTCTCAATTATGTGACGTGTATTATCGCTAATGTTTCTTTTAGTAACGTTGGAGAATCCGAGTCCGCTCCCATAGTCCTTGATCTCTCTGCTGCCTATGTTGGAGGTCATTATAAGTAGGGTGTTCCTGAAATCGATATGTCGTCCGTTACTGTCTGTGAGTCTTCCCTCGTCAAGTACCTGCAAAAGGATGTTAAAAATATCGGGGTGCGCCTTCTCAATTTCGTCAAGCAGAATTACTGAATATGGTTTTCTTCTTACCTTTTCGCTAAGTTGCCCGCCTTCTTCATATCCAATGTATCCCGGAGGAGCACCAATGAGCCGGCTGAGTGCGAATTTTTCCATATACTCACTCATGTCAATTCTTATAAGGTTATCTACAGAATCAAACAAATATTCTGTAAGAATCTTTGCAAGTTGAGTTTTTCCTACTCCTGTTGGCCCAAGAAACAGGAATGTTCCAATTGGTTTGTTAGGGTCTTTAAGCCCGGCTCTGTTTCTTTGAATGGCTCTTACAACCTTGTCAACTGCTTCGTCTTGCCCGATGAGTCTTTTGCGTAGATTTTCTCCCATTTTCGAGAGCCTGTCTCCCTCTTTTTCTGCAAGCCTGTGAATAGGAACGCTGGTAATCATGGAGAGAACTTCGGCAACGTCATGTTCGTTAACCTCCTGCGGATTAAGATTCTGCTCTTCGTTCCAGCTCTTCTGAGCCTTTTCCAGTTCTTCGCTTTTGGCCATTTCAAGGTCGCGAAGTTGTGCAGCCTTTTCAAACTGATTGTTGTTTACAGCGAGCCTTTTTTCTATGCGTATTGGTTCAATTTCCTGTTCCATTAAAAGAATTGAATCCGGAACTTTAAGATTTGTGAGATGTACGCGAGAACCAGCTTCGTCCATAGCGTCAATAGCTTTATCCGGCAGGCATCTGTCCGTTATGTATCTCTGAGATAGTCTTATACATGCAATTAAAGCATCATCGGTATATTTAACATTATGATGGGACTCATACTTCTGTTTAATATTCATTAGAATATTATGAGTCTCTTCAAAATTTGTTGGATCAACCATTATTTTCTGAAATCTTCTCTCCAAAGCACCGTCTTTCTCAATATATTCCCTGAATTCATCGAGAGTTGTAGCTCCAATACACTGAATTTCCCCCCTTGCCAGGGCAGGTTTAAGCATGTTTGCGGCGTCAAGGGAACCGGAAGCTCCACCAGCACCGACAAGTGTATGCAACTCATCTATGAACAGAATAACATCTGGATTTTTAGAAATTTCATTCAGAATAGCTTTCATCCGTTCTTCAAACTGACCTCTGTATTTAGTGCCGGCAACAATGGATCCGATGTCAAGTGAAATAATTCTCTTGTTTAAAAGTACTCTTGATACTTTTTTCTGAGCTATTCTGAGTGCCAGCCCTTCTGCAATTGCCGATTTTCCAACACCGGGTTCTCCAATGAGCACCGGATTGTTTTTCTTTCTTCTACCCAATATCTGAGCCAATCTTTCAATTTCCTTGTCTCTCCCGACAACAGGATCAAGTTTTCCCTGATGTGCTGCATTGGTCAAATCGAATCCAAAACTGTCCAAAACAGGAGTGTTGCTCTGATATTTAGCTGGTTTTATTGATTTTACCGGACTGTCCAGATTTCCGTCTTTTGGAGAACCATCCATCTCTTCGTCAAAAGCAGAACTGTTTGAGGGACGTGTGAACTCTTTTCCCTTAATGGTAGATCTTAAGCTGTCGTAAGTTACTCTGGAGTCTCTGAGCAAAGTAGTTGAAACGCCTTCATCGCTCCTGAGGATTGCAAGAAGAAGGTGAACAGGACCAGGTTTAAACTCTTTGAGGGAACGAGCCTCAAGATACATTATCTTGAGAGAACTTTCGGCTCCTCTTGAGAGGTTAAGTTTGTCGGCCTGTTCAAAAGGAACTACATCGCCTGTTTTAAGGAGCTTTTCAATACTGGATTTAAGAGATTTGTAGTCGATTCCAAAATTGATAAGTGCCTCAAATGCCGAGTTGTCCTGATGCCTTAAAATTCCAAGAATTAAATGGTCGTTTCCAATGGAATAGCTACCCATTCTCATAGCCTCTTCTCTGCTGTAAGAGATAATTTCGTTAAGCTCGTTTGATAATTGAAGGTTCATTCTGTTTATTAAATAATGCGCTAATTTACTCATTTTAGACAAATAGAATTTCAATTTGTTCAATCTATTTTTTATTCGTATTTTTACACCTCTTTTTTAGAAACGGAAAGTTACATATATAATGATACAAGAACCTGAAAATAACGCAAGAATAATCAAAATTAACATCGAGGACGAAATGAAAAGTTCATACATCGACTATTCGATGTCTGTAATCGTTTCTCGTGCCTTACCAGATGTAAGAGATGGACTTAAACCCGTACACAGAAGGGTTTTATATGGAATGTCCGAGCTCGGTCTTACTTCCGGCGCCTCATTTAAAAAATCTGCTCGTATTGTGGGAGAGGTTCTTGGAAAGTATCACCCTCATGGTGATTCAAGTGTATATGAAGCTATGGTAAGAATGGCCCAGGAGTGGAGCCTTCGTTACATGCTTGTAGACGGCCAGGGCAACTTTGGTTCTATCGACGGTGACTCTGCAGCAGCAATGAGATATACCGAAGCTCGTTTCAGGAAAATTGCAGAAGAAGTATTGTCCGATCTCGATAAAAACACTGTCGATTTTCGACCAAACTTCGATGAATCTCTTCAGGAACCAACTGTTTTACCTGCAAAAGCGCCTCTGCTTCTTCTAAACGGAGCATCGGGAATTGCAGTGGGAATGGCTACAAATATGCCCCCTCACAACCTTACAGAGGTTGTTAATGCAATTTGTGCCTATATCGACAATAATGAAATTACTACCGAAGAACTGCTTCTGCATATTAAGGGCCCGGACTTTCCAACAGGAGGAACTATACTTGGAATACAAGGCATAAAAGAAGCGTTCGAAACTGGCAGAGGAAGAATTGTTGTAAGGGCAAAGACAGACATTGAAGTAAACGAAAATGGCAGAGAGACAATAGTCGTATCTGAAATTCCCTACATGGTAAACAAAAGGGAACTTATTGAGAAGATTGCCGAACTGGTAGAAGAGAAAAAAGTCGAAGGTATTGCATACATAAATGATGAGAGTGACCGTAACGGGATGCGCATTGTTATTAAACTTAAAATAGGAACTGTTGCAAATGTGGTTTTGAATACTTTATATAAATACACACAACTGCAGTCAAGTTTTTCGGTTAACAATATTGCACTGGTAGATGGTCGTCCGAGAATTCTTAACTTAAAACAGCTCATCAAATATTTTGTTCGTCACAGGCACGATGTGATTATCCGAAGAACAAAATTTGATTTGGAACAGGCAGAAAAAAGGGCTCACATTCTGGAAGCTCTTCTTATTGCTCTTGATTTTATTGACGAAGTTATTGCAATCATTCGAGCATCCAAGACAGTTGATGAAGCCAAGTCCAACTTAATGGCCAGGTTTAGTTTTTCCGAAATTCAGGCCGGTGCAATCGTAGAAATGCGACTTAGACAACTTACCGGTCTCGAAAGGGCAAAACTACAGGCAGAGTATGATGAGCTAAAGAAACTTATTTCATATCTGAACGAAATTCTTTCAGACTTAGTTCTTCAAATGAAGATTATTAAAGATGAACTGATTGAGCTCAGAGACAAATATGGCGATAACAGAAGAACGGATATCGAACTTAGTGCCGAAGACTTTAATCCTGAGGATTTTTATCCCGATGAAGATGTCGTAATAACAATTTCTCACCTTGGTTATATAAAGAGAACACCACTCGCTGAGTTCCGTATCCAAAACAGGGGTGGAGTAGGAGCTAAAGGAAGTACTACAAGGGACGAGGACTTTATACAACATATATATGTTGCAAACATGCATAGTACAATGCTCTTTTTTACTCAAAAGGGCAGATGCTTCTGGCTCAAAGTATATGAGATTCCCGAAGGATCAAAAGCGTCTAAGGGAAGAGCCATTCAAAATGTTTTAAATATCGGCCAGGACGACAAAGTGTGCGCATATATTAATGTCAGGAATCTTAATGACGAGGAATATATAAACAACAACTTTATTGTTCTTGCAACAAAAAAAGGAACTGTTAAGAAGACTTCACTGGAAGCTTATTCCCGCCCAAGAGTAAACGGTGTAAATGCAATTACAATCCGTGAAAACGATGAGCTTCTGGAAGCAGTGCTCACAAACGGAAACAGTGAAATCCTCTTGGCTGCAAGAAATGGCAAGTGCGTAAGATTTAATGAAAAAGACGTAAGAGCCATTGGAAGAACAGCTTCAGGAGTTCGGGGAATCAACATCGGAGACAACGACGAAGTAATTGGTATGATTTGTGTAGACTACCAGACAGAGGACATGGAAAACAAGCACATTCTTGTCGTAAGCGAGAATGGTTACGGGAAAAGATCCAACCTCGACGACTACAGAGTAACCAACAGAGGAGCAAAGGGAGTTAAAACAATTAACATAACAGAAAAAACAGGCTCGCTTATTGCAATTAAAGACGTTACGGACGAAAATGACCTTATGATTATAAATAAATCCGGTATTACAATAAGAGTAGCTGCGTCGGATATAAGGGTAGTTGGAAGGGCTACACAAGGAGTGAGACTAATAAATATTAGAGAAGGAGATATGATTGCTGCTGTCTGCCGGGTGAACAAAAGTGAAGAAAAACAAGTAGACATCGAAGAACTATAATACTTTATACCAATTAACAAAAGGATAATCTAAAAATTTCGAAAATTCAATGAAAAAATTACTAATTGCCCTATCACTTTTTTTAACAGTTCAATTGAGCGCCCAAACTAAAGATGCGGCAGATGCTCTTAAGGAAATTGCTAAAGCACAAACAGATACGCAAAATCCTAAAAAGGCCGAAAATCCTGCTACCTGGATAAGAATGTCGGATGCCTATGTTGGAGTATACGATGCTCCTATCAAAGCTGTATGGGCCGGAGCCGGACAAGTTGAGCTTAAACTCGCTTTAAAGGATCAGAGAATCATCAGTTCGGAACAAAGAACTCTAAATGGCGAGAATTTCACAGTAGACACTTACTACGACAAAGATCTTTATTACTATCCAAATGGTAAACTAGCTGCATGGGTAGTTACAAAACCCTATCTAAAAGGCGATTTGCTTAAGGAAGGATTAGACGCTCTTGTTAAAGCAGATGGTTTTGCCAAAGGGACAAAGGACAAAGATCTTCTCGATAGACTTACTGCTCTTAAAACCCGCTACGTAAATGAAGCAATGAACAATTACACTCTCGGCGATTTTAAAAAAGCTACTGAAAATTTTGAATCTGCCGTTAATGTAAGTATGCATAGAATTGTTAATGCTCCGGATACCGTAGTAATGTATTATACAGCTCTAACTGCAAACATGTCCGGATCTCCGGACAAAGCGATAACTTATTTTCAGATGTCTCTGAAATATAATTATGACGCCAATGGAGACCTCTATTCGAATCTTGCAGAAGGCTACAAGTCTACTAAACAGATAGATAAAGCAAAAGAAATTCTTGGAATCGGCTTTAAAAAATATCCTACAAACCAAAGCATCCTTGTTTCTTTGATTAATCTTTATCTCGAGACAAACGATGATCCAAACAAAGTTCTGGAGCTAATTAAACAAGCTCAGGCAAATGAACCGCTAAATGCATCCCTGTATTATGCCGAAGGAAATGTATGGAAAAAGCTGGACAACATGGAAAAAGCTATTGAATGTTACCAGAAATCAGTTACAACAGATCCTAATTATGTATTCGGTTCTTTTGCAATTGGTTCGGCATACTACGACAAAGCTGTTGAATTGCAATCAAAAGCGGCTGATGAAATAGATGACAAAAAGTACGAAGAGATGATCAAAATACTTGAAGGATATCTCGAAGCAGCTATTGTTCCATTCGAAAAATGTTATGAAATGTCTAAAGACAAGGAAATTCAGGCAGTAGTTGCAGAATACCTTAAGAATATTTATTTCCGCTTCCGCGAAAGGGGAGATTCATTTAAAGCTGGATACGAGAAATACAACGCAATTTACGAAGCAACAAAATAACTAATTTCTTCTAGTAAAATTATAAGTTCAAGGGGCTGCCTGATTTTTC
>DOSU01000101.1:7691-16791 GCA_003513895.1 Rikenellaceae bacterium
ATTTTTCAGGCAGCCCCTTTGTTTATTGTTATCCTAATTGTTCAGTTAATAATTAAACTAGTTGATTTTGTCTGTAAGTTTTTGAACCAGTTTGAAGTGTGAAAAGAATTCCCTTGCAAAAACCCGGATAACAGTATAGGCAGGAATTGCAACAAGCATACCTATAATACCTCCGATACTGCCGGCCATAAGTATTACAATAAAAATTTCCAGAGGATGGGCCTGAACACTGTTTGAATAAATATAAGGCTGGAAAAGAAATATATCAATCATGTGAGTTATGAAAAATATAAGGGCCAGAGTTATTATTATCATTCCAAGATTGGGACTGTAAAGGCCAAGTTGTGCCAGAGATATAATAACACCAAATATTCCCCCAATCCAGGGGCCTATGTATGGAATAACATTAAGAACGCCTGACACAAGCCCAAGCATTATGGCAACAGAAAAATCTACACCGGCAATAAAATGAAGTGCTAAACCGTTCAAAATGGTAATAAGAATGGTTTCCAGAGAAATTCCGATAAAGTAACGAGAAAGGAGGTTGTAAATGGAATTAAGCGCTCTTTTTACATTTATTTCGAATTTATCCGGGAAAAGGGCAAGTATCATATTGGAAAACATGTCTTGTTCCTTTAAAAAGAAGAAAGTGATAAAAGATACAACGAAAATTCCTATTGCAAAATCAAATATAAACGATGTTATTGAAGTAAAGAAATCAGATATTGAAGAGGCGTTAATTAAATTCTGAACTTTCTCAACAACGATGTTTTCAATTTTAAAATCAGGATTCAGGTTTGGAAAAGTATTCTGAATGAAAAAGTTAAGATCGGCAAGGGGAACTGCAATTTTTTCATTGATGTTTTCGAGTTGCATTGTACCTATTGTAGAAAATAACTGTCCGGCAAATGGTGTCATAAAGATAAAAAATCCGGCAAACAGACCCAGAATTACTGTTATTGTTATTGCCGCTGCCAGATTCCTTGGAATGTGGAATCCTTTTATCCGAATACCGGTAAGATAACCCATAAACGGTTTCCCTATGAGGGATAAAACTGCAGAAATAAGAATGTAAATGACCAAATCGCTGAAGAACCACGCAAGAAAAACCACTACGATGGCTACAACTGCTCCTATAATGTACTTTGCCAGTTGATTCATAACACTTCACTTTGATTCTCAAAAGTAAGAATTTTTTGTAAGTTTGTGTCAATGTACAATAACTAATAATTTATGAAAAGATTTTACTCGGTTTTATTGATATTTTCTCTTTTTACTTTTTCATTATATGCCGATGAAGGAATGTGGCTTCCATCGCTCATTAAAGAAAGAATATCCGACATGCAAAAAAATGGATTTAAACTTACTGCAGAGGATGTTTACAGTATCAACCAGGCATCTCTTAAGGATGCAATTGTCCATTTTGGAGGAGGATGCACAGGTGAATTAATATCTGAAAAAGGTCTTATTTTAACAAATCATCATTGTGGTTTTGGACAGATCCAGTCCCACAGTTCTCTTGAACACGATTATCTGAAAGACGGATTTTGGGCAATGTCTATGAATGAAGAGCTTCCCAACAAAGGGCTTTCTGTGAAATTCCTTGTTAAAATGGAAGATGTAACGGAAAAAATTCTCAAAGGACACAATTCAAATATGACAGAAAGTCAAAGAATTGAACTTGTACAAACCAATTCCGGTTTTGTTGTAAAAGAGGCAAAAGAGAATACTCATTATGATGCAAAAGTAGAGTCATTATATTATGGAAATCAATATTTTCTTTTCATTTATGAAATTTTTACAGATGTTCGTCTGGTAGGGGCGCCGCCGTCGTCAATCGGAAAATTCGGTGGAGATACCGATAATTGGATGTGGCCAAGACATACAGGCGATTTTTCAATTTTTAGAATTTATGCCGGCAAGGACAATAAACCTGCTCCTTATTCAAAAGACAATGTCCCATATAAGCCCAAAAAATTCTTTTCCATATCTCTTAAAGGAGTAAATGAAGGAGACTTCACTATGGTTTATGGCTATCCCGGAAGAACCCAGGAATATTTGATGAGTGATGCAGTAAAATACATCTCTTCTGTATCCAATCCGCACAAAATCAATTTAAGAACAATGAGGCTCAATATTCAAAATGAAGAGATGTCCAAAAACGCAGAAGTGAGAATAAAGTATGCCTCAAAAAATGCTTCAGTCGCTAATTCATGGAAGAAATGGCAGGGCGAGGCAAAAGGTATTGTAAGATTGAATGCGGTTCAGAATAAAATTGATTTTGAAAGTGAGTTCGCCAAGTGGGCCAAAGACAAACCCGAATACTCAAATTTGCTTAATGCAATTTCCGATATTTATAAAAAACTGGAACCACTTGCTTTTGTAAATGATTATCAAAATGAAGCAATCTCAGCTAATGAAATAATCCGCTTTGCAGGTATCGTTTCTGCGGCAGCTGAAAAAAATTCAAAAATGACTCCTCAGGTAAGTGCAGCTAATATTGCTTTAATTGCAGAAGATTTTTACAAAGACTATTATCTTCCAATTGACAAAAAATCCTTTACTGCAATTGTAGGTGAGTATTCTAAAAATGTACCATGGCAAATGCAACCAAAATATTTTCTCGATAAAATTTCGGAATATAAGACTGTTGAATCATTGGCATCATATATATTTGACAATTCAATTTTTTCTTCAAAAGACAGGGTATTGAGTTTTATTGCAGATGGGGTAATTCCCGGGAAATTCAACAACGACCCTGCTATGGTATTCTACAACGAATTTAACCACCATTTTACGCATAAATTCAAACCGGTAATAGATGCTTTGAACAACGACCTTAACCTTCTGTACAGAACTTATATGCGTGGGCAAATGGAGTTCAAAAAGAATAAATCTTTCTATCCGGATGCCAACTCAACATTAAGAATAGCATATGGAAAAATTAAAGGCTATGCACCAGCAGACGGAGTTTATTACAAACATTCATCTTCTCTTGAGGGAATTATGCAAAAAGATAATCCTCAGATTTATGATTACGATATTCCTCAAAAACTTCGTGATTTATATACTTCAAAAGATTTTGGCAAATGGGCTGTTAAAGGAACCGTGCCTGTTTGTTTTATTGCAACAAACCACACTTCCGGAGGAAACTCAGGAAGTCCTGTGTTGAATTCAAAAGGAGAGTTAATTGGAATCAATTTCGACAGAGTATGGGAAGGAACAATGAGTGATATTGTCTATGACCCGGATATGTGCAGAAACATTTCTCTCGATATACGATATGTGTTGTTCGTAATTGATAAGCTGGCGGGTGCTCAGCATCTTATGGACGAAATGAAAATTGTGAAGTAAAAATTATTGTTGGAAACAGTTTTTTCTATTGAGAATATGTTAGTTAGAAAGAGGGAGTATAAATATTTATACTCCCTCTTTCAATTATTGCAGTAATATCTTATTTTACTCCTCTACCTCTCTTGGCGGTCTATCGTTAGCTATTGCCACATTAATTGTGCGTCCCATGTGATCGGAACCGTTAAGAGCTGCAATGGCTGCATTTCCCTCTTCTTCGTTAGGCATTTCTACGAAACCATACCCTTTTGAACGACGGGTTTCGCGATTAAAAATAATTCTGGCAGAAATAACTTCTCCATACGGAGCAAAAAGTTCGGCTAAATCTTCTTTCTTAGCACGGAAACTAAGGCTTGAAACAAAAATGTTCATATGAACGGTAATGAATAAGGTTAAGTAATTTGTTAATTGTCCGTAGCAAAGTTAATTAAAAATCTTAATCACCAAAATTTTACGATATTTTTTTAAGTCTATCCTCCGTAACTGGTTCCGTCGAAGCAATGGGTGCAAATCGACTCTTTGGGAAGGCCTATTGAGTTAACCAGATCTTCTATACTATTAAAGCTTAAACTTGAAAGTTTCAGGTCTTTCTTAATGTATTCTACCATTTGTTTATACTCCTCTGTATTTGCATCGGAATATTTGCTTAGGTTGATGTCATGTGCACCCTCCTTTTCCATTATATACCGTCTTGTTATTAGTTCAAGAGGTGAACGGGATGCCGAGAAATTGATAAATTCACAAGGAAATACAAGAGGAGGACAACTAATTCTGATATGTACTTCTTTTGCTCCATAGCTTAAAAGTATCTTTGCATTATCTCTTAACTGAGTTCCCCTTACTATAGAATCATCGCAGAAAGCAACTTTTTTCTCGCGTATAAGGCTTTTGTTAGGTATCAGTTTCATTTTTGCAACAAGATTTCTTATAGACTGATCCGAAGGTGTAAAACTCCTTGGCCAGGTAGGAGTATATTTAACTATAGCACATCTGTACGGAATTTTTTTTCCGCTTGCAAATCCTATTGCCATGCATGTTCCTGAGTCCGGAATGGCCGATGACACGTCCAGACTGACTTTGTCTTTTAACCCCAGGGCGTAACCGAGTGAGTACCTTACATCATCAACATTGATTTTCTCATAAGTACTTGTTGGATAACCATAATAAACCCAAAGGAATGAGCATATCTGAAGTTTTTTGCCGGGAGGAACAAGTTGCTTATAACCATCGGAAGTGATTAAAACCACTTCACCTGGTCCTAAATAGTATTCTTCCTCAAAATCCAAATTTGAAAAACTGCAGGTTTCGGATGCAACAGCAAACGATCCGTTTTTTTTGCCTATTACAAGCGGAGTTCTTCCTAATTTATCCCTTACTGCAATAATACCCTCTTTATAAAGCAGCAAGAAAGTACAAGAACCTTTGATTTTGCTTTGTACATTTATTATCCCTTCGGTAAAATTTTCACCTTCAGTTATAAGAAGAGCAACCAATTCTGTTGGATTAGTAGATCCGGAACTGAGTTCTGTAAAGTTCTTCCCTTTTGCAAGAAGTTCACTTTCAAGTGGAGCAACGTTATTAATTTTACCTACAGTAGAAATCGCAAACTTACCAAGGTGAGAATTAATGATAATTGGCTGGGCATCAGTATCACTTATGACGCCAATACCGGACAAGCCGTCAAATTTATGAAGATCTTCTTCAAATTTTGTTCTGAAATGAGAATTTTCAAGATTGTGGATTGCTCTTGCAAAACTGTTATTGTTGTTCCATGTTACCATTCCTCCTCTTCTGGTACCCAAATGTGAATGATAATCGATACCGTAAAAAAGATCAGAAATACATTTTTGTTTAGAAATAATCCCGAATAAACCGCCCATTTTGTAAATTTTTAATGACGGTCACAAAAGTATATTATTTTAGCGTTAACTTCGCTTAATATTATTAATTTTTTCTCATGAACATTATCTATCTGATTATTCACATATTATTTGCACTTGGAATGTTTATGTCTCTTAAGATTATAAATATCAAGGGTATAAATAAATTTCAGGCAATTACTGTGAATTATATAGTTGCCTTAATTCTAACTACTCTGGTTTACGATAACCCAATAAGTACAATTCCGCACTTGTACGGAACAAATCTAATTCTTGCCTCTTTGTGGGTAGGTACTATGTTTATTATCAGCTTTATTCTGATGATTTTCTCTACTGAAAAAGCAGGTATTGGAATTACAACTGCTCTTAATAAGATGGCTGTTGTGATTCCTGTGGTTGTTGGTCTCGTTTATCTTGGTCAGCAAGATAACATTGTTATTAAAATTATTGGGATAGTTCTGGCTCTTATTTCATTTGGACTAATCCTATACAAGAAAAAAGCAGAAAAAAGAAAACTATCTGCGCTTCTGTTGCCTGCATCAGTTTTTCTTGTTTCGGGAATTATAGATACTTCAATGGAACTAACAAATAAATTAGTGATTTTAAAACCTTATGAAGTTGAATTGTTTTTAATGGGCGTCTTTTTTACATCCTCAATTTTAGGATTATCTACTATATTTATGGATAAAATATGGTTTAAAACGAAAGAAAAATTCTCTTTTAATACGATTTTGTGGGGATCTATTATGGGGGTTTTTAACTTTCTGGTTTCAAAAATGATTCTTTTGAACGTTGGTTTAATGGGAGGTTCTGTAGTTTTTCCGGTCCACAACGCTTCTGTAGTAATGTTTACCGCTTTAATTGGTGTTCTCTTTTTCAAAGAAAAGTTTTCTCCGAAACAATGGATTGGTGTAGTACTTGCAGTAATTTCTGTAGTTCTAATTGCCGGAACTATTTAAAAATCAATTGTAGAGTAGGGTAGAGAGGCAATAATCTCCATAGATTTATTCAGTATCTCAATTAAAAATTTCACAAAAGGAAGGAGAATGGATTCAGCTCCGGACCCTCCCGTAACCACGAGTAACAGTGTAGAAACAATAACCAAAGAACTTAATGGAATTGCAATAAGATTTGAAAGCATAAAATATACAGGTATAAACTTGAAATAATATATAGTAAGAACAGAAGTTCCAATTTGGCAGGATGTAGAAATTGATATTGTTTGCCAGATGTATTTTAAAATCTTATTTTTTGGTTTGAATAATGCTATAACAAAAGGATTGATTATTATAATTGAAAATATTGCAGCATAGGAGAGTTGAAAACCTACATCAAAGACAGATCCGGGATTTATAATACAGATAATAAGTGCGCTTAGAGATAGAGCATTAAGGCTGTTTCTTTTCTTTTCAAAGACAGCTCCAATCTGGTACACAGTTGCCATTATTACGGCCCTTTCAATTGATGGTGCCATTCCGGTAAAAAATGCATATGCCCACAATATTAATATTATACACAGACTTCTTGCAATTACAGAATATCTGAAATTCCCAAATATTAAGGAAATAAAAATCATTATTGAGTATATGAATCCAACATGCAAACCGGATACTGCAAGCAAATGCATTGTCCCGGAAGATGAAAATGTTTTTTTAATGTCTTTTGTGAGATAGCTTTTTACTCCTGTTGTCAGAGCAATCATAGTTGCATGAATTTCGGCATTGTCAATTACTTTATATAATTTTTCAATTGTTCTTTCTCTTGCTCTGATAATTGAAAGTCTTAAATTCGGATTTATATTTTTTTTTAGTATTGGTTTTTCTCTTGAGACAAATGCAGTCGAGTAAATCCCTCGTTTTTTTAAATATTTGGCATAATCAAAATTATTTCTGTTAATTGTTTTATCTATTGCAACGGGCTTAAGAGTTATTATCAAGGTATCGCCAATTTCACATTTTCCGGAGTGCAGGTTTTGATTCAGATAAAGTAAAATTGATTCGTCATATTTTATGGACTTAACGGAAATCTTCATAAATTTAGATTGCTCTATTGGAGTTTCTTCAATAAGAAAAACTCCTGAAAATGATTGGGTTGTATTTATTTTGCTGTTATTATGAATATTTCCATAATAACCGTTTAGCGAAATACTTAGGATACCAATCGAAAAAAATGTAAGAACAAGAGAAACTTTCAGAAACTTGAGGTAATTGTCGGATTCAAACTTCGGTAATGTTTCGTTGTAGGAAAAAAAGTAAAGACCAACCAGTATTATTACTGTTGAAGTTGAAAACAAGATTGAATAGTTTGTGTCTAAAGGGAAAAACCCGGCAAAAAATATTCCGGAAATATAGACAGATGAATACAAAAAAAGAGGTGAACTTCTTAGAATATTAAGAAGTAAGTGATATTCTTCCCTTCCGGCTCTCCCCATCATCACATTTTTTGTAAATTTATTAATTAAATCGTTACATTATTACAAAAAAAGAGGGTATTTTATTACATTTGTAAAATTTTATCTGCCTTTTTTGCAAATTCATAAATTAATTTTGAAATGATTGTTTTAGTATTGAATTGTGGGAGCTCGTCGCTCAAGTATCAGGTTCTTGACATGAAGTCGGAATCCCAGTTTACATTATTGGCCAAAGGTTTAGTAGAAAGAATCGGTCTGGAAAATGGCATTCTTTCACACAGAGTTGATGGAAGAGATAAGTATGAGGTTGAAACTCCGATTCCAAATCATACAGAAGGCATTAAAAAAGTACTGGACATTCTTACGGATTCAAGTCATGGAATTCTAAATTCACTATCGCTTATAGAAGCAGTAGGTCATAGAGTTGCCCATGGCGGGGAACTTTTTAAGTCAAGTACCATTATTGATAAAAAAGTGAAGGAAGGCATTCAGGTTTTATGCGAACTTGCACCTCTTCATAATCCTGCCAACTTGTTGGGAATAAACGCAATTGATACTTTAATGCCTGGTGTTCCTCAGGTCGCTGTTTTTGATACATCATTTCACCAGACAATGCCGGATTATGCATTTATGTATGCTCTTCCTTATGAATACTATACAAAACATAAAATACGCCGTTACGGCTTTCATGGAACAAGTCACAAGTTCGTGGCAAAAAAAGCATGTGAACTTGCCGGATTGGATTTTAATACTTCAAAAGTAATAACATGTCATTTGGGAAACGGCAGTTCAATCACCGCTATTAATAATGGCAAATCAATAGATACATCAATGGGTTTCACTCCTCTTGAAGGAGTCATAATGGGCACCAGAAGCGGAGATATTGATGCCGGGATTATTTCCTACATAATGGAAAGAGATGGCCTTGACGCTGCTGGAATCAATTCATTGCTAAACAAAAAGAGCGGTTTCCTGGGAGTTTATGGAAAATCATCTGATGCGAGAGATATTGAAAAAGCAGCAGCTAAAGGAGACGAAAGAGCAATACTTGCACTTAATTTGCTTTACTACAGAGTATTAAAGTATATTGGATCTTACACAGCAGTTATGAATGGCTGCGACATGATTGTATTTACAGGCGGAATTGGGGAGAATGATCCACATATCAGGGAGATGGTAGGTACACATCTGGAGTACATGGGAGTTGATTTTGACAAAGCTGCCAACAAAGGTGTAAGAGGTAAAGATGTAATTCTTACAACACCGTCTTCAAAAGTTAAAATGACCACAGTTACAACAAATGAAGAACTTGTAATTGCTCAGGATACCATGACACTTGTAATGAGTAATAAATAAAGTAGCCAATATATAAAATTCAAAATATGATTACAACGTTTGAACAGATCTACGACTTATTAAGATCAAAACCAAAAAAGAGACTAATCGCTGCCTGGGCGGC
>DOSU01000101.1:16865-41244 GCA_003513895.1 Rikenellaceae bacterium
ACTAATCGCTGCCTGGGCGGTTGACGACCACACTATCAACGCCGCAAGGCTTGCTGTTGAGGCAGGAATAGTTGAAGCAACATTAGTAGGAGATGAAAAATTGATCCGTGAGGTATGTGCACATGAAAAAATTGACCCTTCTATTTTCAGGATTGTTCCGAACAATGAAGAAATTAGTTCTGTAAGCATGTCGGTAGACATGATTAATGCAGGTGAAGGTGATATTCTGATGAAGGGTCTTTGCAGCACAGACAAATATATGAGAGCTATTCTCAACAAAGAAAAAGGACTTCTCCCTCCTAAAGCCGTTTTAAGTCACGTGACTGTACTTTCAAATCCCCAGTATCATAAATTAATAGTAATGGGAGATATAGCAGTTATTCCTGCACCAGATCTCTCGCAAAAAGTTGCTATAACAAATTACTTAGTTAAAACAGCAAAAGCTATTGGTATTGCAAAACCAAAAGTTGCCATAATTGCTGCTTCGGAGCAAATGCTTCCCGGCATGCAGGCTTGTGTGGATGCAGCTATGATTTCAAAAATGGCAGACAGAGGCCAGATAACAGGATGCTTCGTTGACGGACCTCTGGCTTTGGACGTTGCAATTTCTCCTGAGGCTGTTGCGATTAAGAAGTTAACCAGCACTGTTGCTGGTGATGCCGATTGCCTTGTTTTCCCAAATATTGAATCTGCAAATGTGTTTTATAAAGCTAACAGTCTTTTATGTGTTGGTGCAAAACTGGCTGCAATTGTAGCAGGGGCAAAAGTGCCTTGCGTCCTCTCGAGTCGCGCAGACAGCATTGATACAAAACTTAACTCAATTGCTCTGGCAGCATTAACGGCAAAATAATTTATGGGATATCTAATATTAGCGATCAACCCGGGTTCAACATCTACAAAAATTGCAGTTTTTGAAGATCATAAACAAGTATTTACTCATACTCTCAGGCACTCATCTGAGGAAATCTCTTCGTATGAACGAATAGCGGATCAGTATGAATTTCGTAAGAAAGCGATCATAAACACTCTTAGCGAAAACAACATCGATCGTTACAGTTTTTCAGTTATCGTAGGAAGAGGTGGCGTTCTTAAACCAATTGAATCAGGTGTTTACGAAGTGAACGAGGCAATGATTCATGACCTTACTATTGGTGTGGGTGGCGAGCATGCAAGCAATCTTGGCGGGCTTATCGCTTCAAACATTGCTTCTGAAATACCAGGTTGTAAAGCTTATATTGCCGATCCGGTTGTTGTAGATGAACTTTCGGATGTTGCAAGAGTGCCGGGGCACCCGCTTTTGCCAAGAGTATCCATTTTCCATGCCCTCAATCAAAAGGCAATAGCTAAAATGTATGCGGCTTCAGAAGGGAAAGACTATCACAGTCTTCGTCTTATTGTTGCACACCTTGGTGGCGGTGTTTCAGTGGGAGCGCACCTTTATGGAAGAGTTGTTGATGTAAACAATGCACTCAACGGAGAAGGACCATTTTCTCCTGAAAGATCCGGTACACTTCCTGCCCTGGCACTCGCCCAACTCTGTTTTTCGGGGAAATACACTTTAAATCAGGTCCAAAAAATGATTACCGGAGAAGGTGGTCTTGTTGCTCATCTTGGAACAAATTCTTTTAATTTTGTATCTAAAAAGGTCGAAGAGGGTAATTTAAAGTACAAGCTTATATCAGACGCATTCGGTTACAACGTTGCAAAATCAATAGGTGCAGCTGCTGCCGCACTTTCCGGTGATGTAGATGCTATACTACTAACAGGAGGAGTTGCCTATAATGGTAAATTGATGGACAATATTACCGAAATGATTAAGTTTATAGCTCCTGTAAAAATTTATCCCGGAGAAGACGAGATGTCTGCATTAGCCATGAATGGTCTTGATGTGATGACCGGAAAAGAGCAGGCGTGTGTATATAAATAGATTATAATTTTATAATTAATATAAAGAGGGGGAAATCTCCCTCTTTTTCTATTTAAGTTTCATATAATACTTAAGGGTCCATTTCCGATCCAGTTCCGGATGGAGTATTTTTATCAGATCTCTTAGAATAATATCAGGCTCTACAACACCTCTTTCCCAAAAGTCGCTCCCGCCTTCCGAAGTATTTCGGAATGTATTATTGTACACCAATCCCTTCTGTAGACAAGGAATATTTTTAAACAAAGGGTTACTTAACTTTAACTCATCGATTGTAGAGTAATTATTCGGATTCAACCAGAATTCGGCTTCAATTGCTCTGGAGTAAACTTTTTCCAGGTTATATGTATGAATTGCCTGTTTTTCCTTATCAGACAGAATGATTTCTCCACCGGCATCATTTATTAGAGTACTCATGTAGCTTCTGCCTCCGGGGATATACCAAACCTCTTTCCATGGTGCATTTATGAGGACTTTTACATTAGGAGTGCCTTCTGTGAGCTGCTTAAGATTTAAATATCGGATTTTTGAACAATCGTAAATGGAATCTGCCTTTTCACGAATTCCAAATATCTCGCCGAATAGTTTTAAATATTCAAGCTTTCCCAGCGGATGTTCTTCGAGGTAGTCTCCAATAGCAATTACTCTAATTCCGAATTGTCTTATTTTCTCTAAATACTGATTATTTTCGCCGCTTATTCCGTATGAAAAAACAATATCCGGTTTTAAACTTATAAGTAACTCGTAATTAAGAGAAGATTCAAAACCAATATCGACAACTTCTCCATTGTTAATTTTTTCTTTTATTGCAGGGTTTGTGATATACCGGGAACCGGAGACACCTACAATATAATCGTCCAAACCCAGAGATGAAAGGTATGCTATGTGACTGGTAGACATACATACAACTCTTTTTGGTTGCTTGCCGGTATTGTCTGATATTTTTATTGTGTCTCCTGCTTTAGATTTTGGGTCCCACGACTCACGCACAACTAAACTTTTGGTGCCATTTTCGACGATGATATCAAAATTGGATGCATATTCGCAACCTATCCCTTTTTGTGGATTTAATGTCTTTTGATTTAAGTTGTTGCAACTAAATATTAATTGAATTGAAAGTATAGTAACAATAACTTTAACAAAGGATTTCATAAACAGTTATTTTATTCAAAGTTAATAAAAATGGCTTACTTTGCGACATGGAAAAAAGAGAGCTTGTTGTTGTAGGTGCCGGGGCAGCTGGGTTATTAGCAGCATTAAGTGCTGTTGAAGAAGGAATTTCTGTACTGCTTCTGGAAAAAATGGAAAAGGCAGGCAGAAAAATCCGGATAACCGGTAAGGGCAGATGTAATATTACTAATGTTAAAAGCTGGGATGAATTTTCTAAACATATTTATCCAAAGAACAGCCTTTTTAAATCGGCATTCTACAATCTTTCAAACACAAAAACAATCAGCTTGTTTGAAGAATTGGGTTTAGAAACAATTATTGAAAGGGGAGACAGAGTATATCCCAAGTCTGGTATGGCAAAGGATGTTGTGGATGCTCTTGTTAATAAACTAATCTCATCCGGTGTCGAGATTCGCTATAATGCAAAAGTGATTGATATTAGTAGTAAAGACGGGTGTGTTTCCGAACTTATATGGGAAGAAAACAATCTTCGGAATTCAATTATTCCTAAAGCCGTAATTATTGCAACCGGAGGACTTTCTTATCCCACCACAGGTTCAGATGGGGATGGATATAAGATTGCTGTAAATCTCGGACACACAATCTCACCATGTTTTCCTTCTCTTACTGCATTAATGCCAAATGGATATGATTCAAAACTTGAATCGCTGCTCCTTAAAAATGTAACATTAAAACTATTCACAGGAAAGGAATTAATTCAGGAGGAATTTGGTGATATAGAATTTACAAATAATGGTATTGAAGGTCCTTTGGGATTGAGAATAAGCAGGAAAGCCGTAAAAGCTTTGCAAAACGGAGAAAAGGTATCTGTTTCAATTGATCTGAAACCTGCACTCAGCGAGACTCAGTTGATAAACAGAATAAACAGGGAGTTCGACTCAAACGGAAAAATGAGAGTATATGAACTTTTACAAAGATTATTGCCAAAGCAGCTTATAGAAACCTATTTAAAACTAAATAAAATGCTTTCCGGGAAAATTCTTTCGGTTCAGCTACCGGGTGAAATTTATCCATTAATAGAATCACTCAAAGATTGGAGAATGGATATTGAAGGTTATACATCTTTCGAAAGATGTGTTATAACTGCAGGAGGCGTTTCTATGAGTGAAATTGTTCCTAAGAATATGTCCTCAAGAATTGTAAAAAACCTATTTTTTGCCGGCGAAGTATTAGATTTAGACGGAGATACTGGCGGATACAATTTACAAATAGCTTTTTCAACAGGATATCTTGCCGGGAAATCGGCTTCGCACATTATTGTAAAATCAAATCAATTACAACAATAGCGATTTATGCGAATTTTCACTGAAGCTTTTGTATAATTTTGTTAACACTTGTTTTGTGTCAAGTGTAAAATCTCCGTTCATAATCCATGAATAATAGCTTGGATCGGCTTTGAATACATTTGCTACAGGTTTTCCCTTATATTTTCCGAAGTTAAACAACGGTACTTCCTTGTCGTCCAGAACAACTCTGCCAGCATAGTCTAGGGAGTTGGTTCTCATAGAAAATTTTGACAGAAATTCAATGTCGTTTTCGAGAGTGTCGGCATATCTTTCGAGCTGGGATTCAAGAATTTCATATGTTGCAACCGTATCAGCTTCGGCAGAATGGGCATTTTCAAGATCTTTGCTGCAATAAAATTTATATGCAGCACTTAGCGTCCTCTGCTCCATTTTATGGAAGATGTTTTGAATATCAACCATTTTTCTTTTTCTGAAATCAAAATCAATTCCTGCTCTTAAAAATTCTTCTGCAAGCATGGGAATGTCGAATTTAATAGAGTTATAGCCGGCAAAATCACAACCAAGCATCCAGTTTGACAGACTTTTTGCTACCTCTTTAAAAGTGGGGCAGTCTTTTACGTCTTCATTTGAAATACCGTGAATTTTTTGAGCTTCGGGAGAAATTGGAATTGTTGGATTCAGCCTTCTGGTCTTTATCTCCTGATCTCCGTTTACTTTAATTTTTAGAGCACTTAATTCCACAATTCTGTCTTGGGTTATACTTAGACCTGTACTCTCTATATCAAAGAATATTATGGGATTTTTTAAGATTAATTTCATTGGTTTAGGAAACTTTATGCATTTACCATCATAGGCATTAGAAGAGCAAGGATCTCCTCCTGAGGGTCAATTGCTCCGGCAGGAAGAATTAAAGCAGCTCTTGAAGGGTCCGATAACTCAAGTGAAATATCGGTGTAAGGAAGATTGCCAAGAATTTCAATTAAAAAAGTAGATTTAAATGCAATTTCCATATTCTCTCCTTCGAACTGGCAAAGGAGTTTTTCATTTGCCGAGATTGAAAAATCAAGATCCTGCGCAAACAACTCCAAAGTGTTGTATGAGAGTTTAAGCCTTACCTGGCTGCTTGCCTGATTTGAGCATACTGCAACTCTTCTTGCACTGTTCAGGAAATCGGAACGGTTAATTATAAGCTTGTTTGTATTGTTTTTTGGAATAACAGAACGGTAAGCGGGGTAATTTCCTTCTACAAGCCTGCAAACCAGAACAAAAGATTCAAATTCAAAGTAAGCATTGCGTTTGTCAAACTTTATCGTTACGTCTTCATTGCCTTTACCCAGGATGTTTTTAAGTACCGTAGATGGTTTTTTTGGCAGAATGAATGACGCTTTTGACTCTGACTTTATGTCATGTCTTGTGTAGCAGACCAGTTTGTGAGCATCGGAAGCTACCAGAGTTGTGCTGTCGGTATCAATGTCGAAATAAACTCCGTTCATTACCGGCCTTAGTTCTTCTTCGGCAGTTGCATAAAGAGTTCTGTTAATTCCCTCAAGAAGATTGTGGGAATTGATTGTTATTGTAGTATTATCTTCTGATAAATCTGGAATAGAAGGATAATCGTCGGACAATGTGCAAGGAAGTTTAGCATTGCCGGTTGCCCAGATAATCTCTATGATAGAATTACTTTCATTAGTTTTGAACTCCAGAGGCTGGTCTGCAAATTCTCTGAGTGAATCTGTAATAAGTTTTGCAGGAACGGTAATTTCTCCCTCCTCTGTTACATTCTCAATTGCCATTTTTGCCTTGAGCGTAGTCTCTAAATCGGAAGCAGTAATATTCAGAAAACCACCTTTGAGAACAAATAGAAAATTGTCCAGAATTGGGAGTGAATTCTTTGATGAAATTACTCTTGAAACCGACTGAAGACGGGCTAAAAGTTCTGTGCTTGAAACTACGAATTTCATATCTTTTGAATTTTTAACAAAGATAATAAAAAATAGTTATGGCATATAATTTGATTTCTCATCGAATGTTAAAATTGATTAATATGAAAAGAACAGTACTATTTTTTATTGCGACAGTTTTAGTCAGTGGCGTTACTGCCTTAACAGTTATTAAACTTACAAACACTAATTCAGAAACTTACGAATATCCGGCGAATGATTTCTCAGGTAAAAAAATCTCTCTTTCGGATCAGCTTTATCCGGATTTTACATACGCAGCTGAGACTTCAGTTAAAGCTGTTGTACATGTAAAAGTTGTAAAAAAAGGGGTTCCTCAATCTTACTCAATCTTCGATTTTTTCTTTGGCTATGGAACTCCGGATGAAGTCCCCAAAAATCAGATTAATGCTGGTTCCGGAGTAATAATTACATCAGACGGATACATAATCACGAACAACCATGTTATTGAATCTGCCGATGAGATTCATGTTACGCTGGAAAACAACAAAACTTTCAAGGCAAGGCTTGTTGGAGCAGACCCTGTGACAGATGTTGCCTTAATAAAAGTTGATGCAGAAAATCTCCCATATCTTACCTTCGGAGATTCCGATGCTTTAAGGCTTGGAGAATGGGTAATTGCAATTGGAAGCCCTTTTAACCTCCGTTCAACCATTACTGCCGGCATAGTTAGTGCCAAGGGCAGGAGTATGCCTTCTTCTTCAGGGGAATTCAAAATTGAAGCTTTCATTCAAACAGATGCAGCTGTTAATCCCGGAAATAGCGGAGGACCCCTCGTGAATACAAAAGGGGAACTTGTAGGTATTAATACAGCTATAGCTTCAAGAACCGGATCATATACCGGGTACTCATTTGCAGTGCCAAGTTTAATGGCGAAAAAAGTAATTGAAGATATTATGGATTTCGGGAAAGTGCAAAGGGCTATGCTTGGAATTTCTATGCAGGAGATTGACGGAGATCTTGCCAGTGAAAAGGGAATTAAGGAGATTAAGGGTGTTTATATTGCAGAAATAGTCAGAGGCGGAGCAGCCGACAGGGCCGGTATGAAAATTTCTGATCAGCTTACAACAATTAATGGTGTTAATGTAAATTCAGCACCTTCCGTACAGGAACAAATAAGTAAATTCCGTCCAAAAGATAAAATTTCAGTTGAATTGATCCGTAATGGTAAACCAATTGCACTTTCAGTTGTTTTGCAAGGCAGAAATGAAGAGACAACTCAGATTGACAGAGAGAGTAATCAATTTTCAAAACTCTTTGGAGCTCAGCTTGAGAAGGCACCTGAAGAGAAACTGAAAAAACTGGGAATAAATCACGGAGTAGAAGTTGTTTCTGTCGGAGATGGAAAATTCAGGGACACAGGCATTAAACCGGGATTTGTTATAACTCATATTAACCAGATTCCTGTCGAAAACATAAACGAAATTGAATCAATAATTCAAAGAAGCAAAAGATCCCTTTTAATTGAAGGAGTTTATAGTAAAGGTTCAGTAGTATATTATGGAATGGGTCTCTAAATTTTGCAGCTTACAACTTTTTTTTCGTAACTTTGCAAGATAATATATATTCATGAGACAGCTTAAAATAACAAAATCCATTACTAACAGGGAGAGTGCGTCTCTCGACAAGTATCTTCAGGAAATAGGGAGGGAAGAGCTCATCACGGTTGAAGATGAAGTTGAATTAGCACAAAGAATAAGAAAAGGGGATCAGGAGGCGTTAGAAAAACTAACAAGAGCCAACCTAAGGTTTGTCGTATCTGTTGCAAAACAATACCAGAATCAGGGTTTAAGTCTTCCCGACCTTATTAATGAAGGTAACCTGGGTCTTATTAAAGCCGCAGAAAAATTCGACGAAACGAGAGGTTTCAAATTTATTTCCTATGCAGTATGGTGGATAAGGCAATCTATTCTTCAGGCTTTGGCCGAACAATCCAGGATTGTCCGTCTTCCGCTAAATCAAGTTGGATCGCTTAACAAGATTAATAAAGCACTTTCGAAATTCGAACAGGAAAACGAAAGACTCCCATCACCCGAAGAATTGGCTGTCATACTGGATATCCCAAGAGAAAAAATCGCAGATACTCTCAGAGTATCAGGCAGGCACGTATCAGTAGATGCTCCGTTTGTAGATGGAGAAGACAATAATTTACTGGATGTTCTTCCAAATACAGATTCTCCAAATGCAGACAGGGGACTTTTAAACGAATCTCTTAACAAGGAGATTGAAAGAGCATTATCGACCCTCACCGAAAGGGAAAGAGATATTGTTAAATACTTTTTTGGAATCGGTTCTGTAGAGATGACCCTTGAAGAGATTGGGGAACATTTTGGTTTAACAAGAGAGAGAGTGAGGCAGATCAAAGAAAAAGCTATAAGAAGGCTTCGTCACAGCGCAAGAAGCAAGCTCCTTAAATCCTACCTCGGTTAATAATCAACCTTAATAACTTAACTTAAATGAAAAAACTTCTATTTGCAATGATTGCAGCAGGTGCAATTTTTACATCTTGTTCGCAGCAGAAGACTGCCGAGAATCCTCTCCTCTCAGAATGGGATACTCCATTTGGAATTCCGCCTTTTGAGGAAATCAAAATAGAGCATTTTATGCCTGCTTATGTTGAGGCTATGGCACAACATAAAGCTGAGATTGATTCAATTGTAAACAATAAAGACCTTCCTACTTTCGAAAACACAATCGTTGCATATGACAATGCCGGACCTTTGTTGGATAAAATATCTCCTGTATTCTCAAGCATAAACGGAACAGCATCCAACCCGGATGTTATTGCGCTTGCAAAAGAACTTTCTCCTCTTACTAGCAAGCATTTCAATGAAATCAGTCTTAATCCCCTTCTTTTTCAAAGAGTAAAAGCAGTTTTTGAAATGAGAGATTCTCTAGGACTTGACCCGGAACAAATGCGTTTGCTCACCGAAATGTACAAAGGCTTTGTAAGAAGCGGAGCAAATCTTTCCGAAGATAAAAAAACAGAACTAAAAAAAATCAACGAAGAAATATCTGCACTTCAACTGCAGTTCGGGCAAAATCTTCTTGCCGAAACAGACGCTTTTAAACTTGTTATAAACAAAGAAGAAGATCTTGCAGGAATTTCCGAGTCACTAAAAGCCTCTGCTCTTAAAAGAGGTGAAAAAGATTCAACAACTGCAGGAAAATGGGTGTTTGGACTTGACAATCCAAGCGTAATGCCTTTTCTTCAGCAATCAACAAACAAGGACCTTAGAAAACAAATTTTTGAGGCGTATCTAAACCGATGCAACAATAATAACGAGTTTGACAACAAAGATGTTATTAAAAAACTTGTCGATTTAAGACTTAAGAGAGCTAATTTACTTGGTTTCGAAAACTATGCACAATATCAGCTCGAAGAGAGAATGGCAAAAACACCTGAGGCTGTTTATGCTCTTTTGAATAAAATATGGGCACCCGCGCTTGCTGCCGCTAAAAAAGAACTTGCAGACATGAGTGCAATTGCGGCATCCGAAGGCATTACAACACCTCTTGAGTCTTCGGACTGGAGATTCTATTTTGAAAAATCAATGGCTAAAAAGTTCAATCTTAACGATTCAGAACTTCGCCCTTATTTCCAACTTGAGAATGTAAGAGAAGGAATTTTCTATGTATCAAACCAGCTATATGGCATAACATTTACTCAGGTTAACAACGTTCCGCTTCCAAATCCTGAGGCAACTGCATTTGAATGTAAAGACGCAGACGGATCTCATTTGGGAATCCTGTTTATGGATATGTTTGCACGCCCGGGTGAAAAAAGAGGTGGAGCATGGTGCAGCGGTTTCCGTTCGCAGACTTATAAAGAAGGTAAGAAAATTACACCTCTTGTAACCATTGTTGGTAATTTTACAAGGCCGGTAGGTGATGAACCAGCACTATTGAGCACAGACGAAGCAGAAACATATTTTCATGAATTCGGACATGCTCTTGCAAGTTTGCTAAAAGATGTTCATTACTATGGAGTGGGTGGAATGACAAGAGATTTTGTTGAATTGCCTTCACAAATAATGGAGCATTGGGCATTTGAACCTCAAGTTCTTAGAATATATGCAAAACACTACAAAACAGGCGAAGTAATACCTCAGGAACTTATAGATAAACTGGTAAATGCTGGCAAATACGGTCAGGGTTTTGCAACAACAGAATATCTTGCAGCTTCTTACCTTGATATGGACTTCCATGTACTTAAGACAATCCCTGCAAATCTTGATGTTCTCGCTTTCGAAGCAAAATCATTAGGAGACAGAGGTCTTATTTCTCAAATACCACCAAGATACAGGAGTACATATTTTAGTCATACATTTGGCGGTGGGTATACTGCCGGATACTACTCGTATATCTGGGCCGAAGTTCTGGACAGCGATGCATATCAGGCTTTTGTTGAAACAAAAGACATCTTTAACAAAGAAGTTGCAGCAAAATTCAGAAAAGAGATACTTGCCAGAGCCGGACAAGATGATGCAATGACACTCTATGTCAATTTTAGAGGCAGCCAGCCGGGTATCAATGCTCTCCTTAAGAACAGGGGACTTAATTAGGAATAATAATTTTAAAAATCAGGGGCCATTTTTTGGCCCTTTTTTTATGAATTAAGGTTGACTTAAAGAATCTTTATGGCAAAGAAGCTTTCTTTGATATCAGACGAAGAGTCTGATTAAATTCTAAATACTATCTTTGTCCGAACTTAATAAATAAACAAATGTCTGACTTCTGGCAGCTGATTGGTAGACTGATTGTCGATTTTGGCAATTGGATCTGGGGTATGCCCCTTTTTCTTCTCTTAATAGGTGGTGGTCTTGGATTCCTGATATATTCAGGTTTTGTACCGTTTCGCTATTTTGGCCGTGCTATTAAGTCTCTTCGTAAGAAAGAGGATGATGCTCCGGGTCAGATAAGCTCTTTTGAAGCACTGGCAAGTGCAATTGCCTCAACTGTAGGAATGGGAAACATTTCTGGCGTAGCTGTAGCGCTGACAATGGGCGGACCCGGTACAATTTTCTGGATGTGGGTAAGTGCGATTGTAGGTATGGCAACTAAATTTTTTGAAGGGAGTCTTACAATAATGTTTAAAGGAAAAGATTCTGCCGGAGAGATACAAGGTGGGCCAATGTATATGATTACCGAAGGTCTCGGAAAAAAATGGCGGCCAATGGCTGTGTTTTTCTCAATATTCGGACTAATCGGTACCCTTTGCCTGATGCAGGCAAATCAACTTACAGAAGCCCTCACTACAGTTATTACTGCACCAATGGGAATAGAAACTACTTTTGGGCTTAAACTGATTATTGGTATTGTAATATGTTTATTAGTCTCAATTGTAATTTTAGGTGGAATTCAACGAATTTCCAAAGTGTCTGCCAAACTTGTTCCAACTATGGTCGCTATGTATTTCCTCCTAGTGGGATATATTGTTCTTACAAACCTGTCTGTTGTTCCCGATGTGTTTTACTCAATTTTCTCACAGGCTTTTGAATTTAAGGCAGGCCTGGGTGGCCTGGCAGGTTCTGCGATTGTAATAGGTGCAAGGAGAGCTGCATTTGTAAATGAAGCGGGTGTTGGTACTGCTTCAATGATGCACGGAGCATCAAAGAACACTCAGCCAATAAGAGAAGGACTTGTTGCAATGATTGGCCCTTCTATCGACTCTGGTCTTGTTTGCACACTTACTGCACTGGCAATCCTAATTAATGGACAATACGAGGTCTCTCAATTGCAGGGTATTCAAATGGCAATGAACTCATTTGAAGTATCAATACCAGGAGTAGGGCATTACTTACTCCTCATTATGGCAATTATATTCGCATTTTCAACTATGTTCTCATATTCATATTATGGCGTTAAATGCACCAATTTTCTGTTTGGTGCTAAGTACGCATTCTATTACAACTATTTTTTCTTAATTATGTTAGTAGTAGGAGCAGTCATATCACTTGATGTTGTTGTAGGGGTAATTGACAGTGCTTATGCACTTATGGCAATTCCAACAATGATTACTTTAATCCTGCTTGCTCCAAAGGTTAAAAAGGAGATGAAAATTTATTTTAAAAAATAGTTTAAGATGAATCCCGAAAAACTCATTTCGTCTAAATTAAAAGAGGCTGTTTCAAATTTATACGGTAACATTCCGGATGAAAGCCTCTTTCAGACACAAGCAACAAGAAAAGAATTTGAAGGAGACATCACTGCAGTGATATTTCCGTTGCTTAAAATTTCGAAAAAATCGCCCGAAATCACATCTGCCGAAATTGGGGAATATCTAATTTCAAAATGCGAAGAAATTGAAAGTTTTAATGTTGTAAAGGGGTTTCTGAATTTAAAACTTTCAAATGCATACTGGCTAAATGTGTTCAACGAGATTTATATCCATAAAGATTGGGGACAACTCCCTTCTTCCGGAAAAAATGTAATGGTTGAATACTCCTCTCCCAATACAAACAAACCACTGCATCTGGGCCATATCAGGAATAATCTCCTTGGATGGTCTGTTGCAAAACTTATGGAAGCAAATGGACATAATGTTCTAAAAGTTAACCTTGTCAACGACAGGGGTATTCATATATGTAAATCGATGCTTGCCTGGTATAAGGCAGCAAAAGGAGAAACTCCGGAGAATTCCGGAATGAAAGGCGATCATCTTGTTGGAAAATATTATGTTCTTTTTAACAATATGCTCAAAGAGGAGGTATCTGCCCTCGTTGCTTCCGGTATGGAGAAGGATGAAGCCGAAAAAAATGCCCCTTTAATGAAAGAGGCTCAGGAGATGCTTTTGAAATGGGAGCAGGGCGACAATGAAGTTGTGAACCTTTGGAAAATGATGAATTCCTGGGTTTATAAAGGATTCGATGAGACTTATAAGAGGCTTGGAGTCGAATTTGATAAAACTTACTATGAATCACAGACTTATCTTCTTGGGAAAGCACTTGTAAATGAAGGTCAAAAGAAGGGAGTGTTTTATTCAAAAGAAAACGGATCAGTATGGTGCGATTTAACCCTTGACGGACTCGATGAAAAATTATTGCTTCGCTCAGACGGAACTTCTGTTTACATGACTCAGGACCTTGGAACTGCACATCAACGTTTTACAGAATTCCGCCTTGATGAACTAATTTATGTTGTAGGTAACGAGCAAAATTATCACTTTCAAGTTCTTAAACTTCTTTTGAAGAAACTTGGTTTCAATTGGGCAGATTCAATTTTTCACCTTTCTTATGGTATGGTTGAATTGCCTGAGGGAAAGATGAAGTCTAGAGAAGGAACAGTTGTAGATGCCGATGATCTTATCGAAGATATGGTTTCAACCGCAAGGGAGACATCTCTTGAACTCGGAAAACTTGACAATTTGAGTGTGGAGGAACAGAATAAGGTATTTGAAACAATAGGACTGGGAGCATTAAAATATTTTATAATCAAAGTGGATCCCAAGAAAACAATGTTGTTTGATCCAAAGGAGTCTATCGATTTCAATGGTAATACAGGTCCTTTTATTCAATATACACACGCCAGAATCAAATCAATCTTACGAAAAGCATCTGAGTTAAATATTTTGCCCGAATTTTCCGGGGCAACTTTGACAGGCAAGGAGATTGAAATTATAAAAATGATTAATTATTTCCCGGATAAGGTTGAAGAAGCAGGATCAGCTCACTCACCGGCATTAATAGCAAATTTTGCTTATGAACTTGCCAAAGAGTTTAACCAGTATTATCATGAAGTGCCAATATTAAAAGAAGAGGATTCATTGATCCGGGCTCAAAGACTTGTACTTATAAATTCAATAGCAAAAGTGTTATCTAAGGCAATGACGATTCTCGGAATCACTCTGCCGGAGAGAATGTAGAATGGTAATAGAACAAGACAAATTCTTACCTACTTCTGTTAAAGAGGTTGAGGCACTGGGCTGGGATTATATCGATGTAATAATCTTTTCCGGGGATGCCTATGTAGATCATCCATCTTTTGGAACAGCTGTAATTGGCCGTATACTTGAAAAACAGGGGCTCAGAGTCGCTATTGTCCCTCAGCCCAATTGGAGAGACGACCTCAGGGATTTTAAAAAATTGGGAAAACCCAGACTGTTTTTTGGAGTCAATGCAGGTGTAATGGACTCCATGATTAACCACTATACTGCCAATAAAAGACTTAGAAGCAACGATGCATATACCCCCGAAGGAAGAGCAGGTCAAAGGCCGGATTATGCGGTTAAAGTCTATTCTAAGATCCTTAAAACCCTTTTCCCCGATGTGCCGGTTGTAATTGGAGGAATTGAAGCATCATTACGAAGGATAACTCACTATGATTACTGGAACGACAAATTATTTCCCTCAATTCTCATTGAATCTGGAGCCGATTATTTAATTTACGGAATGGGAGAAAAGCCGGTGGTTGAGCTGGCATCTGCATTCATTAAGGGATATAGTAAAGAAAAAATTAGGCAAATACCTCAAATAGCATTTGTTTCGGAAAAAGAGGAGATGGATGTGAATAATACAATTATTCTAAACTCATTTGAACAATGTGTGAATGATAAGAGTGCATTTGTGGAAAATTTTAATTTACTAGAGAGAGAATCTAATTCATACAACCCCTGCCACATTATTGAACCTTTCAATAATAAATTTATACATATAAACCCTCCTTTTGCGCTTCCATCTACTGCCGAAACTGACTCTTTTTATGATTTGCCATTTACCCGGGTACCACATCCAAGATTTAAGGATAAACACATCCCTGCATATGAAATGATAAAATTTTCAATCAATACTCATAGGGGATGTTTTGGCTCATGCAGTTTCTGCACAATTTCTGCTCATCAAGGCAAATTTGTCCAGTCAAGATCTGTGGGATCAGTATTATCTGAAGCCAAAAAAATTGTCTCAATGAAAGATTTCAAAGGATATATATCTGATGTTGGAGGTCCTTCTGCAAACATGTACAATATGAAGGGAATAGATATTGATTTATGTAAAAAATGCAGGAGAGACAGCTGTATTTATCCGGCAATTTGTAAGAATCTTAACATTTCGCACGAAAAAATGCTGGAGCTTTATAAAAAAATAGAAATGTTGCCCGGAATAAAGAAAATATTTATTGGCAGTGGAATAAGGTATGATCTTTTTTTAAACGATAAAGGATACCTGGATGAATCCGGAAAAAAATATTTTAGAGAAGTAATTGTTAATCATACTTCCGGAAGATTCAAAGTAGCACCGGAACACACAGAAGAACACGTACTTAAAGCAATGGGTAAGCCTTCTTTTAAACTTTTTGTAAAAATGAAAAATGAATTTGAAAAAATCATAAATGAAGAAGGTTTAAAATATCAGCTGATTCCATATTTTATTTCAAGCCATCCCGGCTGTACTATGGACGACATGTACAATCTTTCTGCAAATTCCAGTTTACGTAATCTTCAATTAGAACAAGTTCAGGATTTTACGCCAACACCAATGACAAGGTCATCTGTATCATTTTATTCGGGAATCGACCCAAAAACCTTAAATAAAATTTTTATTGAGAGGCATCCGGCCAACAAGTTAAAACAAAAATCATTTTTTTTAAATAAAAAGTATTAAATGATGTAATAATTTTAAATATTTGCACTATTATTGCAGCCCGAAATCTATATCGAACTTTCTTTTTTTATGAAAAAACAATCAAATACAAAAAAGCCAATAATTGCGAATCAGACTGTCCCAAATCAGTCAAAGAAAAGATTAGCTGTAAGTTATAATAATCTGAGCCCGGAGATACTGGCAATTTTAAAAGAGAGATATCCAAAGGGATATGCCGATTATATGGGTGAAATTTTCAAAGTGGACAAACCTGATGGTTCATTCTTCTATGCTATCTCTCTGGAAGTACCTGACGCTATATATCTTGTAAAGGTAGATGTCAAAATTGACGATTATGATGAAGCAACTGATGAACTCTTTGGCGGCGGATCAACTGATTCCGATTCCGGTGAACCGGATGAATTTCCGGAAGATGATTCAGCCAGTACTTTTACAGAAGAAGAGGAAGAAACCGACGAATAGTAGATTTTTTTCAATCAATACACTAAAGGCTGGATTAATTCAGCCTTTTTTTATGTAATTTCGTCTATGCAAAAAAATGTAACACTTTTAAGCAAAATATCAAATTTTATCAGGACTTTGCCGGAAAATAAAATGCTTTTTTTGCTTGCATTGGTAGTTGGTGCCGGCAGTGGCCTGGCAGCTGTAATTCTCAAAAGAGCAATTCACTATGTTGCATGGATACTAAAAGGCTGGTTTAACAACAACTCAGAAAGTTTTCTCTATTTATTATACCCGGGAGTAGGAATGCTCTTAGCTATGCTTTTTGTAAGATATGTCATTAAAGATAATATAAGCCATGGTGTTACAAAAGTTTTGCTTGCTCTTTCCAAAAATGATTCAAAGATTAAACTTCACAACACCTGGTCTTCAATTGTTACTAGTTCAGTTACAATAGGATTTGGGGGCTCAGTAGGTGCAGAGGCGCCAATTGTATATACCGGGGCTGCTATTGGCTCGAATGTAGCAAGAGGACTTAACCTCTCTTCCAAACACATGACTATTCTGCTCGGATGCGGAGCAGCAGGAGCTGTAGCGGGGATATTTAAGGCTCCGCTTGCAGGAGTCCTGTTCACACTTGAAATACTTTTGTTCAATATTTCAATGACATCTGTTCTTCCATTACTTGTTTCTGCCGTTACAGCTACTGCAGTTTCCTATTTCCTGCTTGGTAACAGTGTCGTATTCAGCAATTCTATTCAAGCTTTTACCTTTGCCAATATACCTTTGTATATAGTTCTGGGCGTATTTACAGGTCTTATTTCACTCTATTTTATTAGAATGACTCTTGGTATGGAAGACAAGATATCATCCATTAAAAAGCCATTCAGAAAGTGGTTTATATCTGCCATATCTCTTGGTTTACTTATTTTTCTTTTTCCACCTCTATTTGGCGAGGGATATGATTCGCTCTCATATTTGCTAAACAATAATACCGTTGAAGCTATAGGACCTAGTATATTTGGATCTCTGTTTGAATTTGAATGGTTTATTCCTGTTTTTTTTACAGCGGTAATTATATTTAAAGTTTGGGCAATGTCGTTTACCAATGCAGGCGGAGGTGTAGGAGGAACGTTCGGCCCGACTCTTTTTATTGGTGGAGTTGCAGGTTTCGTTCTTGCCCGGATAATTAATCTTAGTGGGATATATTCTGTTCCGGAAGCAAACTTTGCACTTGTGGGAATGGCTGGACTTATGGCAGGAGTTATGCAGGCACCTCTCACTGCAATATTTTTAATTGCAGAAATGACCGGCGGATATATACTCTTAATGCCGCTAATAATTACTTCTGCGATTTCCTTTGCAACAATCCGTTCATTTGAACCATACTCTATATACACAAAAAGGATTGCAAAACAGGGAGACCTTCTTACCCACGACAGCGATCAGGCTGTACTTACACTCTTAAAAACATCAGAACTGATAGAAACCGATTTTACAAAGGTTGCTCCGGATAAATCTTTGGGGGATCTTGTCAATGTAATTAGAACTTCGAAAAGGAATATATTCCCGGTAGTGAACTCAGAAAATGAATTATGCGGTATAATTCTTCTCGACGACATAAGACAAATTATGTTTAATTCAGATATGTACCATGTTACGCTTGTTTCTCACCTGATGAAAGAACCAGCTGCTTTTGTTTATGAAAGTGACAAAATGGAAGAAGTAATGAAAAAATTCGAAGTTACTTCTGCCTGGAATTTACCGGTTCTGGATTGTTCAAATAAGTATATAGGTTTTGTGTCAAAATCAAAAATATTCTCGGCATACAGAGAGCAATTACATATAGTATCACATGATTAATCTTTATATAGAACACATTAGCGACAAACTTTCCATAAAAGTTTGGCAGGTAGAACATTGTGTTGCACTACTTGAAGAGGGAGCAACTATACCTTTTATTTCCAGATATCGTAAAGAACGGACTGGTGCTCTTGATGAAGTTCAGGTTGCCGAAATTAAACACCATTTTCTCAGATTTATTGATCTTGAAAAAAGAAAAATAGCAGTAATTGGTTCTATTGATGAGCAGGGGATGCTAACAAAGGAGCTCAAAAAAGAGATAGAAATATGTGTTGACCCTCAAAAACTGGAAGATTTATATCTCCCTTTTAAACCAAAAAGAAGGACAAAAGCGTCAATAGCTAAAGAAAAGGGGCTGGAGCCGCTTGCTAAAGTTATATACGGGTTTGATTCAGCAAACCCCGAAACAGATGCTCAAAAATTTCTCAACGATGAAGTTACTTCTATTGAATTTGCACTTTCGGGAGCCAGAGAAATTATTGCAGAATGGTTTAGCGAAGATTCGAAAATCAGGGAAGAGCTTAGAAATCAGTATTCTAAATTTGCAAAAGTTGTTTCTAAGCAACATAAAGATATTGAATCTCCAGATGGCAGTAAATATAAAAACTACTTTGACTTTGGCGGAAACATTTCAGGAATGCCTGCACACAGGCTACTTGCAATGCTTAGGGGTGAACGAGAGGGGGAACTCACTATAAAACTGGAAATTGATTCTGAATATTCTCTAAATTATATTAGACGAGTCGTTTATAAAAATAGAAATATTCCTTCTTCAAAGTGTAAAGTTCAAATTGAACTTGCCATCGAAGATTCTTATAAAAGACTTCTTCATTCTTCTATTGAAAATGAAACTATTAAGGCGGCAAAAGAAAAAGCAGATCTGGAATCGGTTAAAGTTTTCGGGGAAAATTTATCCTCATTGCTGTTGGCTGCGCCTGTGGGTCAAAAACGAGTGCTTGCTCTTGATCCCGGTTTCAGAACTGGATGTAAAGTTGTTTGCCTTGATTCCCAGGGGGAGTTGTTGCACAATGATACGATTTATCCGCATCCGCCCGTTAATGAAAAAATGCAGGCTATAAAAAAAATATCAAATCTTATAGAATCTTACAAAATTGAAGTTATTGCTATTGGCGATGGCACAGCAAGCAGAGAAACGGAAGCATTTATAAAGAAAATTCCAATGCCTAAGGGCATCCAGGTTTTTTCTGTGAGTGAAGATGGAGCCTCTGTCTATTCTGCATCTCCGGTTGCCAGAGAGGAGTTCCCGGACTATGATGTAACTGTAAGGGGTGCTGTTTCTATAGGAAGGAGAGTTATGGATCCTCTTGCAGAACTTGTTAAAATTGATCCTAAGTCGATAGGTGTTGGCCAGTATCAACATGATATAGATCAATCCTTGCTTAAAGAGATGCTCGATAATACCGTTACCAGTTGCGTAAACAGAGTTGGAGTAAATCTTAATACTGCAAGCAAGCATCTTCTTAGCTATGTTTCCGGGATAGGACCATCATTAGCTCAGAGTATTGTAACTTTCAGAAGCGAAAACGGACCGTTTAAATCAAGACTTGAGCTTCAAAAAGTAAAAAGACTTGGGGACAAGGTATTTGAACAGTGTGCAGGTTTTCTGAGAATTCCGGATTCTGAAAATCCTCTCGATAATACAGCCGTACACCCCGAAAGGTATGCACTTGTAAAGGCTATTGCAAAGGATGTTAATCTCTCCACTGAAGAGTTGATTAGAGATGAAAGTGCAAGGAAAACAATTAATATTGAGAAGTATGTCACAAGTGAGGTAGGAATTCCTACACTTACTGATATTATGGATGAACTTTCAAAACCAGGCAGAGATCCAAGAAAAATTGCGCAAATGATGGAATTTGCGCCTGATATCCATACAATTGACGACTTGAAAGCCGGTATGGTACTACCGGGAATAGTTACCAATATTACAAACTTTGGAGCTTTTGTAGATATTGGAATTAAACAGGATGGTCTTGTACATATCTCGCAAATGTCAAACAAGTTCATCTCTTCACCATCTGAAGTTGTTAAACTGCAACAGCCTGTACAGGTTAAGGTTATCGAAGTTGACTTTAAACGGGGAAGAATCCAGTTAAGTTTAAAAACAGATTAGTTTGTTTCAGGCTTCTTTCTCTCCCTTTGAGCTATGATTACCCCGAGAATTACAATTAAAATACCAATTATCTTTCTGGTATTAAGGCTTTCGTGCCCCATTACAAAGGCCCCAAAGGCGCTTACAACAGGAACCAGTGATGTAAAGATGTTTGTTCTTGCTATACCAAGAACCTTAATCGAATTTATAAAGAGAATGAATGCAGCACAAGAACATAAAACGGCAAGAAAAAGAAGCGGTTTAAGTATTTCCGGAGTGAAAGAGGAGATTGATACTGACGATGCATCGTTATAAAGAAAGAGTGGCAGGAAATAGATAGCACCAAGTAAATGCTGATAAGTAACAATTGTATAACTGTTATATCTGTTCGTCAGTTTTTTCACGATTACAGAATATCCAACCGCTGCAAAGACTGCAATAAACAATAGAAATATTCCGTAATAGTGGCTCACCTGAACAGAGCCGTTTTCAAAAACCACGAGAAGTATTCCCGGAAGAGTAATTGATACTCCAAAAACATTAATTACGGTAATTTTCTCTTTGTACACAATCATCCCGGGAATTAGTGCAAAAATTGGAATTGTAGCAA
Organism: Rikenellaceae bacterium; assembly: GCA_003513895.1. GTDB lineage: Bacteria > Bacteroidota > Bacteroidia > Bacteroidales > UBA932 > Bact-08. The sequence goes on from DOSU01000101.1 coordinate 37,812, forward strand.
TAATAATTGCACCCAGGGTAGGAGAGTCCACAATTTGAAGACCAAGAGTCTCTCCGATAAAATATATAAAAGGCTCCATCGTCACTAACAATAAAAACCATCCCCAGTCTTTTCTGGCTACTCTTTCCAGTTTTCCTGAAATTAAGGAAACCAAAAGTAGAATAATTGCAGCAAATGCCATTCTGAAAAAAATAAGGGCATAAGGAGGAAAACCATCCTGAAGCAATGAATTGGTCCAGATAAATGAAAATCCCCAGAAAATTACTGCAGTAACTATGGAAAAATAAACTAAAATTGGGGTGCTTTTATTTTCCATTATTAAATATTAGTCTTTTTCCGTTTTTCTTACCGGTGAGCATTCCTTCTTTAACTACTTGAATCCCATTGACAAAAGTGTGAATGACAGAAGAGCTGAATGTATAATCCTCAAAGGGAGACCAACCGCAAAGGTATGCAGGATGTTTTGTTGTAATGCTGTCGTTTTTAGCGCTGTCAAAAAGCATTATGTCTGCGTAGTAGCCTTCTCTAATGTATCCTCTTCTGTCAATTTTGAATCTATCTGCAGGGGAGTGACACATTCTATCGGCAATTTCTTCAGGAGAAAAATGTCCGGCTTTATGAAGTTCCCACATGATTTGAAAGCTATGCTGAATAAGAGGAAGTCCGGAAGGAGAGTCTCTATATTTTGCAGCTTTTTCTTCAATTGTATGTGGGGCATGATCAGTTGCTACAACTTTTATTATTCCATCCTTAACTGCTTTAATTATTGCCTCTTTATCCTCTTTCTCCTTGATTGATGGGTTGCATTTCATCTTGCTGCCTAGTTTCCCGTAATTACTGCTGTCTAGAAACATGTAGTGTACGCAAACTTCACCGGTTATTAAGGGATTTACCTTTTGAGCATTTTTTATCATCTCAATCTCTTCTTTTGTGCTAATATGAAGGATGTGAAGAGATGAGTTGTTTCTCAATGCCAGTTCAATTGCTCTTTTTGAAGAGTTTATGCATGCCTCTCTGCTTCTTATGTTTATATGTTCCTCAAAAGGAATATTCACACCATATTTCTCAATTGCAGCGGATAGATTTTTGCTAATAACCAAGTTGTCTTCACAGTGTGTTGCGATTAGCATTTTTGAGAGGGAAAAAATGTTTTCAAGAGATTCAGAGTTGTCAACAAGCAGATCTCCGGTAGAAGAACCCATGAAAATTTTTAAGCCGCAAATTTGAGATTTATCTGCTTTAAGAATCTCTTCAATGTTATCGTTGCTTGCTCCCAGATAAAAAGAGTAGTTTGCATAAGATGCTTTGCTCGCTACTTCATATTTCTGTTCAAGAATTTCCAGTGTAACAGCAGCAGGTGTTGTGTTTGGCATATCCATAAAAGAAGTTACTCCCCCAAGAACAGATGCTGCACTTTCGCTCTCAATCGAACCTTTTTTGGGATTGCCTGGATCTCTGAAATGAACCTGGTCGTCAATTATTCCGGGCATAAGGAAAAGACCTTCCGCTTCAATAGAAAAATCTGTTTTAGGCAACTCTTCTCCTTTTCTGTAGATGCCGGAAATTAATTCCCCGTCAATAGAAATACTTCCGACAAATGAATTTCCTTCGTTAATTATCGTACAATTCTTTATTAATATGGACATTTAATTGGGTAGTGTTAGATAAGCGGTCTTGGACGAATTCTGCGGAATTTAAGTTTAAGTACACCCCAGAATGCCTCTCCAAAAATTCCACTGCTCATTTTTGAAGTCCCCTGCTTCCTGTCGACGAAAATAATAGGAACTTCTTCTGTAACAAAACCAAGTCTTATTGTGTTGTATTTCATTTCAATCTGAAATCCGTACCCTTTCATTTTTATCTTTGAAAAATCGATTTTTTCAAGAACTTCTCTCTTATAACACTTAAACCCGGCAGTGGTATCAAATATATTGATTCCAAGGATGTTCCTTACGTAGGCAGATGCATAATAAGACATAATAACCCTTCCAATAGGCCAGTTAATTACGCTTATACCATTGCAATATCTGGATCCAATTGCCAGATCTGCTCCATTAAGACAGGCGTGATACAATCTTGGCAAATCATTGGGATCGTGGGAGAAATCGGCATCCATTTCAAAAATATACTTGTAGTTATGAGTTAGCGCCCAATTAAACCCAGAGATATATGCAGTCCCAAGCCCTTGTTTGCCAACTCTTTCCAGGATAAACAGAGAAAGTGAGAACTCACCTTGTTTAAGAACCTTTACAATATCTGCAGTTCCATCCGGAGATCCGTCATCTACTACAAGAATGTGAAAATTCTCCTTTAGAGTCCTTATGGACCTAATAATATTTTCAATATTTTCCTTTTCGTTGTAGGTTGGAATTATGATTATCTTGTCGGAGTCCATATCTGGGTTTTAGTCGAATTACGGCCAAAGGTATTAATTATTTTTCTTTTTCTGAAGCTGACGGCTATACTTTTAATCCATATGTATATTAGCATTGGAGCAACAATTACAACCAAACGGTTATAATGAAATGCACCGTCAAAGTCTAAGTAAAGAAGCGAAAAAATTGCTCTTGTCATTCCGCAGCCGTAGCACTCTACTCCAAATGTGTTTTTAAATAAACATATGGTGGTCCCGTGAAAAATTTCATCAAGTGGAATGAGGTAAAGGAAAAAGGGGGCAACTAGAATTATAATCCAACGATAACGATTAAATTCTGGTTCTGTTTGCAACAATTTTGCCATATCCGTCTCTGTAACTTCCAACAACTATCATTATCAGGTCTATAAGTGCCCATATCCCGCATCCGCCCAGAGTGAGAAGTTGAACAATTCCTATACCTGTGCTTTTTGTATAGAAACGGTGAACTCCAAAACATCCAAGAAACAGACACAACAAAAGTGTTGTAAGCCAGTCAAATTCTGAATCATAGCTTGTGTCTTTTAATGCAACTCCACACTTAACACAATAGGTTGCATTGTCGGGAGTTGACGCACGGCAGTTAGGGCATATTCTATTTCCTGCCATAGGAGAAACACCGCAAGCGACACATATTATCGCCTTTTCGGATACTTCGTTTCCGCAATTTCTACAATACATAACATAAATTTTTCTTAGTTTATGCAAATTTAGTATTTACAGCGGTTTATGATAATGTTTTTTAACATTATTTGCACCGTTAAAAAAAATAAATTAAATTTTGGTAATTCTAAATTAAGTACATATCTTTGCACTCCCCAAACGGAACAGGATGGTCGTAACGGACCATTTTTTTGACTGGGATTGTTCATTGAAATTTTGGAAGACAAGTACGAAAATACGTAGTACTATTTAAGAGTAGAGCGTTAATTTCTTTTGAGGAATTGATAACAATAAAGAGTAACAGGAAAAGCTAAACATTTTAAAAATTTTTACAATGAAGAGTTTGATCCTGGCTCA
>DOSU01000101.1:41328-41660 GCA_003513895.1 Rikenellaceae bacterium
CAGGATGAACGCTAGCGGCAGGCTTAACACATGCAAGTCGAGGGGCAGCACGGGTAGCAATATCTGGTGGCGACCGGCGCAAGGGTGCGTAACGCGTGAGCAACATGCCCGTATCAGGGGAATAATCCAGGGAAACTTGGTCTAATACCCCATAGCAATCGGAGGAGGCATCTTTTTCGATTTAAAGCTTTGGTGGATACGGATTGGCTCGCGTGACATTAGCTAGATGGTAAGGTAACGGCTTACCATGGCTACGATGTCTAGGGGTTCTGAGAGGAAGATCCCCCACACTGGAACTGAGACACGGTCCAGACTCCTACGGGAGGCAGCAG
>DOSU01000101.1:41740-42296 GCA_003513895.1 Rikenellaceae bacterium
CAGTGAGGAATATTGGACAATGGATGGAAATCTGATCCAGCCATGCCGCGTGCAGGAAGACGGCCCTATGGGTTGTAAACTGCTTTTATATGGGAGCAATAAGGTCTATGCGTAGACTGATGAGAGTACCATATGAATAAGCATCGGCTAACTCCGTGCCAGCAGCCGCGGTAATACGGGGGATGCAAGCGTTATCCGGATTTATTGGGTTTAAAGGGTGCGTAGGCGGTTTGATAAGTCAGCGGTGAAATATTTCAGCTTAACTGGAAGGGTGCCGTTGATACTGTCAGGCTTGAATATGGTTGCTGTGGGTGGAATGTGTGGTGTAGCGGTGAAATGCTTAGATATCACACAGAATATCGATTGCGAAGGCAGCTCACAAAGCCATTATTGACGCTGATGCACGAAAGTGTGGGGATCAAACAGGATTAGATACCCTGGTAGTCCACACCGTAAACGATGATAACTCGCTGTCGGCGATATACAGTCGGTAGCCAAGCGAAAGCGATAAGTTATCCACCTGGGGAGTACGACCGCAAGGTTGAAACTCAAAGGA
>DOSU01000130.1 GCA_003513895.1 Rikenellaceae bacterium
GAACAAACGAACCGTCCTTTAAAGGTTTTAGTAAATAGTCAGTATTTTGAATTTTTGTGAATAATTGATTACCCTTTGTAACGATTTCGAAAACAAATGAAGGATGAGCATATAGACCATTATATTTACCAAGTTCATCATTTGAGAGAGTAACTGTATCTACTTCAGCGAATTCTTTGGTAGTTTTCAAGTCAATTGTCCTACCTTTTACTTTTGCACAGCTATCAAGCAGGTTTATAGACAACCTATGAAAACGCCCAACATTAACTGAGTTTGAGAGGAGTGCAATAGCAAGGTTTGATTCTGGTGCAATTATCACCACACCTCTATGATTCATCGTTCCGCCTGAGTGATAATAGATTTGCCCTGCTGAATTTATATTCCCATAAAACCATGGCATTCCATGTTTTTCTCCCAAGTCTAAAGGTATATTTTGGTTTTGTACGGTAAGCATTTCTTTAATAGTCATTGTTTCAAGGATTTTTGTTCCTTTGTATTCAGGTAGAAAAGTCATTGCAAATTTTGCTAAATCAATTATGTTTGACTTTATTCCGCCTGCAGGTACGGGCCATATTCCATATTCATCCCTTTGATTGCCTTTTTCATCGTAACCTTTGAGTAAAACAGTAGAATTATCACCATCAACAATTGCGGAATGCATCCCAAGAGGTTCAAAAATATTTTGCTTAACATATTCTTCGTACTTCTTACCCGCTGATTTTTCTATAAGTACACCGAGTAAAGAATATCCTATATTGGAATATGAATAAACATAATTTGGTGGGAAAGGAGCATATTCTTTATTTAATGACTCCATTACGGAGCTGAAATGCTTTGGTTTTTTTGAGAAAACGCCACTTGCTAAATCCGATGGAAGTCCTGAATAGTGACAAATAAGCATTCTTGGTGTTATTTGAATGTTTGTTTGAAATCTTTGCTTAATACAAAAATCTGAACAGTATTTTGTAAATGATGAATCAATGTTTATTATTCCTTTCTGGTCAAGTTGCAGTACTGAAGTTGCCGTAAAAAGTTTGCTTATTGAACCAATTCCATATACAGTATTTGAATCCGCTTTAATTTTGTTTTCAAAGTCTGAATAACCATAATTTCCAGAATAGACTATTTTGTTTCCTTCAATTAACGCAAATGAAATTGCTTTAGCAGAACCTTTTTCTAAAGTGGTTTCAATTTCCTTAATATAATTTTCTAAAACATTTGAATAATCCACTTTATTTGTTTGGCCATAAAACTTAGAACAAAACAAAATGGCAAATGCTAATAGTATTAATTTTCTCATAATGAATTTGTTTGGATATTGATTATACTCTGGTTTCTTCAAATTGGGTTGTTGCTTACGTGTTCGCGGTAAAATCCCTTTTTAATGGGATTTACCGCGTGTTACCGGTTCGTTGTTAATATTTCAATTTCTTCATTGCTTTGCTTTCAAGTAGTGATCTCATCTGGGTAATAGCAACTTTGTTGAGTTGAAGAAGCCGTTCCGTTTGCGATAAGCCTTGTTGAATCAACAATGCGTTAATGCTTTCCATGTTGCTCAATACAACAAGTTGTTCCAATGTTGTGTAGTCTCTGATATTCCCGCTCTTATCTGGATTGTTATCCCTCCACTCTTTTGCTGTAATTCCAAAGAGGGCAACATTCAGCAAATCGGCTTCATTGGCATAAACAAAATTTGCTTGTTTTTTGGTAATTTCCTGGGGTATCAGATTTTCTTTGATTGCATCTGTATGTATGAGGTAATTCACTTTTGCTAATGTCCGTTGTAAATTCCAATCTAATTTCAGGCGACTGTTTTCATCGTCCTTCAATCGCTGAAACTCATTGACGAGATAAATCTGAAATTCAGGACTTAACCACATTGCAAAGTGAAATGCAATGTCTTTGTGTGCATAAGTGCCTCCATAGCGCCCTGCTCTTACAATCAATCCAATTGCCTCGGTTCGCTCAACCCATTGTCCCACAGACATTATGAACCTATTTGTGCCGGCTTCTCGTCCAATTACCCCGAATTCGGGGTAATTAAAAACAGGATTATTGATTTTCTCCCATACACCCAAATACTCCAACGTATTTTTATTGGTTATCCACTTACCGATTAGCCCACTGCCCTCATGGAATCCGGTTGTCATATCAGTCAAACTGATATAGTCAGTTTCGTTTTGGCTGATAACGGTTATCGAAGATTCCTTGACCAGTAATACTCTTCCTTTTGCCATATTATCCTGTTTATTTATTCTGTTTCGGCGTTACGTTACAATTATCGTTAACGTAAAAGCGTTTTATACATCGTTGCCCTACAAATGTAGCAAAAGTGAATCAATCAACACTTGATAATCAATTATTTTTAATGAGATAATGTAATGATATATAAAACATTGTTGGGTCATGCCGCTTTTCAAGAGTATTCTTTTAAGATTTCTCAGGTTTGCAATGCAAACCAATTCCGTAGTTAACCGAAACCCCACAGAAAGGCCGGTCAAAAATTGACAATAAATTTCTTTTTTATTTCACTCCTGAATTTGCTCCTTACATCATAAGCAGTTTCTGCCGATATAATGTGATACTCCTATTTCAGATAGCATCCTCTCTCGGCGAAGGAGTCTCAGGCTTGTAATACAAACTGGCAAACTCCGGAGCGAGAGAGGATGCTATTGAATATCACAAAGAAGAAACGGCAGAAACTGCTTATGATGCAGGAAATAAAACTCAGAGAACATAAAAACAGAAAAGGATTTCATTTCTGAAATCCTTTTTGTGGGAGTAGAGGGAGTCGAACCCCCGACCCTCTGCTTGTAAGGCAGATGCTCTAAACCAACTGAGCTATGCTCCCCTGATTACCCTTTCTATTCGATTGGGAGTGCAAAGATATTCTCATTTTCTTAATTTGCAAAAAAATTGTCGTTTTTTTCGAAAAATTCAATCGCCTCAGCAACTACAAACGTCGATCCCCCAATAAAGAGCAAATCACCCTCCTTGTATATCTTTTTATATTCCCTTATCGCCCCCGCAACAGTAGGAACAACTAATCCATCCAGGTCAACACCCTTACACCTGCTCGCAAGAACATTAGAATCCAGCGCCCTGCTTATTGAAGCTTGGGTAAAAAAGTAATAGGCAACCTTTGGGAGAATACCCACAATCTTATCCAAATCCTTGTCTGCCACAAAACCAAGGATAATGAAGAGCCTCTTAAATTTCTGTCGCCTTAGCTGCGAAAACACAATCTTAAGCCCGTTTGCATTATGCCCCGTATCGCATATCACAGGCGGGTTTTGAGAGAGATACTCCCATCTGCCCCTGAGAGATGTATTGCGTGCCGCAAACCTCAACCCCAGCCTTATGTTATCGTCGCTCCACCCCTCTCCTACAATCTTTAGAAATTGCGGGTTTTGCGCCAGCAGAGCAAGAGAGGTGAGAACCGTGCGGATATTGTGGGTCTGATACTCCCCCTTGAGGTCGAGTTCATAGTCCGATGCCAGAATGTCTTTAAACAAAGAACTCTGCGCATAGACAATCAAAGAGCCCTTGTCGTCGGCCACCCTTTCAAAGACAGCCTTTGTAGAATTCAGAGCTTCGCCTATAACAACAGGAGTTCCTGCTTTAATAATTCCCGCCTTTTCGCGTGCAATTTCCCCAAGAGTGAAGCCAAGGTGCTCGCAGTGGTCCAGAGCGATGTTTGTAATAATGCTTAACATTGGAGAAATAACATTTGTCGAATCCAGCCTCCCTCCCAGCCCGGTTTCAATAACAGCAATGTCAACTTTCTGCTTTGCAAAATAGTCGAAAGCCATTGCTGTGGTTATCTCAAAGAAAGAGGGCTTTTTCTCCAGCATGTAGGGTTTCCATTTAAGAATAAAGTCGAAGACAAACTCTTTGGAAACCATTTCGCCGTTTATTTTTATCCGCTCCCGAAAGTCGTTGAGGTGGGGAGATGTATAAAGCCCAACCCTGGTTCCCGTTTGCGCAAGAACAGATGCAAGCATGTGAGAAACTGAGCCCTTGCCGTTTGTGCCGGCAATGTGGATTGTAGCATACTTTTTGTGAGGATAACCGAGTTGTTTGTCAAAATCGGTCATCGTTTCAATTCCGGGTTTGTAGGCCACTTTGCCAACTTTCTGGTATGAAGGAAACTGATTGAAAATATACTCAAGTTCCTCGTTATATTTTACAGTATCGAACATAAATTCAAATTTTATACAAAATTGTTCAAATTATACTACATAATTATTACAAAGGGAAATAATTTTTAATGTTTGAGCAAAAAGAGCTAATTTTGAGACCTCAATTAATCTACAATCACACTTATGATTCTATTCTTTCGTTCGGAAAGCAA
>DOSU01000118.1 GCA_003513895.1 Rikenellaceae bacterium
GCTCTGAGGCTCTCAAAATTCCCGGCAGGAGCCATTATCTCAATATCCGAACTTTTTACGCTCATTATGTCTTTACTTCTCTCTGTTCAACATCAGATTTGCAAATTCCAGCAATCTTTCACGCTGGTCCGGTGAAAAATGTACACAATCAAGAGCTTTTTGAGCTTTTTTGTGATATTCGCCAATCTCTTCCTCGGCAGCAGTTTTTACCCCCAGTTTTTCATAAAGAGCTTTTACTTCTGCTATTTTCCCCTTTGGTTCACAATTCGTTGAAGTTATCAACTCGTTCAATTTGTCACTGTCTTTACCCTGAGCCCTTTTTAGACACTCAACAAGAAGCCATGTCTTTTTATTGCTTAAGATATCTCCTCCAATTGCCTTTCCAAATATGTTTGTGTCTCCGAAACTGTCCAGGTAGTCGTCTTTTATTTGAAAAGCAAGACCAAGCAGGTAACCGTAATTGTAAAGTGCCTCTGAACACTCCGGTGGTGCTCCTCCGATTATTGCTCCCATCTTGGCCGAACAGGCCATGAGAACAGCTGTTTTAAGACCAATCATATCCAGATATTCCCCGGTTGTAATTAGCGGAAGAGTCTCATAGTTCATATCAAACTGCTGCCCCTCACAAACCTGAGCGGCTGTATCTGAAAAGAGGGTTAAAACATCTTTTATATGCTTTTCCGGAGTGAATGCAATAAGCTTGTATGATTTTATGCACATTACATCTCCCGAGAGAATTGCAATGTTGTTGTTCCACTTCTTGTGAACTGTCGGCTGATTTCTCCTCAGAGATGCTCCATCCATAATGTCGTCATGAATGAGAGTGAATCCGTGAAAGATTTCAAGTGCAAGCGCAGGGTAAACGATAGAGTTGTCAATTTTGTCGTAAAAGAGGTTGAAGCAAATTATTGCCATTTTGGGCCTTAATCTTTTCCCTCCTATGGATATCAGATACTCTATGGGTTCGTATAACTCGCCCGGATCTCCTTCCCAGTTGAGGGAAGAGATACCTTTATCAACAACTGCATCTATCTCGTTTAGTGTATACATCTCAAAAAATCATTAATTGTCCCGGCAAATTTAATCCTTTTTTAGACAAATGCGTATATTCGCACCCGTGGAAAAAAGCAACTTTGAAACTGCAACTGTTGTAAAACATACTGGAAGTCACTATATGGTGTCCAGGCTGCCTGCATGGAATCTCATTCCCTGCGTAGTAAGAGGCAAACTCCGAATAAAAGGTTCCGGCACAACAAATCCTATAGCAGTTGGGGATGTTGTAGATTTTATGCAGGAAGATGGGGGAATGGGCGCGATTATTAAAATACATCCGAGAAAAAACTACATCATCCGCAAGTCGACAAATCTTTCAAGGCAATCGCACATAATTGCATCAAATTTAGATACAGCTTTTCTTGTTGTAACTCTTGATTTTCCCGAAACAAAGACAGCATTTATCGACAGGTTTCTTGTCACCTGCGAAGCATATCGGGTTCCTGTAGTAATCGTTTTAAATAAAATTGATCTCATTTCGGAAGAATACATCGAAAATCTGGCTGCATTCAAAAAAATATACAACAATGCAGGTTACAAAGTTGTTGAAATTTCGGCCCTTATCGGACAAAACATTGACACTGTGAGAGACTTGTGCAAAGGAAAAATTTCCCTGTTTTCCGGACAGTCAGGGGTTGGAAAATCTTCTCTAATAAACTCTCTGGACAATGCTCTCTCTTTAAAAACAGCGGAAATTTCTCATTATCATTTGCAGGGCAAGCACACAACCACTTTCTATGAAATGCACCCTCTTGAAAATGGCGGATTTATTATAGACACGCCCGGAATTAAAGGTTTTGGTCTCATAGAGATTGAAAAAGAGGAGTTAAGCCACTACTTTCCGGAAATGCTGAAAATCACTAACAATTGCAAGTTCGCTCCATGCACTCATACTCACGAGCCCGATTGTGCAATCAAAGAGGCCGTTGAGAAAGGCGTTATTTCCCCTGAGAGGTACATTTCATATCTTGGCATGCTCGAGGATGAAGAAAAATACAGGTAGCTTTTCAGATGAATAAGAAGATTCTTAAACTGGCCGGGCCCAGTATCCTTGCAAACATTACCGTGCCGCTTGTGGGAATCGTTGACCTTGCCATTGCAGGAAGGCTTGGGGATGCCGCTATAATAGGAGGAATAGCGATTGGCACTATGCTTTTTGATCTTTTGTACTGGAACATGGGATTTCTCAGGGTAGGAACAGCCGGATATGCTGCTCAGGCCTACGGAAGGAGAGACTTTCGGGACAGTATGAAAATTCTTGTTCAAGCAGTTGGAACAGCTTTAATTACGGCATTGTTTATTCTGGCGATTCAATACTTCTATATTGAAATTGCATTTAATGTTGTCGTGTGTACCCCTGAAGTAGAGTCACTTGCAAGAAAATATTTCTTCATACGGATATGGGCTGCTCCCGCAACACTGAGCCTGTTTGCTTTCAAAGGGTGGTTCATTGGCATGCAGAATACAGTCACTCCTATGATTGCAGATATTGTTGTGAATGTTGCAAATCTGTTTATCGTTATTTATCTGGCTGTTTACTTAAAAATGGGGGTGCCGGGTATTGCGCTTGGAACTGTTCTTGCACAATATATAGGACTAATAGTAACACTGTCCCTTCTTTTTGCATACTACCGTAAACTCTTTCACTATATAAGTATCAAAGCCAGCCTCAAGTTTAAAGAGATGAGAAAATTTTTCATTCTCAACGGGAACCTGTTTATCCGATCCTTGTGTCTCTTGCTGGTCTATTCCGGGTTCACCAGTTTTGCCGCCCGTTATGGCGACCAGTTACTTGCAGTGAGCACAATAATGATGAAACTAATGCTGCTTTACTCATACTTTATTGACGGATTTTCATATGCCGGAGAGGCTCTTTGCGGAAAGTACGTAGGTGCCAGAGATGTTTTTTCTCTTAAGCTTGCCATTCGCAGCCTTTTTAAGTGGGCTTTCATTATAGCTGCACTCTCTACAATTGCCTACTTTGCAGCCGGCGAATCACTTTTCCGGCTGATGACAAATAATCAGGAAGTAATTAGCAGTTCATCTCAATTTATGCCATGGCTGCTGCTTATACCTTTAATCAGCTGCATTGCTTTTATGTGGGATGGAATATATATCGGCGCCACAGCTACGGCATCTATTAGAAATACTATGATTGCCTCGGCGATTTCGTTTTTTGCTACTTTTTACATTTTTGAACCGCTTATTGGAATCCAATCGCTCTATCTTGCATTTTCGATGCATCTTATTGTGAGGACTGTCCTAATGACTGTGTTCGCAAAAAAAGAGGTGATAAGCAAAGCTCTCACCCCTTCATTTTAATACCTGGCCGAGACTGCATCCCAGTTTACAATGCCCCAGAGAGCAGTAAGATAATCTGCTCTTCTGTTTTGATAATCGATGTAATAGGCGTGTTCCCATACATCGAATGTAAGTATTGGAACCAGCCCTTTTGTGAGAGGATTTCCTGCATTGCTCTCTTTAATAATCGACAACTCTCCTTTTTCGTCTTTTACAAGCCATGCCCATCCAGATCCAAACAAAGTTGCAGCTGCATTGCCGAACTCCTTCTTAAAAGCATCTAATGATCCCCATGTTTTGTTCACGGCAGCAGCAAACTTTCCTTCAGGAACTTTGCTCCCACCTGGTTTAAACGAATTGAAATAAAAAGTGTGATTCCAAATCTGAGCAGCATTGTTAAAAATTCCGCCTTCGGATTTCTTTACAATTTCGTCGAGCGACATTTTTTCGTAGATTGTTCCGGGGATGAGATTGTTCAGGTTTGTGACATAGGCCTGATGGTGCTTCCCGTGATGGAACTCAATTGTTTTCTTGCTTATAACGGGCTCAAGAGCTTCACTGTTATAAGGTAATTCCGGTAATTCAAATTTCATGGTTTTTTTTAAACTTAAAATTTACTTTACAAATTTACAAAACTCCCGACAATTATCTGCACATAAGAAATTTGAAATATTTTCATTAACTTTGGTTTAGGGTTTATTATAACAAATACACCTAATCAGTTATGCTCAAGAGATTACTCCTAATTTTTTGTTTCTTGTCCGCGGGTTTATCTTCTGCTTTTGCTCAGGCGAATGATTCTTCTGTTACAAATCCTCTTTTAAGCATACTGGCACCCAAAAGAATTCTGCTTTTATACTCAAAAGAGCGCTCCAACGAGCGTGTTCGTGAGTTTTCCTCCGGATTTTCAAGTTTTCACTCAAACAACAAGATTTATTCCGGGATAATTAACCTTCACATGGATGCCGACGGCCTAAGAAACAGAGAGGAAAAACTTGCATTATTAAACCGTTCAAGGCGAACCGTATTTACTCAAAACAAAATAGACTTAATATTCGCAACCGATTCCGAAGCATATGAGATTTTAAGTGCTGCCGATTCTCTGGAGCCGTTTGGCATTCCCATTATTTGCGCCTATCTTGAAAATAAAGACTTTAAACCTAAGGCAGGTGTGTCTAAAATTGTAACCACTATTCCTGTAGAAGAGAACATTCGGCTGGGGGTGAAATTGTTTCCTGAGACAAAGGAGATATTGTTTATTTTCGACGACAGTGATTATGGTGAGAAAGAGGAGATTTTTGCAAGAGAAGCCGCTAAGAAGTTCGAAGGGAGAGTGAACATGACTTACCTTTCTACGAAGGGAATTACATACCCCGAATTCATGAACCGTATCAGCTCTTTTCCTCTTAATTCCTTTATAATTCTTTCCACATGGCTTGTAGATTCAAAAGGAAATTACAGGTCATCCGGCAATTTTTTCCCTTTTATGTCGAGAATAAATAATATCCCTGTATTTGGAATTCAGAACCTGTCGTTGGGATCGGGAATTATTGGAGGATATTCCGTCTCCAGCTGGGACCAGGGATATAAAGCTGCCGAAGTCTCTCAGAAAATATTAGGTAACCCGGGTTTTGTAATAAATGATACTTTAAGAGATTTTCGATTGATATTTGATTTTAATCAAATAAAAAGGTGGAATTTACCCCGTGAGGATCTTCCAAAAAACGCAAAATTCATAAACAAACCTCCGAGTTTCTTTGAGGATTTTAAAACTGAAGTTCAGTTTTTAATGGCATTTATTATATTGCTGTTTACATCACTTCTGGTTTTTTCTGTCTACCACTTTCGATACAGAATACTAAATCAGGAACTTCTTAAATCTAACAGGAAGAGCGCTCAAAGACAGAACCTTTTAAAAAACACGCTGTCTGTAATGAACGAAGGAGTTATTACTTTTGACTCTGATCTAAATATTATTGATGCAAATAAAGCTGCAGTTGACTTGTCTGAGCATATTTCCATCCTCTCCGGCAGAAAATTCAAAGAGATGTTTTACACTTCCAGCCAAAATGATGAAAATTCAATTGAGAGTTTGTTGAAACTGTCTTTGGAGAGTAAAAGCACCGTAGGCCTAAAGGATTTTACAAGAATAGATTATAAAGAGAGGGAGTCCAAATTTATTTCAGGGGACATAAGTCCGATTATTGAAAATGGTATTGTTAATCAGCTTGTTCTGGTCATGAGGGATGTTACCGAATTCAATAAAAAACAGCGGTACCTGAGTCTGGCTCTTGAAAGTGCAAAATCTTTCATATGGTTTTACAACGCTGTTACAAAGCAATTCTCAATAAGCGAAAACTTTGAAAACATTTTCGGATCGAAGAGAAATGGATTTTCAAGTCATTTGCAGTTTCTGGAAATTGTTCACCCCGACGACAGGAAGAGGCTCTCTGTCGCATTTGAGAACATGCTGGCCCAAAAAGTTAAAAGAATAACAGTTGAATATCGTCTTTCTGTTAGCGGGGATGATAATTGGCAGTGGTGGGAGCGAAGAGGCATAATATATGCCGACGCCGGCAGTCCCAATGATGTTCGCTTTTTTTACGGAATGGATATCAACATTGACTCACTCAAACTACGTGAGAATGATATTCTGGAAGCCAAGCTTAAGGCCGAAGAGTCCGACAGGCTCAAGAGTGCTTTTCTTTCAAACATGAGCCACGAAATTCGCACTCCCCTAAATGGAATTGTAGGGTTTGCAGCCCTTCTCTCCGATGCCGGCTACTCCGATGAAGAGAGGAAGGAATTTTCAAGAATCATTAATACAAACTCCAAAATCCTGATGACTCTCATCGGAGATATTCTCGACCTTTCCAGAATTGAGTCGGACAGTATGATTTTTGATTTTTCAAAATTTGACATCTGCCAGCAAATAAGAGAAGCTATAGAGATTAATAGATTGTCGCTTGCCGAAGGCGTTGAACTTGTTTCGGATTTACCAAACGACACCATGACTGTAACAGCGGACCCTCAGAGAAACACTCAGCTGCTCAACAATCTTATCAATAATGCAATAAAGTTCACAACTAAGGGAAAGATAGTTGTAGGTTATAATGAGAACGATACATACATCGAAGTTTTCGTAAAGGATACAGGAAAAGGAATTAAAGAAGATTTACATACAAAGATTTTTGACAGGTTTTATAAGGCCGATGAACATATTTTCGGAACAGGACTTGGATTACCTATTTGTAAGGCAATAGCTCAAAAGTTTGGGGGTGAAATCCGGCTGGAATCAAAACCGGGAGTAGGAACAACTTTCTTTTATACAATACCTAAAGCCGGTAATACCAGTGTTAATACAGAAGTTAAAGAAGAACTTCCGGTTGCAGAAAACGGGGAGCCAAAAAGGACAGTTCTGGTTGCTGAGGACCTGGACAGTAATTTCATGCTTATAGAAATTATACTCTCAAAAAAATATTCAGTAATAAGGGCAAATAACGGGAAGGAGGCGATATCTCTATACTTAGAACAAAAACCGGATCTCATTTTCATGGATATTAAGATGCCGGTTATGGACGGATTGGAAGCAACCAGAGAGATAAGGAAAATTTCTACTACAATTCCAATAATTGCTCTCACTGCAAATGCTTTTGAATCGGACCAGATTGATGCAAAAGAGGCCGGATGCAATGAGGTAATCACAAAACCGATCAAATCTTCGCTACTGATTTTGGTTGCGGAAAAATATTTAAAACCAAAAAATTGATTGAAATGAAGGACTTAAAATATTTGCAGCTCCTTTCCAAAAATTTCCCCACAATTTCTGCTGCAAGTACAGAAATCATTAATCTTGAAGCTATATTGAACTTGCCAAAGGGAACTGAGCATTTTTTGACCGACATTCATGGAGAACACGAGGCTTTTTTACATGTTGTTAAAAACGCATCCGGCGTGATCCGAAAGAAAGTTGAAGATATTTTCGGGCAACGACTGCGGGAGAGCGAAAAGAAAGACCTCTGTTCACTTATATACTACCCCGAAGAAAAACTTAAGATTATTAAGACCCGGGAAAAAGACATCGACGATTGGTACAGGATGATTCTCATGCAGCTTTTGAGTGTACTTGGCAATGTGTCGTCAAAATATACCCGTTCAAAAGTAAGGAAAGCGTTACCTAACGAGTATTCGTATATTATTCAGGAGATGCTGCACGAGCACAAGACAGACCCTAATAAACACTTCTATATTCAGTCAATAATCACAACAATAGTCTCTACCGGCAGGGCAGAACATTTTGTGATTGCAATGAGCCGTCTTATTCAGCGCCTTACAATTGACTCTCTTCACATTGTGGGCGATATTTTTGACAGGGGTCCGGGAGCCCATGTAATAATGGAACATTTGTGCGACTACCATAACTTCGACATTCAATGGGGGAATCACGACCTGGTATGGATGGGAGCTGCAGCTGGAAGCGAATCCTGTATGGCAAACGTACTGAGGATGAGCCTTAAGTATGGCAACCTCTCCACTCTTGAAGACGGTTACGGAATCAACCTGCTTCCACTTGCAACATTTGCACTTGAAACCTACAGCGAAGATCCGTGTTTGCTTTTCCGTCCAAAAGCCCGGGAAGATGAACCGGTAAAGCAAAAGCACATCAAGCTCATCTCTCAGATGCATAAGGCAATCACAATAATCCAGTTCAAACTGGAGGGCCAGCTTCTGGAAAGAAACAAAGAGTTTGATATGGACGAGAGAAGGCTTCTGCACCTGATAAACTTTGAAAATGGGACAATCACGCTGGGAGGAAAAGAGTACCCGCTTCGGGACAGCAACTTCCCTACAATAGACCCGAAAGATCCTTACAGGTTAACAGAAGATGAACAGGAACTCGTAGACATTATGATGCACAATTTCACACACAGTGAAAAACTCAGAAAGCACATGAGGTGCATCTATGCAAATGGTTCTCTCTATCTTGTAAGAAACTCAAATCTTCTTTATCATGGTTCTGTCCCTTTAAATGCCGACGGGTCATTCAAGAAAATGAAAATCCGAGACATTGAGTACTCAGGGAAAAAGCTGTTCGATAAAATTGACCAGCTGGTGCGCCAGGCATACTTCGAAGAGAAGAAGAAGAAGGAGAAACAGTATGCAATGGATTTTGTATGGTATCTCTGGTGCGGCCCATCATCCCCTCCATTTGACAAGGACAGGATGACAACTTTTGAGCGGTATTTCATTTCCGAAAAGGAGACTCACAAGGAGAACAAGGGGCATTACTATTCGCTTAAAAACAATCGTCCAATATGTGAGATGATACTTAAAGAGTTCGGAATAGAGGACAAGGTATCTCACATTATAAACGGACATATACCGGTAAAAACTGTAAAGGGGGAATCTCCTATAAAGGCAGAAGGTAAACTTCTTGTTATAGACGGAGGTTATTCCAAGGCATATCAACAGGAGACCGGAATTGCAGGGTACACCCTCATTTACAATTCCCACGGGCTTTTAATTATTCAACACCAGCCATTTGAATCTACCCAAAAAGCAATCAGCGAAGGGATTGACATCCTGTCCGAAACAACAGTTCTTGAATTCAGCAACAAAAGAAGACTCGTAAGGGATACCGATATCGGATTAGAACTAAGGAAACAGATTGACGATCTCACAAAACTGCTTCAGGCATACCGGAGTGGTTATCTTAAGGAAGACGACAACTAAACATTTCGGCCATCATACAACGGGCAGATCCTCCCCCGTTTGCCTCAATAACAGAAATGTCCGGAGCTAAAATTTTGCAAAAGCCGGAAAGTTTTGTGATTTGGGCCGGAGAGAGTGATTTTTTTGCAGTTGCAGACATAACAAGAAGTGATTCTCCACTATTATTCTTGATTTCCAGCATATTCCCTGCAAAATTATCCATTTGGTCCATTGATATCTCAATAAGTTCTTTATCGCAGTCCTCAATGAGTTCAATAAAACTCTGTCTTTCGTCAATGTCTTTTATCGAATCCAGGCAAGCAACCACAAATTCGCTTCCAACACACATCATTACATTTGTATGATAAATCAGAGTGTCGTCACTGTCATATGCGCTAAATATAAAATACTCATAATCCAGCTCTTCACATAGTTTCTTCAAAACTTCCTCATCACTCCTGGGCGACCGGCAAACAAATACCAGCTTGTTTTCCCTGTCCAGAATCATACTTCCTGTTCCTTCAAGAAAGAGTTCTTTTTCCTCCCATCCGGTTAGGTCAATTACTTTTTTAAACTTAATACTGCTTTTAATGAGATTAATCGCCGACTCTTTTCTTTCCAGTCTTCTGTTTGGCGCACACATGGGATAAAGAACAAGTTCTCCTGTTTCGTGTGTAGAAAACCAGTTGTTTGGAAAAATTGAATCTGGAGTATGAGGCTCTGCAGTGTCATTGGCTACAATAACATTTACATCACTGGATCGAAGCAGAGAGACAAAATTATCGAACTCTTCCAGAGCTCTCTCCTGAGCACTTTTCTCAAATCCTCGTTTCTGAAAAGTATTGTTTGAAGCTGTTTGTTCGTTAAATCCGAAACGAACAGGTCTTACCATTAGTATAGATGAAGAAGTTTGCATAGTTTAAGTCTTATCTGCTTTCTATTCGAGAGATTTTATGGCTTGTTTGATAATCTCAATTGCCTCTCTGAGTTCCGGTTCTGTTATTACCAAAGGAGGGGCAAAACGTATAATATGTTTGTGTGTAGGTTTTGCAATGAGCCCGAGTTCTGCCATTTTTTCACACACATCCCATGCTTCCTTGCCATCGTGTGGCTTTATAACAATTGCGTTAAGCAATCCTTTGCCTCTTATTTGTTCAATGAAAGGTGATTTTACCTTTGACATTTCGTCGCGAAAAACCTTTCCGAGATATTCCGATTTTTCAACAAGATTTTCATCTTTTACCACTTCGAGAGCAGCCATTGCGACCTTGCATGCAAGCGGAAAGCCGCCAAATGTAGAGCCGTGTTCGCCGGGTTTTATTGTGAGCATTATCTCATCGTCTGCAAGAACTGCAGAAACAGGCAGTACTCCTCCTGAAATTGCTTTTCCCAAAATTACCATATCGGGACGAATCCCTTCATGATCGCAGCAAAGCATCTTTCCGGTTCTTGCAATTCCTGTCTGTACCTCATCTGCAATAAAAAGCACATTGTGTTTTTTACACAACTCAAAACATGCTTTCAGATATCCTTCTTCCGGAACAAACACTCCTGCTTCGCCTTGAATTGGTTCTACTAAAAAAGCAGCAACTTTTTTCCCTTGTTTTTCAAACACTTTTGCAAGGGCATTAACATCATTATAAGGTATTTTTACCAGACCCGGAGTGAACGGGCCATACTGGTTGTATGAATCAGGGTCCGAAGAGAGAGAAACGATACTGATTGTTCTTCCATGAAAGTTGCCTTCACAACCAACAATAAGTGCCTGGTTTTCGGGAATGTTCTTTTTTGTATAACCCCAGCGGCGTGCCAGTTTAAGAGCTGTTTCAACTGCTTCGGCGCCGGAATTCATTGGCAGCACTTTGTCGTATCCAAAATAGTTGTGCATGAATTCCTCATAAGGTCCCAGACAATCGTTGTAAAAAGCCCGGGATGTGAGGCATATTTTCGATGCCTGCTGCACGAGCGCTTCAACAATTTTTGGATGACAATGTCCTTGGTTTACAGCAGAATATGCCGATAAAAAATCATAATATTTCTTACCGTCTACATCCCATACAAACGGACCCATGCCTTTAGAAAGTACTACTTCAAGAGGATGATAATTATGAGCTCCGTATTTGTCCTCCTGAGCTATAAAAGCAGAGCCTTTTGAAGAAATTTTCATGATATTTTATTTTATATATATTGATTGCTAAATTTGTGCTCGCGGCATCTTAGCAAAGTTAAGCCTATTTTTTCACAAAAAATGTTAATAAGATGTTTGCAATTAGAAAAAATAGCCTTATCTTTGCAACCCGTTTTATATAACGCAATTATACAAAGTAAAGATTAACAGCTAATTATGCCAACAATTCAACAATTAGTTCGCATGGGCCGCACGGTGATTACGGAGAAAAGCAAATCTCGCGCACTTGATGCCTGTCCTCAAAGACGTGGAGTTTGTGTGCGTGTTTACACAACTACTCCAAAAAAACCTAACTCGGCTATGCGTAAAGTAGCCCGTGTACGTTTAACCAATCAAAAAGAGGTTAACGCATACATCCCGGGAGAAGGTCATAACTTGCAAGAACACTCAATTGTGCTTGTTCGTGGTGGTCGTGTTAAAGACCTTCCAGGTGTTCGTTACCACATCCTTCGCGGTGCATTGGATACTGCAGGAGTTGATGGTCGCAAGCAAAGCCGTTCTCTTTACGGAACCAAAAGACCGAAGAAAGGCGCTGCTGCTGCTCCGGCCAAAAAGAAATAAAAACTAATTTATAACAAGAACAAATGAGAAAAACGAAGCCTAAAAAGAGGATTCTGCTTCCTGATCCCAAGTTCCACGATGTGCTTGTAACACAATTCGTGAATAACCTGATGTATGAGGGAAAGAAGAGTATTGCCTTAAGTATTTTTTATGATTCAATGGATATCATAGGCGAGAAGATGAAAGATTCTGACAAGGCTCCTTTGGAAATTTGGAAAAAAGCACTTGAAAATATTACTCCACAAGTTGAGGTTAAGAGCCGCAGAGTGGGTGGTGCAAACTTCCAGGTTCCTACAGAGGTGCGTCCGGAAAGGAAAATTTCGCTTTCGATCAAAAACATGATTCTGTACGCACGTAAGCGCTCTGCACACTCTATGGCAGAAAAGCTGGCTGCCGAAACTATGGCTGCCTACAACAACGAAGGTGGGGCATACAAGAGAAAAGAAGATATGCACAAGATGGCCGAAGCCAACAAGGCTTTTGCACACTTCCGTTTTTAGTACCCAATAAAGATAAATGGCAAGAGATTTAAAATATACAAGGAATATCGGCATCATGGCCCATATTGATGCCGGTAAGACTACTACTTCGGAACGTATTCTTTTCTATACAGGTAAAACCTATAAGATTGGAGAAGTTCACGAAGGCGCCGCTACTATGGACTGGATGGTTCAGGAGCAAGAGAGGGGTATAACAATTACCTCAGCGGCAACAACAGCTTTTTGGAATTATGAAGGTAACCAGTATCAGATAAACCTTATCGATACTCCGGGCCACGTGGATTTTACTGTTGAAGTGGAGAGATCTCTCCGCGTTCTGGACGGTACAGTTGCAACATTTTGTGCAGTTGGCCGTGTTCAGCCTCAGTCTGAGACCGTATGGCGCCAGGCCGACAAATATAAAGTTCCCAAACTGGCATACGTCAATAAAATGGACCGCGTTGGTGCCGATTTTATTGCGGTTGTTGAGGAGATGAACGAAAAGCTTGGAGCACATGCTCTACCTATCGCACTTCCTATTGGTGCGGAAGAAAAATTTGAGGGAATCGTTGACCTGATTTCTAAAAAAGCATACTATTACGAAACAGACAGTAAGGAACTTGTTAACTATGTAGTTAAAGAGGTTCCTGCCAATATGGTTGCAGAAGTAGAGGAGTGGAGAGGAAAGCTTATTGAGTCAATTGCGGAATACAATGATGCAATTCTTGAAAAGTTTTTTGACGATCCGGACTCAATTTCCGAAGAGGAGATAATTGTAGCTCTTCGCAAGGCAACAATAGACATGGCCGTTGTTCCAACAACATGCGGTTCTTCATTCAAAAACAAGGGAGTACAATTCCTGCTTGATGCAGTAATGCGTTATCTTCCTTCTCCAATGGATGTTGAATCTGTTATAGGAATTAACCCCGATACAAATAAAGAAGAGGCTCGCCATCCATCTGTGAAAGATCCTTTTTGTGGATTGGTGTTCAAGATTGCAACCGACCCCTTTGTAGGGAGGCTTGCTTTCATTCGCGCCTATTCCGGCAGGCTTGATTCGGGTTCATATATTCTCAATACACGTTCGGACAAAAAAGAGCGTATTGCGAGACTATATCAGATGCACTCAAACAAGCAGAATGCAATAGACTGTGTTGAAGCAGGTGATATTTGCGCGGCAGTGGGTTTCAAAGACCTGCGTACCGGAGATACTGTTTGCGTTGAGAATCATCCGCTTGTTCTTGAATCCATGACATTTCCCGATCCGGTTATCGGACTTGCCATTGAACCAAAAACTCAAAAAGATATTGACAAGCTTGGTCTTGCACTTAATAAACTGTCCGAAGAGGATCCTACATTTACTGTTCGTACCGACTTGGAAACCGGCCAAACAATTATCTCGGGAATGGGAGAACTCCACCTTGAGATTATTGTAGACAGGCTTCGTCGCGAATTCAATGTTGAAATTAATCAGGGTGCCCCTCAGGTTAACTACAAAGAGGCAATCCGTTCCACTGTTAACCACCGCGAAGTGTTCAAGAAACAGACCGGCGGTCGTGGTAAATTTGCCGATATTGTGTTTGAGATAGGACCTGCAGATGAAGGGGTTTCCGGACTTCAGTTTGTTGATTCCGTTAAAGGAGGAAACATTCCTAAAGAGTATGTACCTTCTATTGAAAAAGGCTTCAAGGCTGCAATGACAACAGGCGTTCTTGCAGGATATGAACTTCCTTCGATGAAGATTGTACTTAAAGACGGCTCTTTCCACCCTGTTGACTCAGACGCACTCTCGTTTGAGATTTGCGCACGGCAGGCATTCCGCAAGTCATGCCCTAAAGCAAACCCTTACATTCAGGAGCCAATTATGTCACTTGAAGTTGTAACTCCGGAAGATTATATGGGAGATGTTATCGGCGACCTTAACAAACGCCGCGGACAAATCACAAATATGGATTCCAAGGGTAATGCCAGAATTGTAAAGGCCAAAGTTCCTCTATCCGAGCAATTTGGTTATGTAACAGTACTGCGTACTCTCTCTTCGGGAAGGGCAACAAGTACTATGGAGTTTTCTCACTACGCCGAAATTCCTGCAACCCTTGCAAAAGAGGTTATAGAGAAAGCCGGAGGCAAGAAGTTTAACGACGATACAGACGAATAATAAAGAATAATCATTGGTTAATATAAATTAAAATGAGCCAAAAAATAAGAATAAAGCTAAAATCTTACGATCACATGCTGGTAGACAAATCTGCCGACAAGATTGTAAAAACTGTTAAAGCCACAGGCGCAATTGTTAGCGGTCCTATTCCACTTCCTACAGACAAGAAGATTTTTACGGTTAACCGCGCAACATTTGTAAATAAAAAAGCACGCGAGCAGTTTGAGCTTAACTCTTTCCGCCGTCTTCTCGACATCTACAGCTCTACTCCTAAAACAGTAGATGCTCTCATGAAACTCGAGCTTCCAAGCGGTGTTGAAGTTGAAATAAAAGTTTGATGAAACATATTCGGTAGATTTGTAAATTTTTACCGAGGTTTTCAGGGCCCATAGCTCAGTTGGTTAGTAGCACCTGACTCATAATCAGGGG
>DOSU01000036.1 GCA_003513895.1 Rikenellaceae bacterium
GGGGGGATTCTTTCTCACAGAAATCGTTTTCTGGCGGCAGAGAGCATGAAGAAATATGCTGCAATGGTACCGGAAACTCATAATCTTGTTGCCGACTACAAAAAACACTGCTCTGCATTGATCCATATGGATAAGATTGAACCTCGCTCAATGGTTAAGTACGATAAAGACATTGATGCCGCAATAAAAAAGATGGAGGGAGCAAGAGAACTAAAAAAACTTTTCCCAGGCATTGATTGTGGAGCATGCGGCGCACCAAGTTGCGAAGCTCTTGCCGAGGATATCGTAAAAGGTCATGCAGAAATAAGTTCATGCATATTTCTGAGGACATTGTATGAAAAGAGGGGAGAGTTATCGCTTGAAGAGGCTGTAAAAATTATGGAGGGTATCTGGGGAAAGTCCAGATTTGATAAAAAACTATAACAATCAAAGAATATATGAAAGTAAAAGATGTAGCAGAAAAACTCTCATTAAAAGTTTTTTCTGCCCCTGAAGGGATGGACAGAGAGATTTTGGGAGGATACACTTCGGATCTTTTGTCCGATGTAATGGGTCATGCAAAAGAGGGCCAATTATGGATCACTCTTCAAACTCATAAGAATATTATGGCGGTTGCAAGCCTTAAGGATATGGCAGCCATAATTCTGGTTAAAGGATTTACGCCAGAATCCGATACATTAGAACTTTCTGCTCAGGAGGGAATTCCTGTTTTGGGAAGCAGTATGGAAGCATTTGAACTGTCGGGAGAGTTATACAAGTTGTTAAAATGATAAAGGCCGATCTCCATATTCATACTGTGCTTTCGCCATGCGGGGATATTGAAATGACTCCGCTTAACATTGTCCGTAAAGCAAAAGAATGTGGAATTGGCATCATTGGCATAACCGATCACAACTCAACTCTAAACTGTGTTGAGACCATACGGATTGGAAAGAGGGAGGGAATTTTTGTGCTCTGTGGAGCAGAGATAACAACAAAAGAAGAGGTGCATGTGATTGTTTTTGTAGAGGAATCAAATCGGGAGCATTTGCAAAGCTATCTGGAGAAGCATATTCAAAAAATCCCCAACAATCCGGAAATTTTTGGATATCAGCTTGCAGTCAATGAAAAGGAAGACGTAGTGGCTCAGATTGACTATCTTTTGATAAACGCTCTTGAACAAAGTATTGAAGAGGTCGAAACTTTTATACATTCAATTGGAGGATTATTTATTCCTGCACATATAAACAAAACACAGAATTCAATATACAGCCAATTGGGCTTTATGCCTCCGGCCTTAAAGCCGGACGCTGTTGAAATTTCGGCGAAAGGTGTACAATCTGTTCAAACAGCCATGGATAAATCGCTTGAAAAGTTTAATTTTGTCCGCTCTTCAGATGCTCATTATATTGAGGATTTTGGTTCGGTTTATACAATTATTTATCCGGAAAACATTAGCTTTGAGGCAATAAAAAGAGCAATAACGTCAAGTTCTTCACCGCCCGCAATAACTTAATCATGAACGATTTGTCTCTTCATATTATCGACATAATTCAGAACTCTCTGAGTGCCGGGGCAACTTTTATCGGCCTTACCGTCGATGAAAATTTAAAAGAAGACAAGATTACAATAATAATTGAGGACAATGGCAAAGGGATGACTCAGGAGCAGGTATCAAGACTTACGGATCCCTTTTTTACTTCAAGGACAACCCGCAGAGTGGGTATGGGTATTCCGCTTTTTAAACAATCTGCAAATCAGGGAGGCGGCGACTTGATGGTCCATTCAAAACCGGGCGAGGGTACAATTGTAACGGCTTGGTTTCAGCATAGTAATACCGATATGCCTCCTTTGGGGGATGTTGCAAATGCATTTATTCTCATGCTTTCTGCAAACCCGGAGCATTACTTTATACTAAAATACATTTTCAATTCTCAGGAGTATGTTTTTGACTCCAAAGAGGTGAAAGAGGTACTTGGAGATATCCCATTTAATGATGCCTCAATAATCAGAGTACTTACCGAAATGATAAGAGATAACATAAAAGATCTTAAAACCTGATAATTATACACACTATACTTCTAATATCGAACATTTAGCTTATAATTGTGAGTTTTTAAGGCGTTTTTATTTTGATAATGTTACTAAAATATATACTTTTGTTAATTATTTCAACGAGGAATTTCAAAAAATATCATAAATTATGAACAAAATCAAATCCCTTGAAGATTTGCGCAAGATGAAGCAAAATCTCGAACACGAAATGAACATTCGTGAGAAGAGCAACATGCCGGAATCTCTTGTTCAGATCCGTGTGGCTATGGCAACATGCGGTATTGCATCCGGAGCCAGGACGGTTATGAACGCCCTTGTGGAGAAAATTGAAAAGGACAAGATTCCTGCAGTTGTCACCCAGGGAGGATGTATGGGCTATTGCTATGCAGAACCTACAATTGAAGTAAAGGTTCCCGGGAAAGATCCGGTTGTCTTTGGCTATGTAGATTCTCAAAAAGCAGTTGAGATCCTTGATAAGTATGTCGTAAACGGAGAACTTCTCGAAGGAATCATTCCTACAAATTATCAATCAATTAACGAGAAAAAGTAGGACTATGGCACAATTTAAAATGCATCTTCTTGTTTGTGGAGGAACTGGTTGCAGAGCTTCACAAAGCGAACTCATAGTTGAGAATCTTAAATCGGAAATCAAAAATCATGGTCTTGAAAACGACGCTCAGGTTATTATAACAGGATGTTTCGGTTTTTGTGAAAAAGGACCCATTGTAAAGATGGTTCCGGACAACACCTTCTACACTCAGGTAAAACCTGAGGATTGTGCAGAAATTGTAAAAGAGCACGTCCTTAAAGGACGCAAAGTTACAAGGCTGCTATATGAAGATCCTGAAACTCTTAAACACGTTGAAGACTCGAAGCATATGGGTTTCTATCAGAAACAGATTCGTATAGCTTTGAGAAATTGCGGATTTATTGATCCCGAAAACATCGACGAATACATTGCGCGCGATGGCTATTCTGCTTTGGGTAACATCATTACAGGCATGTCTCCTCAGGAAGCCATTGATATTATGAAAAAATCCGGACTTCGCGGCAGGGGCGGCGGAGGTTTCCCTACAGGTGTTAAATGGGAAATTGCTTCTAAAAACAAAGCCGACCAAAAATACGTTGTTTGTAATGCCGATGAGGGCGACCCCGGAGCATTTATGGACCGTTCAATTCTTGAGGGCGACCCGCATTCGATTATCGAAGCTATGGCTATTTGCGGATACTGTATTGGTGCTTCAAAAGGTATTGTTTACATCCGTGCAGAATATCCGCTGGCAATTAAACGACTCAAGATTGCCGCAAGGCAGTCAAGGGTATATGGACTTCTTGGGCAAGACATCATGGGTTCAGGTTTCTCTTTCGATATTGAATTGAGATATGGTGCTGGTGCATTTGTTTGCGGCGAAGAGACTGCTTTGATTAAATCTATGGAAGGTCTTCGCGGAGAACCAACAGTAAAACCCCCATTCCCTGCAGAAAAAGGGTATTTGGGCAAGCCAACAAATGTTAACAATGTTGAGACTTTTGCCAATGTCCCAGCTATTTTCCTTAAGGGAGCAGAGTGGTTTTCGAGTATAGGAACAGAGAAATCCAAAGGAACAAAGGTTTTTGCGCTTGCAGGTAAAATCAACAACGTAGGTCTTATTGAAGTTCCAATGGGAATTACTCTCAGAGAGGTAATTTTTGAAATTGGCGGCGGAATAAAAGATGGCAGGAAATTTAAAGCTGTGCAAACAGGCGGACCATCGGGTGGCTGTCTTACAGAAAAACACCTGGATACTCCTATAGACTTTGATAATCTGATTGCTGCGGGCTCAATGATGGGATCGGGCGGTATGATTGTAATGGACGAGGATGACTGTATGGTTTCAGTTGCAAAATTCTACCTTGAATTTACAGTTGAGGAGTCATGCGGAAAATGTGCGCCGTGTCGTATTGGCAACAAGAGGCTCCATGAAATTCTTGAAAAAATATGTTCGGGAAAAGGCGTTGAGGCAGATATTGATTACCTGAAGAACTTAAGCAGAGTTATCAAAGACACATCTCTTTGCGGGCTTGGCCAGACTTCTCCAAACCCTGTACTTTCAACTATTGAACATTTCCACAGCGAATATCTTGCACACGTAAAAGAGAGAATTTGTCCTGCAGGAAGCTGTAAGGCACTTAAACTTTATACAATTATTGCGGACAAGTGTACTGGTTGTACAGCCTGCGTAAGGGCATGTCCGGTAGATGCAATTACAGGCGAAAAAAGACAGGCGCACTTTATAGATATAGACAAGTGTATCCGTTGCGGTGCTTGTTTCGAGAAGTGTAAATTCCAAGCTATTAATGTTCAATAATCTCCACTCTATGGAAAAGATAAAAATAACGATAGATAATACAGAGGTAGAGGTTAGTAAAGGAGCGACCATCTACCATGCGGCAAAGCAAATTGGAATTGACATTCCCATTCTTTGCTATCTGAACCTTGAGCACCTTAATATTGAAAACCGACCGGGCGGATGTCGTATTTGTGTTGTGGAAGTTGAGGGACGCAAGAATCTTGCCCCTTCTTGCTCAACCGAATGTGCTCCCGGAATGGTAGTTCACACTCATAACCTTCGCGTTATGAACGCCAGAAAAACCGTTCTTGAACTCATTCTTTCGGACCACCCTAAAGAGTGTCTGGTTTGTTCTTCTTCGGGACAGTGCGATTTGCAGAAGTTGTCGCAAATGATGGGTATAAGAGAAATTCATGCTGTAGAAAATGCAGAGATGTCTACATACAGAAAAGACTACTCTCCTGCACTTAGAAGAGACATGGATAAATGTATCATGTGCCGCCGTTGCGAAACTATATGCAATGATGTTCAAACAGTTGGTGCTTTAAGTGCTGTAAACCGCGGATTTATGTCTGTAGTTGCTCCGGCTTTTGAGCAGGATCTGGTTGACTCTCCTTGTACTTTTTGCGGGCAGTGTGTTGCGGTTTGTCCTACAGGAGCTCTTACTCCGTTTGACGATACTTCAAAAGTAATTCGTGCACTTTCTGATCCTTCAAAAACCGTAATTGTTCAAACTGCTCCTGCTGTTCGCGCAGCTTTGGGAGAGGAGTTCGGGCTGGAACCCGGTACTCTTGTAACAGGTAAAATGGTTGCAGCTCTACGTTCTCTGGGTTTTGACAAGATTTTTGACACAGACTTTGCTGCCGACCTTACAATCATGGAAGAGGGAACAGAGTTGCTGGACAGAATTTCGAAGTTCCTGAAGGGAGATAAGGATGTTAAACTTCCAATCCTCACTTCTTGCTGCCCTGCATGGGTAAACTTCTTCGAAGAGTACTATCCGGATATGCTTGATATTCCTTCAACAGCACGTTCTCCGCAGCAGATGTTTGGCGCGATTGCTAAAAACTACTATACAGAGTTGATGAATGTTAAACGGGAAGACCTTGTTGTTGTTTCTGTTATGCCATGTCTTGCAAAGAAATACGAGTGCCAGAGAGAAGAGTTTTCTACAAATGGAAATCGTGATGTGGACTATTCAATTTCTACTCGGGAACTTGCTTCACTTATCAAGAGCTGTAACATCAACTTTGACCTGCTTCCTGAAGAAGATTTTGACAATCCCCTTGGAGAGTCAACAGGCGCAGCCGTAATATTCGGGGTTACAGGTGGTGTTATTGAAGCCGCAGTTCGTACTGCATATGAACTTTTCACCGGGAAGAAACTTGAAAAAATTGATTTCAAAGAGCTTCGCGGCCTGGATGGAATCCGGATGGCTACTATCGATTTTAACGGAACTGCAATTAATATAGGTATTGCACACCAGTTGGGAAACGCTCGTAAACTTCTTGACGGAATCCGCACCGGTATGTATAATTTCCATGCTATTGAAATCATGGCTTGTCCGGGAGGATGTATTGGCGGTGCCGGTCAGCCTTTGCACCATGGGCATTCAGATATTATCAAGGCAAGGTTTGATGCAATTTACAGAGAAGACTCTCAAAAGAAAATTCGGAAGTCTCATGAAAACCCATATATCATTAAACTATATGAAGATTTTCTGGGACATCCACTTAGTGAGACCTCGCATCATTTACTTCATACTCACTACTTTGACAAACATAATAAATAGACAGTTATGAGTGCATTAATATTACAAGATTGCCATAAGAAAACAATAGCGGAGATTTGTAAATCATACAACGACGACCCGGGGGATTTGATAAAAATTCTCCACAAGGCACAAACTGCCTTTGGATACCTTCCGGAGAGCGTTCAGCGCGAAATTGCCCAAATATTAAAAATTTCGGTTGCCAGAGTGTATGGTGTTGTAACCTTTTACTCTTTCTTCACTATGACTCCAAAGGGGAAACATGCAATATCTGTTTGTATGGGAACTGCCTGTTATGTAAGAGGATCCGAAAAGGTTCTGGACGAATTCAAAGAGCAGCTTAGAATCAAAGTTGGCGGAGTAACAGAGGATGGAAAATTCTCTCTTGACTGCCTTCGTTGCGTGGGTGCCTGCGGTTTGGCTCCGGTTGTCCTAATCGGCGAAAAAGTATACGGAAGGCTGGATGCTTCCCAGGTAAAGGGAATACTTGACAGTTACGAAGATTAATTTTTTTGTTAATTTGGAAAGAGGATGGCTGAATTTCAGTCATCCTCTTTTGTTTAAAATTTGACTCCTTCTTACCCGAGCAGATTTTGCAAAGCAGTTCGGTTTATAACTGTAATCACTTTGTGCTCTATTTGAATAATGTTTTCGGCTTCAAGTTCCGAAATGCATCTGGCTAGTGCCGGCCTGGAAACGCCGAAATATTTTGCAAGTTCAGTTTGATTATTATCCATTTTGAAGAAATTGCCATTTGGATTTGATTCTCTGTTTCTGTTAAGATTTTCAATTATGTAAAAGGCAAGTTTCCCTTTTATTGTCTTGATATTCAGTGTTTGCAATCTGGTAGACAAAAACTGGGTTTTATTGGAATTGTATTTTATATAGCTTTCCAGAAAATCGGAATCTTTCTGAAACATCTTTATGACTTCTTCTTTTGGTATGGAGAGAATTCTGCACAACTCTGTAGCAGTAACATCTACAGGAAAAACATTATTCTCGGCAAAAAGAAATGCGCTGGCAAGAGGACGGACAGCCGAAATATTTTCAATTGTCATTATACTCCCGTTCTCTGCAATCATCTCGGTTTTAACGGAGCCGGACAGAAGAATGTACAGGTGTTTACAGGGAGATCCCTGCCTTGCAACCACATCTCCTTTTTTATATGTATTTATTTTAAAATCAATTTCTCCAAAAAGTTTTTCTGCCCTTTCGCGGGAGAGAGAACTCATTATTGGACAGCCTGAAAAGTCAATTTCTTTCATTGTGAATAATTTGCTTAACAAAGATAAAATTTTATATTTGTGTAACAATTATTACATTTTATTGTTTTTGTTCTCCATACTTTTGTACACATAATAAAGTAATGATTATATAAAATAATAATAACAATTATGAGTAAAATGTTTTGTTACCAGTGTCAGGAGACATCCAGAAATAC
>DOSU01000071.1:0-150 GCA_003513895.1 Rikenellaceae bacterium
CAAAAAAATCAGTGGAAAAAAAGAGACGAATTGAGCCAGATGTTCAATCAGCAACATTTTTGTCTTTTCCGGAAATGGGGGATACCAGGCAAAACCGTCCAGCAATCTTGTTAATACAAGAAAAATAAGAACTGCCAGCATATTGAAAAA
>DOSU01000071.1:235-10298 GCA_003513895.1 Rikenellaceae bacterium
AAAATATTGCCGCCTTATATAAAATGCTTTTAGCATATTATCTGGTTAGTTTAAAATTTGTTTTTGATAATGTTATCAAGTCGACACTATTATCGGTAATATTCTTATAGTTTACCTGAGAAGGAATCCTTGGTATGAATTCGGTTGATGAAATTGTCTTCAATATTTTTGCAGTCAATAAATTAGTGGCACCGCCTTCGTTTTTTAATTCCGATTGAGCAGTTATAAACTCTGTTTCATTTATCTGGAAATTATCAAACTTATCTCCGCTTCCTGTAATTATAGGTTTGTTCATTTGATTTTCAAGATATATTATATCCCCTGTCTTGTTAATTTTGTAATCAATTGTAGTTTCAATGATATAACTATCCACAGTTACAGCATTTCCTTTCTTATTGTATGAGGCTACTCTTTCATCCACTACAGTTTGGGGAATTACAAAACGAAATATAACAACTCCGCCATTTCCATTCTCATTAAATTCCTTGAAATCAACAGATGCTTTAACAAAATCGGTACCAATCCTCTCTGTTTTTCCTTTTGTAAAAGAAGTGATATTCCATTCTCCAAAAAGTTTAGCTGTTACTGTCTGATATTCTTTTGTTCCTGAAGTGTGATAAGGATTTCCTCTTTTTGATTGAGCAACAAGGCCAATGAAGCAAAACAAAGCTAAACAGATCAAAATAAGTTTTTTCATTGTAATTAGTTTTTTTGGGTTACTTTTTTTTCGTAAATATAAAAAAATAATTACACTCACTAAAAATCAAATCAATTAACAATATATATAATCAAAACGGCAACCGATTACTCGATTGCCGCTTCTCAAAAAACTAACCTAACCTATATAAATGCCACTTCTGGCTGAACCTTCATATTGAAAATTGTCTATTTTCTCCCTTTATTTTGATTATTGTTTCTTTGATTTTTTTGACTTTTTTTCCAGTTTTTATACTCCGGATGTCTTTTGTTTTGAAAATATTTTGAATCCCTGCTGTCTCTTATAGATTGCTGATTCTGATTATCTCTGTAATTAGAATACTTTGACCTCATTTCGTTATGACGCATATAAGGTTTCGGCTCGTTTATAACGATTTTCCTCGTTCTATAAAGGTCAAAATTCCTGTATCTCTGTGGCAAATATGATCGTGTAATCCAACGACCATTATACAAGTAAATATACTGCCTGGTTGGAACATAATAATATGCTTCAATTTCCGGAAGATAGTAATATTCAACATGGTCATAACCAGCTGGTCCCCAAACAGGCTGAACACCAATGTTAAATCTGAACGAAACCTGAGCTTCTGCTTTTTGACTAAGCAAGCCACAGGTTAAAAGGACAGCTAATAGAATTAATTTTTTCACGATATTTATTTATTAAAATATATGTGCAAAGCTAAGTGCCAAAAAAAAAAATTCGTTATACAATTCTTGTAAAACATTACATAATTCATACTATAAAAAGAGAAGACAATCGATTTCTCGATTGTCTTCTCTTAAAATGGTAGTGACCCCGACAGGATTCAAACCTGTAACCGCCTGATCCGTAGTCAGAAACTCTATTCAGTTGAGCTACGGGGCCATAATCCCAGGGTATTAACCTTCGATTTTTTTAGCTACAGCGCTATATTTTCTCTCTTTTATACGAGCTTTCTTACCAGTAAGTTCTCTCAAATAGAAGATTCTTGCACGACGTACTTTACCTCGTTTGTTTACTTCAATTGAGTCGATGAAAGGCGAAGCGATAGGGAAAATCCTCTCTACACCTACTCCGTTGGAGATCTTGCGAACTGTAAATGTTTCAGTAGAACCGGAACCTCTTCTTTGAATAACAACTCCGCGGTAATTCTGAAGACGCTCTTTTGTCTCCTCCTTAATTTTATAGGTAACTGTAATGGTATCACCGGCCTTAAAGTCGGGGAGAACCTTTACCTCACCTGCAAATGACTGTTCTGCAATTTTAATTAAATCCATTATTCCTTTTGTATTTGAGCAACATTACAGACTCACAGGTTCGTATAAGCGGTTGCATATTAAATTTAGGACTGCAAAAATAGGGATTTTTTTTAAGTTACCAAAAATAATTATTTCTTTAGTCCCGATTTATATAAAGCCCCTCCAATATTATCATATCTGGAACCTGTAACAGAGCTCAGGCAGCTTGGAATATCGTGTACAAACAGAGCTCCCAGAAATGCAAAAATGAGAGCTTCTTTGAAGTTAACTGTTTGTGCATCCGGAACAAAATAGTCACACTGCGGTGCATTTGCCCTCATTCGCTCAACAAGGTATTTATTGAATGCTCCGCCTCCTGTAAGGAGGACCTTTCCTCCCTTTATGTTACGGGATATTTGTATTGCGTTGTGTTCGCAAAATGTAGCAAGTTTATCGTTCATAGAAAGTCCAAACGAATCTATCAAAGGAATTACAATATCTTCCACCCACTCGCGGCCAAGTGATTTTGGCCCGATTTTGTTATAAAACTCAAGATTGTTAAGCTTTTGAAGCAGTGTCTGATTAATCTCACCAGTCCTGGCTATTTCTCCGTCCCTGTCAAACTCCAGTCCTGTTTGGCGTGTATAATGGTTTAAAACATAGTTCACCGGAGATATGTCGTAGGCCTTTCTTTTTCCTCCTTCTCCTTCCGAAGAAATATTTGAAAATCCTCCAAGATTAAGGCAATAATCAAATTGTGCAAATAGATTTCTGTCCCCTACCGGAACAAGTGGAGCGCCTTGTCCCCCAAGAGCGACATCAACAGTACGAAAATCACATATTGTGTCAATACCGCTTTCCGCAGCTATTCCCGCTCCGGAACCTATTTGAGTTGTGAGGCGTTTTGATGGCTGATGAAATATTGTATGCCCGTGTGAGGCAATATAATCGGGTTTTGCATCATATTTGACAATAAATTCCTTTACTTTTCGCCCCAGATAGAGCCCGTAGTCCGAATTCAAAAGAGCATAATCGAAAGCTGTCATATTCTGCGCTGTTGCAAGTTTTTCCTTTAAATGGGAAGGATACTCCACAGAATCGGTATTGATTATTTTATAAATCCATTTGCCATTTTCTAAATCAAACTGAGTGTAGCAGATATCGAGTCCGTCAAGAGATGTTCCCGACATAAGTCCAATGATTTTTACCATATAAAGTTTCTGGTTATGTTTGTTTCGTTTCCTCTCCCGTCGGATACCCTTATGCTAAGCTGGTGACTCTTTCCCTTCGCGATTTTTGCCGGATCTAGGTCAATTATTAGTCCTCTGCTTTTTGGATCGTATGTTGCCAGTATCCATTTTCCGTCAATCTCCGCCCTATAAGAAGCTATTCCCGACAGGTCGTCAAAGATAGTTATTCTAATATTTTTCCTTGTCGAAATATTCTCGTTTTCTTTTAAATTCAATATAACTTTAGGAGCAATAGTGTCATATGCAATAGTATATCTTCCGAACTCTCCAAGAGATGCAACAAGCCTGTCCCCTTTCCACTCTCCTCCCCTTGAGGAAAATTTACCGTCCTCTCTAACTCGAACAATAATCGCTTTGGATCTGAGGATATCCGGCACATCGGCCCTTATGGAAATTTTTGCGCCTGCATTAAGAGGAACTGTGTTGTTATGGATTTTCCATATTATGCTCCCGTTGTAATTAATGCTGTCTGCAGTAAAAAGTATATTGCTTGACAATCCCCCTACAGGAATATCAATACGCAAGTTTCCGGATTCGTATGTATTTGGCAGATACCAGGGCATCAACCGTCCTATTTGTATTGCGATTGAATCGGGTGCCGAAGGTTTAAGGGTATTGTCTCTTTTTACCTTGAAACTTTTTGTGGATTTGTTTCCTGAATGATCAAAAAGTTCGATTCGCACAATATGCACATCATTGTCTTTGAGTATAAAAAGTCCTTCGTTTTTAAAACTGATGAGCGATTTTAGTCCGGTTCCGTGTTCTACCCAGCTTTTAACCATCGGACGGTTGTATGTTGCCTTTTGCTGATATTCCAGAATTGAGTTAATGTATCTTCCTTTATCAAAAGGAATAGCCTCGGCAGTGAACCTGAATATCTCCTCGTTGTCCATAAAGTAGCTGAATTTTGCTACAGCAAAGCGGGCTCCGGATCCGTTCATTCTATCTACTCCGGATACTGCAACATAGAAGGAATCGGGTACAGGAAGTGGTGCAGGATCGGGAGTTGAAAAGCTTTTTATGAAAGAACGAACCGGAAGTGTTGCCGGATAAATGATGCCATAAACAGATATTCTGTCAATTGTGGGAGCAATGTCATCTGTAATGTTATATTTTCCTGCTTTCACAGGGTTAAGCGGTATCTCTGAATTTGTTTCTCTTATTTCAAAGTGAAGATGAGGGCCTCCTGAACTGCCTGTATTTCCGGCTCTGGCTATGAGTTCGCCACGCTTCACAGGAACAGATGTAGAATCCGGTGTAAGTGTCACAGCAAAACTTTCCGTTTCATACTGTTTCAACCTCACCAGCTTTTCTATTTTGGGAGAAAATGACATTAGGTGTCCGTAAACAGTAGTTTTACCGTCGGGATGCTTTATATAAATCGCCTGACCATATCCGGACGGCGACACCGAAATCCTTGATACATATCCGTCTTTTACGGCGTAAACAGATGCTCCGCTTACTCCTCCTATCCTAAAGTCGAGACCTGAGTGAAAGTGAGTTTCTCGCAATTCCCCGTAATTCCCGGAAAGAGACGGAGGCAGATCAAGTGGTAAACGGTATTCCTGACCATTCTGGGCAGCAATCGTACCTGTTGTAAGAGTTAAAAAAATGGCGACTACAAAAATCGCCAGGTTTCTTGAATATTTAATCGCCATAAGCGTTGATTCGACGTTTATTGTTTATGAGAAAATCTTTTTCATTCTGTCAAAGAAGTTTCTGTCTTCTTTGTTGGGATTTGGTTTGAAGTTTTCCGAATTTCTTAGTTTTTCAAAAAACTCTCGTTCTTGTTTTTCCAGTTTTTTTGGTGTCCATACCTGAATATATACCAGGAGGTCTCCATGTCCGTAACCGTTTACATCCGGAAGACCTTTTGCCCTTAATCGGACTATCTTTCCCGATTGTGTTCCGGGTTCAATTTTTATCCTTAGTTTTCCGTCAATGTGAGGAATCTCGGCATCACCGCCTAATATAGAATCCGGTACAGATATAAAAAGAGTAAAAATCAAATCATTTCCGTCTCTCTGTAATTCCTGATGCTCCTCCTCCTCAATAACTACAAGCAAATCGCCATTAACTCCTCCCCTTCTTGCTCCATTGCCTTTGCCCTGAACTGTCAGTTGCATTCCCTGAGCTACTCCTGCAGGTATTTTAAAAGTTATCTCCTCAACTTCTTTAACAAGTCCGTCTCCTCCGCATTTTCCACAAGGTTTGGCAACAATTTTTCCCTCTCCTCCGCAAGTATGGCATGTAGATGCCGTCTGCATTGCTCCAAGAATTGTCTGGGTCACTCTGGTTACCTGACCGGTTCCGCGACAAGTATCGCAGGTCTTTATATCAGCCTCCGATTTTGCTCCTCTTCCATTGCATTCTTTGCAGGGAACCTGTTTGTTTATCTTAATTTTCTTTTCTGTTCCATGTGAGACCTCTTTCAAGTCCAGCTTAACTCTAATGCGGATATCCGAACCTCTGTTAACTCTTCGCCCTCCTCTGCTTCCTCCTCCAAATCCATTGAACCCGCCCCCGAATCCTCCGAAGTGACCTCCGAAAATATCGCCAAACTGGCTGAAGATATCGTCCATTGAGAATCCACCGCCGTTAAATCCTCCGCCTGCAGCTCCTCCAACTCCAGCGTGGCCAAACTGATCGTACTTGGACTTTTTATCGGAATTGCTTAGCACATCATATGCTTCGGCAGCCTCTTTAAATTTCTCTTCAGACTCTTTATTGCCGGGATTTTTATCAGGGTGGTGCTTAATGGCCATCTTTCGGTATGCCTTTTTTATCTCGTCGGCAGATGCACCTTTAGCAACCCCAAGTACTTCGTAATAGTCTCTTTTAGTCATTGTTTTGTTTTTATATACCAACTACCACTTTCGCAAAGCGAATAACCTTACTGTTGAGTGTATATCCCTTTTGAACAACCTCAATTATCTTGTTTTTTGTTTTTTTGTCCGGTGCAGGAAGTTGAGCTATTGCTTCGTGGAAGTCTGTGTTAAGCTCATGACCCTTAGCATCAATCGTCTTTAGACCTTTTGATGTAAGATAGGAATGCAACTTGTTGTATATTAGCTCTGTGCCTTCAATTGCCACCGAATGGTCTCCTTCTGCTTTACGAAGTAACTCAAGAGCCCTTTCGAAATCGTCCATGACAGGGAGAATTCCAACAATTGTATCTTCAGACGCAGAGAGAACTAGATCAAGCCTCTCTTTCGCTGTTCTGCGCCGGAAATTATCAAATTCAGCAGCCAAACGGATATATTTATCATTTAGAGCTTCCAGCTTTTCGTTTAACTTTTCTATCTGGCTCGCTTTATCTTCTTCTGCTGCCTGCCCGCTATCTGTAACTGGAACTTCTTCTGTGTTTTTTATATCTTCTGCCTCAATCCCGTGTTTCTCTTTTTTATGATCTTTCATTACTATATATCAATTT
Source organism: Rikenellaceae bacterium (assembly GCA_003513895.1). Lineage (GTDB taxonomy): Bacteria > Bacteroidota > Bacteroidia > Bacteroidales > UBA932 > Bact-08. The sequence continues at coordinate 6,854 of DOSU01000071.1, forward strand.
TTTATTATTCAAATTTACGACCGCAAAAGTAGTAACAAAATTTTTGCCAAAGGGGGGAAACTGGACAAAATGACACTCTTAATTTCGATTAAATAGCAAATGATGTCACCATTCATCCTTAGAATTGAATATTTACATTAATACTTCCTACATTTGCGCCCTTAATTCTTGATAATTGATGTTTAGTGCAATATCAGATTTCCTGATAAATTCAGATCCGCTCTCCGCGGTTATGATCTCAGTGCTCATAGGTGTTGGATTTCTGGTAGGATTTGTAAACACACTTGCCGGCATGGCAACTGTAATTTCATATGCTCTGTTCATGACAATGGGTATGCCCATAAATGTTGCAAATGGTACTGCACGGGTGGGTGTCCTTGCTCAGTTCGCCGTCTCATCCCTCATCTTTAAAAAGAGTGGCCATCTTGACTATAAATTAGGCGCAAAAGTAGGAATTCCGGTAGCAATAGGTTCTATTTTCGGGGCAGAGTTCGCGGCAATTCTTAATCCTAAAGTGATGGAAATTGCAATGGGAATAATGCTTCCCATAATGGCAGCTCTTCTTCTCTACAACCAAAGTGCCGGATCAAAACTCATAAGGGTCGCCAATCGCGGATGGGATGCAAAAGTTGGATTTTTTAAATTTATGGCATTCGTGTTTATTGGCGTTTACGGCGGATTTACACATGCAGGAGTAGGTATTCTGATTATCTTCGGCTCCTTTTACATGCTTGGGCTGGATATAATAAAGTCAAACGGTATAAAGCAATTCGCAGTTTTTATATATACTCCGCTCGCACTCACTATTTTTATCCTTCACGGACAAGTTAACTGGCCGGTCGCATTGATTTACGCTATAGGAAATATTGCAGGAGCAATAGTCGCTTCAAAAGTGGCAGTGAAATGGGGAGCAAAATTCATTAACTACAGCATAGCAGTTGTTGTTTGTCTCATGTCCTTCTGGCTCATCTACAAACAGTTTTAGTTGGCGAGGGAACAGTTTTCCCCAGGGGAAAAGATCACACCTCCCAAAGATAAAGAGAGGCAATTGAATTATACGGAGAATATAGTTTCCGGTACTCCTCAAATTGTGCTTTTGATATTGACTCAAGACCATGAAGTTTCATCAGTCCTTTTTTTATTGCAAAATCGCCCCAGCTTAAAACATCGGGTCTTTCAAGTGAAAAGATGAGCAACATTTCAGCTGTCCATACACCAACGCCACGCAAAGATGAGAGTTTTCCGATAATCTCACTGTCGTTCATCGTCGATAGTTCTTTAAAATTAATTGTACCATCGGTTGCTGCCTGTGCAATTCCAATAATATAACCTACTTTTTTGTGAGACATCCCACATTTTTGCATTAAAAGCGGATCTGCAGCGAGAATGTTTTCTGGTGAGACTTCAACAATTAATGCAATAAACCTTTTCCATACTGTTTCGGCAGCCTTTCCCGATATCTGTTGGGCAACAATGCTCGACACCAATGCGACAAACAAATCGGGAACAATCTTTCTTTCAAGAAATCCCATCCGGTCTATAACCTCTCCCAGTTTGCTGCAACGTGATTTCAAAAAAGAAATTTCTAAGTCGCCGTATTTAAAAAATGTCTCCAACTCTTTGCGTTTTAATAATCTGTTTTTATCCGTTCTTGCTTATTGATGACAGGATATTGCGATCTAATATGGAAATTTTCTTTCCAATTATCGATATGATCTTATCTTTGGCAAATTCCGCCATTACTCTGGATACGCTCTCGCGTGAAGCGTCCACAAGGTTTCCTATATCTTCCTGAGTAATATTTATTGAAAATGTATCTGAGTGATAAATGTTGTCTGCAAAGTCCAGCAAAACATCTGCAAGTTTGCCTCTGATTTGTTTTTGTGTTCTGTTCACGCACTTTTGATATGACTCCAGTTCGCTTTTGCAGAGTTCGAGCATTATCTGATTTGTGAAATTTGGATTGAGTTGCAGCATTGACCTGAATGTCGAAATATCAATGAAGCACACTTCTGATTCTTCAATGGCAGTAACCGAATACTGATTGATTTTATCTCCAAATGTTGTAGGAAGTCCAAGGTAATTTCTTGGCTTTACAATTCGCACAACCTGAACATGATAAGGTCCGTCTATGTGTATTTTCACCAACCCTTTTTTCAGAAACGCCACATTAGTCGAATATGTACCCTGCCGGATGATAATATCTCCTTTCTTAAACTTTACTGTTATACAATTTGGAGCAAGATTCTTCAGTTCTTCGGGTGAAAGTTTCTGAGCAGCAGCCGATTTATAATCACAAAGTGTACAATTATTTTTCATTGACTAATGCTTAATATTTGCAACAAATATAATACAAAATGTGATATACATCACAAAATTATAATATCTATATCATACACTTTCTGTAAATCGGGATGTAATTATATATTCCTTTGCACACCATAAATATTGATAATAACAAATATCTCAGATAATATTATGCAAGAAGAATTAGTACAGCAAATTAACACACTTCAGGAACAAGTTGGCAAACTGCAAAAGAAAGTCTCTAAAATGGAAAATGCACGAAAAGACCAACTTTCAATGGCAGTTGTTTCCGGCGATATGGACAAAATTTTGGCTGCAATGATTTTGGGAATTGCTGCTGCTGCTATGGACACCAAAGTAAAGATGTTCTTTTCGTTTTGGGCACTAAGTGCATTAAGGGATAAAAATAAAAATCCTAAAGGGAAGGATTTCATCTCAAAAATGTTTGGAATTATGCTTCCTTCAGGAAAGAATGAGCTTAAACTTTCAAATATGAACATGGCGGGAATTGGCCCAATGATGATTAAATACCTTATGAAAAAGCATAATGTTCTCTCTCTCGATGATATGTTTAAAACGGCAGGGGAGCTAGGAATTGAAATCATTGTATGCGAGATGTCAATGGGTCTTATGGGATTCAAAAAAGAGGAGTTTATTGACTACCCGCACCTGAGTTATGCCGGAGCAGCAACATTTGTTACAGATGCCGGAGAGAGTGCTGCACAGCTGTTTATTTAATCTAACATTCATTTATAATCACATAAAAGATATTAAACAACAATAAATTATATAATCATGACAAACGAAGAATTAAGAAACCTGGAAGTAGCAAAAAGTGTTGATGCAAGAGGAACAGCATGTCCGGGTCCTCTATTGGAAGCTAAAAAAGCACTTGGAACCATCGAAGAAGGCGAAATAATGGAAATCCTCTCCGCCGACGAAGGCACCAAGGTTGACATACCAAAATGGTGTACCAAACAAGGTCACGATTATCTTGGAACCGTTGAGGAAAACGGATATTACAAAATATACATGCGTAAAAACGAAATTTAGAAAATCAAGGGATGGTTAAAAGGAGTGCAAAGATCCTGGTCTTCTCTACCGAAAAAATTTCAGATCCCGCCATCGATATGGCGGG
>DOSU01000071.1:10369-17591 GCA_003513895.1 Rikenellaceae bacterium
CCCGCCATCGATATGGCGGGTCTGCTTAAGCTTCATTATCCGCCACAGGTATTCACAATTTCCGTAAGATGTTCAAGCGGGATAAAACCCAAATGGATACTAAGAGCATTTGAGAAAGGGTTCGACGGAGTTTTTATAGCTGCAGATGGCAGTGACTGCTCATATGGAGAGAGTTGTACCGAGAAGACCGGTGCCATTGTGGAAAAAACCCACATAATGATGAAAGATATGGGACTGGAACCTGCAAGGCTTAGGATGGCTGCGCTATGTTCTGTATGCAGCGAAGCATTTGTTAAGCAAATAAAAAGTTTCACTGAATTATTATTAAAACAGGAAAATTAAAATTATGCAAAAAGAGCCAATCAATCTATCATTTGATGCACTGGTTATAGGAGGAGGTATTGCAGGAGGAGAGGCAGCCCTTAATCTTGCAAACAACGGATATAATGTAATTTTAATAGAAAAAAGACTCTCATTAGGCGGAAAAATGATAATGCTGAGCAAGGTTTTTCCTACTCTGGACTGTTCTGCGTGCATTACAACCCCAAAAGTTTCTGAAATATCACGTCACCCGAACATTACCATTTTTACTGAGAGCGATTTGACCTCAATAGAGAAAAAAGGAGAGAAAAACTTTATTGCCCGGGTAACCAGAAGGCCAAGATATGTAGTAGCAGAAGACTGTACAGCATGTCAGCTTTGTGAACAGGCTTGTCCGGTGATTGTAAAAGATCAGTTCCAGTACAACCTGGTGGGACGTAAAGCTGCATATATTCCATTTAGCATTGCAAGTCCAAAAGTGGCAGCTATTGATATCGAAAATTGCAGTCTTTGCGGTGCTTGTGAAAAAGTATGCCCTCCAGGCTGCATTGATTTCACACAAAAACCCCGTGAGTACGTAATTCATGCGCAAACAGCAATTGTAGCCACCGGATTCAGACTTTATGATCCAACAAATGTACCCAGATACAGCTACGGAGAAGCAAGAAATGTAATAACCTCAATGCAGATGGAAAGGCTGCTCGCTCCTACCCGTCCTTTCCATACAATTCTGAGATCCAGCGACGGAAAAGTTCCGGATAAGATTGCATATGTTTTATGTGCAGGTTCAAGAGATGACTCTATGGGAAATCCAATATGCTCTCAAATATGCTGCATGTACTCAATAAAACAGGCACAACTACTCATGGGTGCATTGCCTATGGCAGATATAACTCTTTATTATATCGATATCCGCGCATTCGGAAAAGGGTATGAAGAATTTTACGAACAGGCTGTTGGTATGGGTGTCCGTTTTGTTAAAGGAAAAATTGGGAAAATAACTGAGAAGGAGAATGGGAACCTTACTTTACGATACGAAGATTTGGCTACAGGCAAACTAAAAGAGTCTGAACATGATCTGGTTGTTCTGTCAGTTGGGGTCAACGCAAACAGCGAGGCTGCCGGGCTTTTCAAAAGCCATAAACTTGAATTGGATTCTCTGCAATTCGTTAAGCAGAGCGACCCTCTGCTCAGCCCTGCTAAAACATCAATCGAGGGAGTGTTTGTAGCTGGAACTGCAACAGGGCCAAAAGATATCCCTGACTCAATTCTATCTGCAGGAGCAGCATCTTCCGAAGCGATAAGTTACTTAAACCAGTAATTGACATACAGTGATGAAAAAGAAACTTGGAATATATATATGTGCATGCGGTGGAAACATCTCCGATTATGTCGATATCGAAAAGGTTAAAGAATCAATAAAGGACGAAGAGTGCGTTATTCTTGCCAAGACTACAATGTTTGCATGCGGAGATTCAAATCAAAAGGATATGGATGCCGACATTAAGGCAAATGACCTGAGTGGAATTGTTGTAGCAAGTTGCTCTCCAAAGTTACACCTTACAACTTTCAGAGCTGTAAGTGAGCGGGCAGGTCTCAACAAATACAACTATGTTCACGCAAACATTCGCGAGCAGGCATCGTGGGCGCACTCGGACAACAAAGCCGGTGCAACCGAAAAAGCAATTCTACTCGTAAAAGCAGCAATAGCTAAGGCTCGTCTTGCCGAACCGCTTATGCCGTTTAAAATTAAATCCCGGCGTTCTGTTGCTGTAATAGGTGCAGGAGTTGCAGGTCTCAAGGCTGCCATTGCTCTTTCAAGAATGAACGACGAAGTATTTCTTGTTGAACGAGAGTCAAGAGTTGGCGGTAAACTTCACGAACTGGATACGATAAGTCCGGAACATGTTTCCGGAAAAGAGCTGCTTTCCCGGCTGGAAGAAGATCTTATAAAAGAAAAAAATATTACTCTGTTTACAAATTCCGAAGTTGTAGGAAATTCCGGCACCATTGGAGATTTTACGCTAACTATTAAAATTTCCGGGTCACAGGGAGAAACTACAAAAGATATTAAAGTGGGTTCTGTTCTTGTTGCAACAGGATTCAACTCATATACACCAACAGATGGCGAATTTGGTTACAACCACATAACCAATGTAATAACACTCCCTCAATTCAGGGAACTGCTAAGAAATAACAGCAAAAAATTAGTCTGCAACGGTAAGGAAATTAACTCTGTTGCATACATATACTGCGTTGGCAGCCGACAGGTAAAAGGAGAAAACAAGTACTGTTCCCGTTATTGCTGTACAGCAGCCGTTCAGGCTTCGCTTGATGTGAAGGCCAAATATCCTGAAATTCAGAACTATCACTTTACAAAAGGTGTAAGAACATACGGCAAACAAGAACTCGTATACAAGGAATCCAACAAGCAAGGAGATATTTATATCCAATTTCTTGACAAAAAACCACCGGTTGTAACTGAATCGGATGGAATAATTTCCATCAAAGCGGGCGACTTACTTTCGGAGAAAAAGGAAATAGAAGCAATTGCAGACTTGGTGGTACTTGTTACAGGAATGGTTCCGGACAAAGACACTTCTGTTGGATCGTTGTTCAAACTTCCAAAAGGACGAGATAAATTTTTCAATGAAATTCACATGAAACTCCGTCCTGTTGAGACAGTTATAGATGGAATCACAATTGCCGGAACATGTCAGGGGCCTAAAAATGTTATGGAATCGGTTAATTCAGCTCTGGCTGCAGCAGTCAAATCACACTCTTTTGTAAGCAAAGGAGAGCTGGAACTTGAACCTATAGTTGCTTATGTAAATACAGCAAGTTGCAATTGGTGCACAGCATGCTCCGATGCTTGCCCGTTTAGTGCGATTTCGATGGTGGACTCAGAAGGTAAGCAGGTTGCATCTATAAACAAGAGCACATGCAAGGGGTGCGGAATGTGTCTGCCGGTTTGCCCTTCAGATTCTATAGAACTTATCTCTTATTCAAACAAGGAGATGGAGAGTATGATTGATGTTTTAGCACAATAAAGGAGGAAATATGTCTACAGAAAGAATAATGACGTTTAAGATTCTGAGGGAAAAGCGGAAGGTTTCCGACAGAGTAAAAGCGAATCTTAAGCAATTCAATAAGGATAAGAAAGCTATACTGGATGCTCTTGGAAAAGAGGATATGACAATTGATCAAATTAGCAAAGAGACAGGAATGACAAAAGACAAAACAATGTACATTCTAATGTCGCTGGTTAAGTTTGGATTTGTCTCTGCCGGCACAGTGGACGAAATGGATGAATACTTTACTTATAAACTGAAGAGAAATGAGCAGAATTAATCCAAAGTTTGGGAAAAAACTAAAAAAATACGGTGCTGCAGAGTTTAGCTCATGCTATAACTGTGGCACATGTACAGCTGTTTGCTCTCTATCAACAGGAGAAGATTCTTTTCCTCGGTCGATGGTACGTTTGGCAGAAACAGGAAACGAGGACGATATTTCAGGCTCGCTAAAGCCATGGCTTTGTTATTATTGCGGAGAGTGTTCTACAAATTGTCCGCAAACTGCAAACCCCGGGGAACTGATGATGTCTCTGCGCCGCTGGTTATCTTCAAAATATGACTGGACCGGGCTTTCGGGACTTTTTTACCGCTCGGCTTTCGCGACAATTGCTGCGATGATTTTAGTTGCTGCTCTGGTTACAGGCTATGCTTCCAGTGAGTCATTTAATGCAAACGAAATCATGCACGCAGGTCATTACTTCGAGATGTTTGCCATTGCCGGAGTATTTGGAATTATATTACTCCCGAACATAATAAGGATGTGGTACTTTACCATAATTAAACCAAAATACCGGGTTTCGCTTAAAATGTATTTATCGTCACTTGGAGAGTTCTTTGTACACATGTTCACACAAAAAAGGGCACTTGGCTGCGACGACAATCAAACAAGATGGTTTATGCATTTTATCCTTGTTATCGGTTATCTCACTCTTTTATTTACCACTGTATTCCTTGACTGGTTTTCTTCCGAAAACATATTCGTCATATTGCTTGGATACATCGTAAGCGCAATTGTATTTGCTGTCACTTTTGTTTTTGTAATGGGAAGAATCAAACAGAAAAAACAGGTGAGCAAACACTCTCGTCCTTCCGATTGGTTTTTTGTAATATGGCTCTTTTTAATGGGCGTAACAGCATTTTTTGTTCGCCTGTTGATTGACTTGGATTTACTGGAAACAAATTTCTGGCTTTATCTCTTCCATTTAACAATACTTGCACAATGGGCATTAATTATTGTACCGTTCGGAAAATGGACCCATTTCCTTTACAGATCCTTTGCTATGTATTTTGACAAAATTCAGAAGAGTGTAAAATAGATTTTGAGCAAAAACACTTTGAGCAGGCCAAAAAAGCCTGCTCTTTTTTTTTCTATTTTTTTAAAAAACACAAGTAAAATCTCCCCATAACACTGTATTTATTGATATTAGAACATGTTAGGAACAAGCTACAAATGTGACGTATATCACATATAATAAATTCCATTAGAAATATTTGTTATTATGAAATTATATTATCTTTGCGTAATGTTAAAAATTATCATATGAAGAATGTAGTTATTCTAGGTGCCGGTACCGGCGGAACGTTAATGGCAAACAAACTCAGAAAAAAATTATCTGAGAAATCCTGGAAAATCACAATAGTGGATCAGGAGAAAGACCATTACTACCAGCCGGGGTTTCTATTTATTCCTTTTGGAATATACAGTGAAGCCGATGTCATTAAACCAAAAAAACAGCTCATTCCTAAAGGAGTGGAGCTTGTTTTGGAGAAAATTGATAAAATCGTCACTAAAGAAAACAAAGTGCTGCTCGATAACGGCAAGGTACTTGACTACGATTTTTTAATTGTTGCGACAGGAACACGAATAGCTCCCGAAGAGACACCCGGTCTGCTTGGAAGTCTGTGGCAAAAAGAGATTTTCGACTTTTACACTGTAGAAGGTGCAGTTGCTCTTGCCTCTTATCTTAAAACATGGAAAGGGGGGAAAATGGTTGTTAACATCACCGAGATTCCATACAAATGCCCCGTTGCTCCACTTGAGTTCATTTTTCTTGCAGATGCATACTTCAAAAAACGCGGAATGAGAGACAAAGTGGATATTACTCTTGTTACTCCTCTTCCCGGAGTATTTACAAAACCAATAGCTACAAAGATCCTAAGCAAAATAATGGATGCCAAAAACATCAATATTGTCCCGGACTATAATATTTCTGAAGTAGACAACGATAGAAAAAAAATTATTGATTATGGCGGTACCGAAGTGGATTTTGACCTGCTTGTAACAATCCCAACAAATAAGGGTGACGATATGATTGAGAGGAGCGGATTGGGAGACGATCTCAATTTTGTTCCAACAGATAAATTCACTTTGCAGGCAGTTGGCCATAATAACATATTTGTAATTGGAGATGCTGCAAACCTTCCTACCTCGAAGGCCGGCTCTGTAGCCCACTTTGCTTCCGAAGTTCTTGAAGAAAACTTACTTTGTGCAATGGAAGGAAAACCTTTGGATGCAAAATTCGACGGACATGCAAACTGCTATATTGTTACTTCGTACAGTAAGGGTACGCTTATAGACTTCAACTACGACACAGAACCACTTCCGGGTGTATATCCATATCCTGTAATTGGTCCGTTTGGTTTGTTGAAAAACAACTGGATAAACTTTTTAGGCAAATTATTCTTCAAATGGATGTACTGGAACCTTTTGCTTAGGGCAAGAAAGCTTCCAGTGACGGATCATATGTCTATGGCCGGTAAAAAGTACCCAAAACACCACATACAATAAAACATAATTACACAAAAAAATAAAAAAACAAACTATAAAATTATGGCACAAAAAGAATTCGCAGGTCACATGGTTGACGTAAACGAAGAGGGTTACTTTACAAATTCTCAGCAATGGACTAAAGAGATTGCTGCTGCTGTTGCAAAGGAAGAGGGTATTGACCTCACCGAAAAACATTTTGCAGTTCTTGAATATCTGCGTAACAAGAACAACGCAGGAGATGCTTTGACGATACGTTCAATAGGCAAATCCGGGATTGTGGACATAAAAGATTTTTATGCTCTTTTCCCCGGCGCGCCTTTAAAAAAAGCATCCAAGATTGCAGGTATTCCTAAACCAACAGGCTGTATTTAAATTTTAAAAAATATTATTATGAGCGCAGAAAAAGAATCTCCTTTAAAAAAAGTGTGCATTATTTGCTCTAAAGGATCTATCGAAGATGTGTATGCAGCTTTGGTAATGACAAATGGTGCTGTTATGGAAGGAATAGAAGCAAAATTGTTCTTTACGTTTTTTGGCCTTGATGCAATTACAAAAAAGCAAATGAACAAACTAAAAACATCTACAGTAGGAAATCCTGCCATGCGGATGCCGGGCGGACTCCCATTCCCTACTTTGCTGGGTGCGCTGCCGGGAGTTGAAGCAGGTGTATCTGCCATGATGAAAAGTCAGATGGAAGCTCTTGATATACCACCGGTTGAAGAATTTTTTGAAATGATAACTGCAGGCGGAGGAGAAATTTATGCCTGCAAACTTGCTATGGACATGTTCAAACTGAAAAAAGAAGATCTGAGCGAGCATGTTAAAGGCGTTCTTACAATAGGAGAGTTTTACGAGCTGGCAAGCGGAGATCATACACAAATTATCTTCACCTGATTCACCAATAAAAGTTAGCTACTAGCGAGCTTTAAGTAATTTTTATTTAAATCATAGATATTCTGATGATTTAGATTTCTTTTCCGATAGCCGTTTTGACGTTTTGGAGATAAATAAGATAATAAGAAAGTGGTCAGACGGTTTGAACGCAAGCTTTGATTCT
>DOSU01000071.1:17603-26733 GCA_003513895.1 Rikenellaceae bacterium
AGCTTTCCTTGTAAAAAAAATTATACTCTCGTTCTGTGATAGTTTAATTTTATATAACTTGCAATATTCTTTATATTCTAATTAAATGGAATTACAATCTACAGGAAAAATTGCACAAGTCATCGGACCTGTGGTGGATGTAAGCTTTGAATCTACGGTTAAAGATAAAAAAGTCAATCTGCCAGGCATTCACGATGCTATCAAAATACCCCGTTCGTCCGGGAGTGACCTTATTCTGGAAGTTCAGCAGCACATAGGAGAAAACACTGTAAGGACAGTGGCAATGGATTCAACCGACGGATTGAGACGCGGAATGAAAGCTATATCAATGGGATCGCCCATTCTTGTGCCTATTGGAAGTCAAATCAAGGGCAGGCTTATGAATGTTGTTGGCGGAGCTATCGATGACCTTGGCCCTCTAAATATGGAAGGGGCATACCCTATCCACCAGAATTCTCCGAAATTTGAAGATCTTATTACTTCCACCGAAGTTTTATATACAGGAATCAAGGTAATCGACCTTTTGGAACCATACTCAAAAGGCGGTAAAGTAGGATTGTTTGGCGGCGCCGGTGTTGGTAAAACCGTAATCATAATGGAACTCATCCGTAATGTTGCTAAAGTACATAACGGCTATTCCGTGTTTGCAGGTGTTGGAGAGAGAACTCGTGAAGGGAATGATTTGTTAAGGGAGATGATAGAATCGGGAGTGATCCGGTATGGAAAGGAATTTCTGAAAAGCATGGCAAATGGAGAATGGGACCTGAGCAAGGTAGACAGGGATGAACTGGCAAAATCACAGGCCACACTGGTTTTCGGACAAATGGATGAACCTCCCGGAGCTCGCTCATGTGTTGCTCTTGCAGGGCTGTCAGTCGCAGAATCGTTCAGGGATGAAGGTACGGAAGTCAAAGACATTCTGTTTTTTATAGATAATATTTTCAGGTTCACGCAGGCAGGTTCGGAAGTTTCTGCCTTGTTGGGGAGGATGCCGTCTGCTGTTGGCTATCAACCCACACTGGCAACGGAAATGGGAAAGATGCAGGAACGGATTGCTTCAACGAAAAAAGGCTCTATTACATCAATCCAGGCAGTTTATGTTCCTGCGGACGACCTCACAGATCCTGCACCATCAACAACATTTGCCCATCTTGATGCAACAACTGTTCTAAGCAGAAAAATAGCAGAACTAGGAATTTACCCGGCTGTTGATCCATTGGAATCGTCGTCCAGAATTCTTAATGCAAGTATTGTAGGAAAAGAACATTACGATACTGCACAGGATGTAAAGCAAATACTTCAAAGGTATAAGGAGCTTCAGGACATAATCTCGATTTTGGGGATGGATGAGCTTTCGGACGAAGACAAAATTACGGTAAACAGAGCGCGAAGGGTCCAGCGTTTTCTCTCCCAGCCATTCTCTGTTGCAGAACAATTTACCGGGGTAAAGGGAGCAATGGTCCCAATTGGTGAAACTATACGTGGATTCCGGATGATTCTCAACGGCGATACCGACTATCTTCCCGAACAGGCCTTTCTTAACGTAGGAACTATTGACGAAGCAATAGCAAAAGGCGAGAAAATACTCCATTGCTCTTAATAATCAGTGATTATGGAATTAATAATATTACAGCCCGACAAAACTATATTTAAAGGAGAAGTTGACTCAGTGAACCTCCCCGGAACAATCGGAAAGTTTTCTGTTTTAAAGGGTCACGCACCTATGATCTCTACCCTCGGACAAGGAATCGTTAAATATACAGTTTCGAAAAATGGAGATGAGTTTTCTTTGAATATTAGCGGAGGTTTTGTAAGTATTAAAAGAGACGTTGTAAAGATTTGTGCCGAATAATATTTCTTATAATGAAAAAATTTATACTTAAGCTCATTGTTCCATTATTGTTTTTGTATCCTGTTGTTGGAATAGCAGTGGGTTTTGTTCTTTATTTTTATTTCCCAATGCACTATTTTCCGTTGTACCCCATTATTCCAAGTTATTTTACTGTTCTGGGTGTGATTCTCTTCCTCACCCTTTTACATTATAGTAAAAATAATCCGGAAAAGATTATCAATGCATATATGATGACGAGGGGATTTAAATTTCTGCTCACGGCAGCTGCCATACTTTTGTTTGTATCAATGTCCGACAATTTTGAATACGAATTTTCAATAACAACAGTAGGATTTTATTTTTTCTATCTTTTTGTTGAAACATTTATATTCACCAAGTTTGAAAAAGAGAGAATAGCCAAATGCAAAAAAGAATAAAAATACACTTCCTGCTTTTAATTATTTCACTTTTCTATGCGGGTAACTTGTTTGCATCCGGGGATTTTGATGTTAAAAAATTTATCTTTTCACATATAGGTGACAATTATGAATGGCATATAACCGCCATTGGGGAGAGAGAATTATCTGTTCCGCTACCTGTAATCTTAATTGACAAAGAGAACGGCATCAACGTTTTTATCTCTTCCCGGCTAAGAAAAGGAGCTTCTTATAAAGGGTATAGTATTTCTAAGGAAGGAGAATATGCCAGGAAAATAGTTTATACTTCTGCTTCCGGAAAAGTTAGCCGGCCGATAGATTTGTCTATTACTATGAACAGCTTTGCACTTATCGTCAACTGTTCTATTCTTCTGATTTTAATTCTCTCATTGTCCAGATGGTACAGGAAAGACAAACAACGGGCTCCAAATGGATTTGTTGGCACAATGGAGATTTTCATAATGGATATTAATGATAATGTAATTAAGAGTGCTATTGGAAAGGGATATGAAAAATATGCACCATATCTGTTAACCGTATTCTTTTTTATTCTCATTAATAACTTTATGGGGTTAATTCCCTTCTTTCCGGGAGGAGCAAATACAACCGGAAACATTGCAGTAACAATGGTTTTGGCTCTTTGTACTTTTGCTGTTATTAGTTTTTCCGGCACAAAAGAGTACTGGAAAGAGATTTTTTGGCCAAATGTTCCATCCTGGATGAAAATTCCTTTACCTCTGATGCCTGCAATTGAAATATTCGGCGTTTTTACAAAGCCCTTTGCACTCATGATTCGTCTGTTTGCCAACATTATGGCAGGTCATACTATAATACTTGGCCTCACATCGCTAATTTTTGTTACCGTAGCAATGGGTTCTGCCACAAATATTGGGATGTCTGTACTTTCGGTATTACTTACTGCGTTTATGCTGTTTGTAGAACTTATTGTTGCATATATACAGGCATATGTTTTCACACTCTTGTCGGCAGTTTTCATTGGGCTTTCAAGGGTTCACAAACATGCAATTAACTGATTATTAGATTAAAAATATAAACATTTAAAAATTATCATTATGATCTTGTTAACATTTTTACAAGCTGCAGCTCCGGATTTACATCTGGGAACTTTAGGTGCTGCCCTTGGTGCAGGTTTGGCTGCGGTAGCAGCGGGAATTGGAATTGGAAAAATTGGCGCTTCCGCAATGGAGGCAATCGGGAGGCAGCCCGAGGCTGCAAACGATATAAGAATGTCTATGATTATTATAGCTGCCCTTGTAGAAGGGGCTGCATTATTTGCGATTGTAGTTTGTTTCCTTGCACTTTAATCTTAATGTTATGTCACTATTAGTTCCTGAATCCGGACTATTGTTCTGGATGTGCCTGTCATTTGGAATTGTAATTTTTATTGTAGCAAAATATGGGTTCCCTGTTATTTTGAAAAGCGTGGAGGAGCGACGAGTCTTCATTCAGAAATCTCTTGATGATGCAAACACAGCAAAAGAAATGCTTGAAAACATAAAATCCGAGAGAAAAGCGATGATTGCCAGTACAAGAGAGGAGCAAATGACTATTATCCGCGAAGCAAACAAACTTAAGAATTCAATAATTAAATCGGCAAACGACGAGGCGCGTGAACTCACAAAAAAACAGATTGAGAGTGTAAAGGTGGAAATACAAAATGAAAAGGAGATTGCAATGAGGGATATACGCAGCCAGATTGCCATTCTCTCTGTAGATATTGCAGAAAAACTTGTTCGTACCGAGCTTAAGGAAACTTCCGCCCAAACACAATTGATCAATAAGCTATTGAATGAATCTTCGGCATTTAAGTCTTAACATAAATGAACAGAGGAATAATAGCTAAAAGATATGCCCGTACACTTCTCTCCTTTTCAGTTGAAAAGGGTGTTGAAGATGCCGTGTATGAAAACATGAGCAATTTGTGCGAGAGTTATCTTGAAGTCAAAGAATTCAGAAATGCTCTTCTTACTCCAATCCTGCCGGACAGTAAAAAAACAGGATTAATAGAAACTGCCTGCGGAGGAGCAGTATCGGATGAACTAAAACGTTTTCTTATACTCCTCCTTAAACAAAACAGAGTGTACTTGCTTCATTCCATTGCGTTTATTTTCATAGAACTTTACAATAAATATAAAAACATGTCGATATGCAGACTCACTACTGCACAACCTGCCTCTGAGGAGGTTATAAACAATTTAAAGGTACTCGTTTCAACGAAAACCGGGGGATCAGTTAAAATCAAAAATATTGTAAATTCAAATATAATTGGCGGGTTTGTCTTTGAGATGAATTACCTGCGGCTTGATGCAAGCCTCTCCACTCAGCTTGCGACAATAAAAAGAGAACTTACATCTCAACATTCAATTTAATTTTAATATTAAACTAAACAACATATATGTCCGAAAATATTAAGGCAAGCGAAGTATCTGATTTGCTTATGATGCAACTCAGAGAAATTGGGACAAAACTGGAATATGAAGAGGTAGGTACCGTGCTTCAGATTAGTGACGGTGTTGCCAGAATATACGGTCTATTCAATGCCGAAGCTAATGAACTTTTAAGGTTCGACAACGGGATGGAAGCAGTAGTAATGAATCTGGAAGAGGATAATGTTGGCGTTGTATTACTTGGAGCTTCTAACCTGGTTAAAGAGGGAGACCGAGTTAAACGTACCGGAAAGATTGCATCCATTAATGTAGGAATGGGTATGCTGGGAAGGGTTATCAACCCCGTTGGAGAGCCGCTTGACGGCTTCGGTGTGATAAAAGGAGATACAATTGAAATGCCTCTTGAAAGAAAGGCCCCCGGAGTAATATTCCGGCAGCCTGTGAACCAGCCTCTTCAAACCGGGATTAAAGCAATAGATGCAATGATTCCAATTGGAAAAGGACAAAGGGAATTGATAATTGGCGACAGACAAACCGGGAAAACAACTATTGCAATAGATACAATTCTAAATCAGTTAGAAGAGTTCAAAGCAGGCAAACCAGTCTATTGTATCTATGTCGCAATAGGACAAAAGGGTTCTACAGTCGCGTCAATAGTAAACCTGCTAAAGGAGAAAGGCGCTCTGGACTATACTATAATTGTCACTGCAACTGCCGGAGAAGCAGCAGCAATGCAATATTTCGCCCCCTTCACAGGAATGGCAATCGGAGAGTATTTCAGAGATACCGGCAGAGACTCCCTAATTGTGTTTGACGATCTTTCTAAACATGCAGTTGCATATCGGGAACTTTCGCTCATTCTAAGGCGGCCATCAGGAAGAGAAGCATATCCGGGGGATATTTTTTATCTCCATTCCAGATTATTGGAAAGGGCAGCAAAAATTATCAACCAGGAGAATGTTGCATCTCAAATGAATGATTTACCAGAATCTTTAAAGGGAAGAGTTAAGGCAGGCGGTTCACTCACTGCGCTTCCTATCATAGAAACCCAGGCCGGAGATGTATCTGCTTATATTCCAACCAATGTTATCTCAATTACCGACGGTCAGATTTTTCTGGAAACAGGACTTTACAATCAGGGTATACGCCCAGCAATTAATGTGGGCATTTCTGTTTCAAGGGTGGGCGGCCACGCTCAGTTGAAAGCGATGAAAACAGTTGCCGGAACATTGAAAATTGATCAGGCTCAGTATCGTGAACTGGAATCCTTTACAAAATTTGGGGGAGATTTGGACAAGGTCACTGCCCGGGTCATAGACAAAGGGCAAAAGAACACCCAGCTTCTTATACAGCATGAACACATGACAATGCCTGTAGAACAACAGATTGCTGTTCTTTATTGCGGCACACACGAACTTTTGAAAGATGTCCCGCTTAAATCAATTCAAGAGTTCGAAGAGAACCTGATTGCTTCATTAAAAGGCACAGGAGTTTTTGAGAAAATTAAGAGTGGTTTGTTTGATGAAAGCATTGCCTCAGAGATTGAAAAGTGTGCATTGAATTTACATGTTAAAGGCTAAAACAAGAAGATGCAATCACTAAAAGAGATTAAGGGTAGAATCGCAGCAGTCCGGAGTACATTAAAAATTACTTCGGCTATGAAGATGATCTCTTCTTCGAAATTACGCCATGCCCAATATTTAATAGCCAGACTTTTACCATATCAGAAAGCTCTGGACGAAATTTTATATGAAATGGCAATTGGCGAAGAGAATTATTATTCTCCTTTCTTTGAGAATAGAGAAGTTAAAAATGTTGGGATAATAGCCATCTCGTCAAACACAACTTTGTGCGGTGCATTCAATTCCAATATCATAAACAAAACACAGAGTACAATTGATTATTACAAAAACCTGGGAATTGGCAATATTAAAATATATGCTTTAGGAAAAGTTCTGGCAAAACATTTTTCAAAACTGCAATATTCGGTTGAAACACTTCCACCTGAAATGATTGAAAAGCCGGGATATGAAAGTTCATTCAAGTTCGCAGATGAAATCATGAATTTGTTCCTAAAAAAAGAGTTAGACAAGGTCGACTTAATATTCAGCCATTTCAAATCAAGAGCCACTCAGGTTGTAACAACATCTCAGTTTCTGCCATATCACCCCTTCAGAGAGACATCTATAGGAGTAAAACAGAAAATTCAACCCTATAATTATATTTTTGAGCCAAGCAAGGAAGAGATAGCTATTCATCTGATCGAACAACTGCTTAACCTCAAGATTTTTTCTGTTATTACGGACTCGTCGGCATCCGAACACGCTGCACGTACTCTTGCCATGCAAATTGCAACGGACAATGCAGATAACTTAATTGAAGAACTTACTCTTCAATACAACAAATCGCGACAGCAGGAAATTACAAATGAACTTTTGGATATAATGGGAGGGTTCAGGTAAAATTTGAATTTATGTTTTTAGAAATAATCTCTAAATATGGAGAGATAAATCTAAAATAATCAGTATAACCGGGGCATAAAAAGTTGATGTTATAATCCCCATCGGTTTTCTCCACACGATGTTCCGGACATCCTCCGTTACAAAGGTTTAAATAGTCGCAACGCTGGCATTTAACCGGCAATTTGCTCCTTTTCTCGATTCCAAAACTTGCAATTTTTGGAGAGTAGACCAGCTCTTCAAAATTTTTATTTTTAAGGTTTCCAAGATAAAAATCATTATACCCTTTGGATTTGGGCCTGTTTACAAAATGGTCGCATGTAAAAATTTCGCCATTTTGCTCCAATACCGGCACATCTCCGCACACAGGATTAAACTGGCAAAGTCCACTTTGCATTCCCATATAGTTTGCCAAAGCAATATCGAACAGCTGGACATAAACTCTGCCGGCATCTTCGCATTTCCACCACTGTGCAAAAACATCTTTCATAAACTGCCCGTAGCCTTCGGCCGAAACACTCCAAGGTTCGCCCGGAGCAACGACCGGAAGAAATTGCATGAATCCCGGTTTTTCACGGGAATAATCTTCAATGTTTTTCAAAAACGCATAAACCTCAGCACCTCTTCCCTCGCTTGCACTATTCACTGTAGAGAGCGTATTGAATTCCACTCCACACTCTATCAACATTGAAATTCCGGCCATTGTTTTATCGAACATCGATTCTCCTGCCCTGTTAACACGAAATGAGTCGTGAATGTCTTTTGGGCCGTCAATGGAAACTCCCACTAAAAAATTGTTTTGTTTGAAGAACCGGCACCAGTCCCGACTGATTAGCGTTCCGTTTGTTTGAATCGTATTGATAATTGTTTTGGAACTGCCAGATGTAAAAAAATCCTTATCATTAGCATGATTCTGAACCAGTGCATCTTTCTGAATATCAATCGCTTTATGAAAATACTCTACACCCGCAAGCAATGGTTCTCCGCCATGCCAGCAAAAAGAGACTTCCGGAGTATTATTCAATCTTATTGTTTCATGAATTGCTTTTCTAAGCAACTCTTCACTCATTATCTTTAACTTCCCTGGCCTTTTATGTGCCGATTCATCGGAAGGCAAATAATAACAATAGGCACAATTCAGATTGCATTCAGCTCCAACCGGTTTAAGCATAAGAGAAAAAGGTCTCCCTGGCTTAAAGCGGTATGCTTCAATAATGTGAAGAGTATTCGAGCCCTGAGGTTTCATTATTACAACTCCTGCTTGTCTTCGTATTTTGTCATAAGACGCTTGAGTTCTTTGTGCATTCGCTCTTTTACTTTTGTATAACTAAGATTGTCATACTGATTTACAAGTTCTTTAGGGTCTGAAAGCAAATCAAACAGTTCCCATTTATCAATATCGTGACCATAAAAATGGATCAGTTTATACCTGCTGTCCCTCACACCGTAATGACGGCGGACTGCATGCTCTGCCGGATATTCAAAATAATGGTAATATACCGACTTGCGCCAGTCAGATGGAGTTTTGCCTTTAAGCAGCGGAACTATTGACTTACCCTGAATCTCTTTTGGAATTGATGCTCCGGCAAGTTCAAGTAATGTTGGGGCATAGTCTATATTTTGGACAAATTGAGGTACATCTCCTCTCTTTTTAAGATCTTTCGCTCCATCCGGCATTCTCATAACCAAAGGAGTGCGGAAGGACTCTTCATACATAAATCGTTTGTCGAACCAGCCATGCTCACCCATATAAAAACCCTGATCGGAGGTGTAAATTACTATAGTGTTTTCAAGAAGGCCATTTTCTTTAAGGTAATCCATAACTCTGCCGATATTATTATCCAGAGAACGAATACACTTAAGATAGTCCCTCATATAACGCTGAAATTTCCATTCAGCCAGGTCTTTGCCTGTTGGGTTTTTAGAAAGAAACTCTCTGAGAACTTTATTGTAAGTATTGTCCCAAAGTTCTCTTTGGCGCGGGTCGAGTCTGCG
>DOSU01000085.1:0-1587 GCA_003513895.1 Rikenellaceae bacterium
TACCGCCAGCATATTGCGTCAGCAAGCGTTACTGAACACTTGGATGGCATTACGGATATTGGTGGAAGATGGATCGTAAGTTGGCCTAATGCAACCGGAATTCAAAGCATCGCAGGCAGTATGGCTCTGAGAAGTAAGAATTTATTATCTCCAACCGAGATGTTTGGCGTGAGAACAGGATTTGATGTATTTCCAGAAACACTTACTGCGCATGTATTCAGTGGTGCTGGTCGTGGTTGTGCATATGACTGCTCTTTCTGCAGCGAGAGACGAAGTAGTGCAGGACCCATTACTGATTTGGATACTGCAGCAACACGACTAACAAATCAGATTGCTGTAGCAGTAAATGTTATTTCAGAAGACTACCCAGATATGGGTGCAAGTGCATTTGTAGAAGATTCGACATTCCTTGCCGGCTCCAAACGAGAACTTCGCCATTTTATTAACCTGAAAGAGAGACGATATCCCAATATTCAATTTGGGGCGCAATTAACGATTGATCAAGTCTTAAAGCACGTCGACCTTCTTCGAGACTTGCAATTAATTGGATTAAGTTATTTATTTATTGGTATCGAGACTCTCGATCCACGGGCAGTTGGTCATTTTAGTAAAGATGTTCATAGGAGAAAAAGTTCATGGTTATGGCGAGCAGAGAAGGCTATAGAACTGCTTTGCTCTACTCGGATTCACTGTGGTGGGGCTGTGCTATTTGGGTTAGGTGAAACACATCAAGATCGGATAAATTTATTCCATCAACTAATTAGATGGCGCTCTCTTTATGGTATGCCACATCCAGTCAGCATAAATTGGGCTGTTCAACACCCACTTAAGGGGTGTGATGGTAGTCTGTCATACCGTTATGATAAATGGGGAATTCCACCAGGACCATGGCTTGATGCGTTTTCTGATTTCGGCGAGGCTTCCGTTTTATACCCAATAGTTGGGCAAAAGCCACCAGTCTTTGATGAAGTTAAGGATATCGCTACTGTTTATCGTGCAGAATTTCTTACTATTTAAAATAGGATAAATATGATGCAAATAATTATTGATGAGTCACTGAAAAGAATTGCTCCAGATATTGCGCTTGGTGTAGTTTTTGGCAAGGTTCATGTTACGTCTCATGATGAATTACTCTGGGGCTATATTAATGACCATATAAATAGTATCAAGTCAACTCGAACCCTTGAAGATATATCTAACCTCCCAGAGGTAAAGGCCCTAAAAAATGTATACAAACAACTAGGCAAAGATCCTTCTAGATATAGAGGGTCGCAGGAGGCTTTACTGCGACGAATTGTGCAGAATAAGGGTTTATATAAGATTAATACAATAGTGGATCTTAATAATCTAATTTCAATCAAGAGCCTGCATTCCGTTGGGACATATGATATATCCCAGTTGCAACCACCTATTATGTTCCGCATTGGGCTCCCGGGTGAGTTTTACAAAGGAATAGGAAAAGAATTAATTAATATTGAGAATCTCCCGGTATTTGCCGACCAGAATGGACCTTTCGGGAGTCCAACAAGTGACTCTGAACGAGCGATGATTACGACATCAAGTGAAAACATCATGATAGTGATTATT
>DOSU01000085.1:1657-2899 GCA_003513895.1 Rikenellaceae bacterium
AGGATAGTGATTATTTCATTTTATGGGAAAGATGGCCTGCAACTGCTAACAGAAGAAGCCGCCAATTTATTGGAGCGCCATGCATCTGCCTTGACTCATGAAATACAAACACAAATAGTATTGTGAAAATGTCTAATCAGATGCGCGTAAAAGCATATAGCAATTTCTATGAACAGGGCCTAGGTGACAGGCTTGTTGATTCATCCCATTTCCCAGCCAGCATTGAATGTTTTCTAGCAGGGGAGCGTAATTTACTCCATAGTTATGCCGATCAATTCGATCTCCTTATAGAAGTCGGCTGTATGGATGGAAGATACCTGACGTGGGCAGCACATAGTGGTAAGTTATATTTAGGAATTGACGTTGTGCCGCGGTATATCGACATAGCACTTAAAAAACTTATGCAAATGTCGATTGACCCTAAGAACTATCGATTAGTTGTGGGAGACGTGGTTGATTTGCCTCATCTAATTTCCAAGGAGAATTTCGAGGTTTCCCCCCCAAAGATCCTTACTTTTTTTCCTTTTAATTCTTTCGGGAATATCTTAGATATTGATGGGGCTGCTCTAGCTCTCAGTCGGATGGGAACGCCTACTATTATTAGCACATATGGCACACACACGGAAGCCACAATTGAACGAAAAAAATATTACGCAAATTGTCACTATGACAACCTTCAGTTAATAGAAGATGAACGAGGCGTGTATTTCAAGTCAAATGATGGCTTGTGCTCAGTCGCATATCATTTCGGTTATATTCGTAATTTTTTTAGTTCTTATGGAATTACGGCGTCTAGTTTATCTTTCAGTAAGATTGGCGAAATGATTTTTCTCAATAACGCTTAACCATAATTTCGATATGGCATTTGTAATATTTGTTGAACGATGGATTTCTGAAAATGCTGAAGATGCAATCCGTGCAGCTATTAATTTTCCCGACTTCCGGGTAGCACTACTTACGGAATCACCCCCAACATTATTAGACTCAACCGTGCGTAACAAGCTGGTTGCATGGTTACGAATTCCAAATGTGCGCGACTCCAAATGTATCGTCTCCGGGGCAAAAACCTTAGCTAAGCGATTTGGGGAAATTACTCAGTTAATAGGGGTTGGCGAGTACGAGCAAATCGCAATAGCGCAGGCGCGGCATCAACTGGACATAAATGGTATACCTCCCAGAACGGCGAAAAACTTCCGTGATAAATTTCAAATGAAACAGTTATTACTAGCAGCAGGTGTGCCT
>DOSU01000114.1:0-549 GCA_003513895.1 Rikenellaceae bacterium
CGCGATTCCCTCCATAAGACCAACAAGCTCCTGTTCAACCATGCCTGTTTTAGCCATCTGCATTGCTGTATAGTGCATTATGTAACCGATGTTGGCAGCTTTGTCCAGCTCTGCAACTTCATAGCTGTCTTTCAATTCCCGTAAAGCAACAACTCCCTTGATAAACTCAACCGAAGCAAGTTCTTTTTGCCTGTCGATGTCGGCTCCAAGGAGTTTGTTAAGCTGAATTTTGTTGTGATACCTGTACGGAGGAAGAAAATGAATTTTCCTGCCTATGTTTTTTGCGTCCGAAATATATGCCGAAAGAGCGTCAAGTGGCTTTACTATTTGAACTCCTGCATTTTCTCCTTTGTCTTTCATTGCAGGCTGAGGGCCCATCCATATTATATCGTCGATTGTGACATCGTTGCCAAAAAGAATCTCTTCGCCTGTTTCAATATCTATTGCGGCTGCAAGATCGGGCTGGTCTATCCCAAAGAAATAGAGAAACGTAGAGTCCTGGCGGAACCTGTATGTATTGTCGAAATAATTTATTCCAACCTCCGAATT
>DOSU01000114.1:649-941 GCA_003513895.1 Rikenellaceae bacterium
CCCAAAAAAAGAAGAATTCCCGACTTTACGCTCGAAGCAAGCTCTCTTCGACGATTTATGTATACCTCTTTTGCAAACATTTTGATTTGATTTTAAGTTAATGACCAAAGTATACATCAAAGTTAATATAATAATTGCTGTGGAAATAAGCGTCCCCATTAATTTTTTCCCCGCCCGGAAATAGGTGAAGAGACATGAGGCCTCTTCACTTTTAGTAACTAACCCAATATTAGGGCGTTTCAGCGGTTAGACCTTTTTGTGTCACCCTCTTTTAGGGACAATTAGGTGCTCC
>DOSU01000114.1:1028-1197 GCA_003513895.1 Rikenellaceae bacterium
GTCGCAGGTTTACGCCTTCGGCGAAAATTGCTGCAAATTTAAATATCGTAAATCACTCACTATCAAAAAGCAACACATAATCAAGAGGGTAGTGCCCTCTTGATTATGTGTTATAAGCTGAAATTAAGGCTTTTACGAATCAGTTTTTTACCCAAATGTTTACCCAAAT
>DOSU01000114.1:1335-1589 GCA_003513895.1 Rikenellaceae bacterium
CGCGGCACAGCCGCACCATATTTCTAACTAGTAAAATATTAGCCCTGTGACAGATACAACTTATTGTGGCAGCAGTGCTGCCATAATAAGTTGTATCTTACTCACTAATAGGGATTTGCGAAAATGTAGTTAATCACCGAGATTCTATCCTTGTTTATCTAAAAATCACATTGCCAGGCATTTATTAAAAAAGATAGCATCTAAGATGTTATCCTTTTTAAACTAATACAAATACCGATAAAATATAACAGGGC
>DOSU01000114.1:1695-12439 GCA_003513895.1 Rikenellaceae bacterium
GCTGCTTTATTTATTATTGGAAAATGAGATTACTCTTGACTAGAATCCCACCATACAGGAATAGTCCAAACATCTTGAGCACTGTTCCATCCACTAAGACTCATATTTGCACCCGGAACTTCTGAACCGATTGCCTGCAGATTCGCTGCGTTGTAGTTAAGCTCGTGTGAGCATTGACGCCAACGACGGTATTGTTTTCCTTCAGGAATTCCTTGAAGAGCGGTAGCATTAACTGCGTGATATGCAGGAACACCCCAATTGTGGAACAAATCTTCATCAAAGTCATAACGACGCATATCGTTCCAGATTTCGACTGAGAAGTGTAAGGCAATTCGTTTTTGAGTAAGAATCTTACCTAGAGTAAGATTGCCTGCAGTACCTATACCATTATTCAAGAAATTATCCATTTGTGTTTGAGTCATCGGAGTAAATGAAGGACAATCGGCAAGGGTTGCATCACCTGCAATCCAAGAATTGAGGGTCACATTCATTTGTTCCATACTTGCCTTGATACCCTCTTTGTACGCAGTGAATGCAGCTGGAGCACTACCTTGATTGAACAAAACTTCTGCTTTAATAAAGCAAGCTTCTGAATAAGTACCGATGTATGTAGGAGAAGAGACTCTTGAATAGAAAGAGCCTGATTCCTTTGATGCATCCGTTCCGTCTCTTCTATAAAGAAGATCTGATTTGGCAGCGTAACCTTTAGATGAACTTGTAGCCTCTACATAAACAGTATCACCCTTTCTAGCAGGAGAAGAAGAATCTATCCACCATTTTTTTGCAGCAGTATATCCTGCTCTTAACGGTCCACCGCTAAGATTTGGAGCATTATTAGACACCATATCGACACCAAGTGAACGTCTCCAATTGCCACTCCATTTAATTTCTGATGGGGTGCTTGCAGATTCACCTGACTTAGCCCAAGGAATAATTTTGTCGGCACGAGGGTCTTCAACACCGCTACCTGCAAAATTGGTAAGGTTCTCATAAAGCATATCGGTTACCATATAACCGGCATTCATACCGCAAACAGAGTATATAGGAGAGTAGTCAACAGGTTCGTTCCATCCAAGAACGTCATGTGTTGTACTATTGTCATCTGTATGAT
Source organism: Rikenellaceae bacterium (assembly GCA_003513895.1). GTDB lineage: Bacteria > Bacteroidota > Bacteroidia > Bacteroidales > UBA932 > Bact-08. The sequence goes on from DOSU01000114.1 coordinate 2,807, forward strand.
AGATTATAGTGTTATCGGCATTGCTTTGAGGACCTTTTGAAAGGGCATCAAGAATGGTCGCAGCATCATATTTACCATCAAGATAGCTTCCGTCAGCTTTTTTACTTAGTTTCACTGCATAACGAGCTTTAAGCAAATTACCAAATTTTATCCATTTGGCAACATTACCGTTGTTCCAATAGTCACCTTCTGCCAATGCAGGAAGCTTTGCATCCTGAGTTCTAGCCAAAAGTTCCAGACCTTCGTTTAGTTCATTTAAGCAGCCTAAGTAAATGGTTTTTCCGTTGTCATAAGTAGGAGTTGCGTTTTCACCCACTGCATCTGTATAAGGCATTTCACCATATAGGTCAGTCATTAACATAAATCCATACGCACGGATAACTTTAGCTACTCCTGCATAATGCCAGGCTTCTTCTGCCATAGCTTTGTCATACATATAGGATATATTACTTGCTGCACCTACAAACCACCATTGGTAAGGTGTAGTAACAGCACCGGTTTGAGGACTCCAAAAAGACATACTCCAATAGGTACTACCATTGAAATATCTCGTCCAATCACCAGCGGACATACTTGTACGCCAAGCGGCAAATTGAGTTGCTGAATTGGTATAAAATTGTATATGTGCCAAACGAGTTTGGTATGTAGCACTCTCTGAAGAAGGATTCTCAGGGTCAGTATTAATATCGAGCCAATCGCTGCAAGAGGCCAGTGTGAGAGTAATAAAGCATACGACACACAGAGAAATTAATGATTTAATATATTTCATATTATTAAATTTAAATACTTAAAACTTATTAGAAAGTTAAATTTAAACCGAATGTCATACCTGAGGTTGCAGGTACTCCACAATAGTCAAATCCAACAGAAGATGAACCACCGACACCTGCACCAGATGCAGCTACTTCAGGATCTCCCTCGTAATTGGTAAATAGAAGAAGATTGTTTGCAGAAGCAGAAATAGAAGCACGTTTAATGAATCCTATTCTGTCGAGCCACCTCTTAGGAAAATCATACATTACAGATAGTGTGCGAAGTCTTAGCAGATTAACGGCTGTAATATAATTGGAAGTTTGTCTAGTATAATAATTAGTATAATAATTTTTAATAATATTATGACCGCTTGTTTCTACTCCATTAAAAAGGTATGTGTTATCTGCACTCCAAGTATTAGATACAGCGTTTCCGCTTGCATCGATACCTGTTACTGTAAGCTCTTTATTACGAATATCCCCGGAGAATTTACTAACACCACTATTAGTCATAGCATATTGTGTTCCGTTGATAACATCACCACCTACTCTGAATTCCCACAACATATTAAAAGAAAAATTCTTCCATGAAATAGTATTATTCAAACCACCAGAGAACTTAGCCTCACGATTACCCACTTCTGATAAAGAAGTTGTGTAGGTTGGCATTCCGTTTGCATCAAGAATAATTTGTCCGTCTAATTCTTTTTGAGAGTTTGCATCTTCAGGATCATATTTATATCTCTTCCATTCAGTACCCGCTATAGCCATAAAGTTACCACCGTTGAATGATGCTGCTTGTGCTCCTGCATACTGAACGTCTGTAACATACATAACATCCATACCGGCAGGAAGTCCGTCCAAAGTACCACGATTACCTGCGATATTCAAGCCCACATCCCATTTCATATCTTTTGTTTCAACAGGAGTACCTGAAATAGTCAACTCCATACCTTTATTATAAACGTTTCCTGCATTGATTGAACAGAAAATATAACCGGTAGATTGAGGTCCGCGAGGAGACAAAATCTGGTTGTAAGAGTCGTTTGTATAATATGCATAGTCAACACGTAAGCGATCTTTGAGGAGACTTAATTCAATCCCGACTTCAGTCGATTTGGTCATTTCCGGTTTAAGATAAGGGTTACCACGAGTCCATGAGTTACCGACACCAATTTTACCACCAAGATATGTCCCGACAGGCCAAAGAGAGGTGTTTGTTTCATAAGCGCCTGTATCTTTACCCACTTTTGCCCAAGATGCTCTAAGCTTACCGAAAGTAAGAATGTTATTCTTAGGAAGAAGTTCTGTAAATACAAATGAACCACTGACAGACGGATAGAAGTATGAGCGATTTTCGACAGGAAGGGTTGATGTCCAGTCATTACGTCCGGTAACTGTCATATATAATATATTCTTCCAAGCTACACGGAATTCGCCGAATAAACCTAACAGTCTCTTTTTAGATGCAGCGTTGGCAAATTGCTTGTTTTCTGTTGAAGCATTTGCATAAGAATAGAAATCAGGAACAGAGAAATTCCAAGCCATCATAAAGTTACTGTTAGTCTGAGTATCATCTGAAGAAGCACCAAGTAACAGATTAAAGTCAAAATCTCCGAATTTCTTATTCATATTTGATATGAAATTGTGTGACATATATTTGAAACGCATAGTGTTGTCACTCATCATACCATTCTGCCAGACTTGTTTGATAACTCCTTTGGCAGCAATACGATTAGAGTTGATTTGAGTATATGAGTCAATACCCAATCTGTACTGAACGAACCACCAGTCTGTAATATCTGCCTTTACGCCTAAACTGCCTGTAAAACGATCTGTATTGTCAAACATTTTATTTTTGTTAACAATCCAATATGGATTATCGCGCTCATCCCAAGGATCAAGCCTATCATCGAACATTCTATAACGAGAACCGTCTTCATTTAAATAATTTGACATATTGTCAAATGGAGACCAGTTGTAAACGCCGTAAAGAGCACCGGTTCCTTGTGAACCATAAAGACCCGCACCGGTCAACGTCCTGTCTGTATGAGCTTGTGAGTAAGCCGCATTTGCATTGAATGTGAATATACCGGCTCTCTGTTCACCATTGAAACGGAAGGTGTATTTGTCATACCCAGTTTCAGGGACAATACCTTTTTGATCATAATAAGATCCGGATAAGTAAAAGTTACTGTTTTTAGTACCACCCGCAATGCTGGCACTTTGGTCATAGATTGCTCCCCCTTGTAAGAAGTTTCCAATGTTGTCATAAGTCTGTGCATTAGACTTTTCTCCCCAAGAATTGTATGAAAAATCATTGAAAACAGTTCCGAGATAATTCCTGCTATTGTCGTATTGATCGTCCATATAACCTCTTGTGTATTCAGTTTGAACTTCAGGAAGGTTTTTCACCCAAGATGTGGAAAATTTGGAGTTGACATTAACTTCAATTACACCTTCTTTACCTTTTTTGGTAGAAATAATGACAACGCCGTTGGCTGCGCGGGAACCATAAAGTGCAGACGCTGCCGGTCCTTTCAATATGGACATATTTTCAATATCCTCAGGATTTATATCCATAATACGGTTAGAAGTTGTGGTTGCCGATTTATAAGAACCGTCAAATGCAGAGTTACCTACAAGAGTTGAAGAGTTATCATAAATCACACCATCGACTACGAACAAAGGTTGATTGTCTTTGCCTTCAGATCCTGAAGTACCGCCACGAAGAATAATCTGCGCGCCAGAACCTGCTGCACCGGAAGATTGGGTGATGTTAACACCGGCAATCTTACCTGAAAGTGAAGAAATTGGGTTTGCGGTCTTATTCCTCATCAATTCATCGGACTTGATTTCGGATACAGCATATCCCAATGCTTTTCTCTCTTTCTTGATACCCAGAGCCGTTACAACAAGTTCATCAAGAAAAACTGTTGATTCCTGCATTGTTACATTAATAACAGTGCGATTGTTTACGGACTCTTTCAGAATTTCCATGCCAATTGCAGAAAACTGGAGAACAGTATTTGCGGGTACCTCAATTTTATAGGTTCCGTCAAGTTCTGTTGCAACACCTGTTCTGGTTCCCTCTATCAACACAGAAACACCCATTAAAGGCAGTCCTGTTTTGTCAATAACTTTGCCGGAAACTCTAATGTTTTGAGCCAACAAAGTCCCTGAGATGAGAGCCAGGACGAATACCGAAAGCATAAATCGCTTACACCATTCGGCTAATTTTTGTGAAACATACATGAATTTAAGTTTTTGGTTAATAATTAATTTAATTTATAAAAAAAAGGCAAAAAAGCCTTTGAAACATCAATATTCACTCATGTTTTAAATATGTGTAAATTTAGTGATTATTATAATATCTGCACCATTTTCCTGAATATTTTTATAAAAAAAGGGCACCTGACAAATTATTTGTCAGATGCCCCGTTTAACATAAAATTCATCAAATTGTCACTAATTCCATAAAGGGGTCTGTGTTAGAGTGTAACCTTTATCAGTGTATTGACTTATTTGAGTATTGCCTACCGGAGAGAGATAAACTCTGGCGGTAAATGCATCCCTGTCCGAAATATTTTCGGGAACATAGTAGCCTACCATATCTGCACCATTTGTACCGGTATATGTTACTACTGTGCCATCTGCCTTTTTGACTTTAAGTTTATTTACTTTGGCAGCAATCAACCACTCCGGATATTCAGCCTGGAAGTTAACCCAAGGGCCAAGCAAAAGATCCGGATTAGTAGCTCCGCTCATATAATTTATCTTTTTCCACCTCTTAATATCCAAAAGACGAGTGTGTTCGAAAACAAACTCCATCCTTCTTTCGCGTCTTATTTCCCAAAGCAATGCAGGAACATCCGTGTCGCGGTCGGGATCATTTGGCAAAGCAGCCAAAACAAGCGGAGATGTTTTCTTGATGCCTTTTGCAATGGCTGTTGCATCAAGCGGACGGTTGCGGATTGCATTAATTGACTGGTCAATATCAGTTTGGGTTACCGCAGGGCTTCCCATTGTTGCCAGTTCTGCCTTGGCTTCTATCCAGTTTAAAACAACTTCTGCAAGTCTTATAACGGGAGCATCATTTGTATTTGTGTTTGAACCATACATTGCAGGGTAAGGTCCCGGATAGAGCTTAACGCCTTCGCGGTCTATAAATTTGCAGGCATAAAGCATGGTACTTGACTCTTTCTTTGGTGCATCCCAGAATGTTGCTTCAAAACGAGGGTCACGAGTTAGTGACATGTTTTTTATGTCAAGTTTGTCTGCATTTGCGATATTGGACACTTTGTACGGCATACCGTCGTTGCAAATGAAAGATTTTGCAAGCGATAGGTTTGGTGCAGGACCCTGACTTTCGGTAAGATTTGAGTATGAAGCAACGTGGTGAGTTACTCCAAGTGCGGCATCATAGTGCCTGTACATAATTACCTCTTTGTTGTTTGCCAGGTCCAAAGATCCGAACAGTGAGCGGAAATCACTTGTAAAAGTGAATTTGCCCGAAGTCTTCACAATATTTGCAGCGGCAACCGCCTGCTCCAGATATTTTTTGGCTTTTTCGTTATTGTTCAGGTGATACTTTTGCCATGTGCCTTCGAACAGCATAAACCGGGAGATAAATGCCGCTGCGATATATCTGTTAAGATACTGGGCACTCCCGTCCGAAACTCTCATGTTTTCAAGCGCGTAGGCAAAATCGTCATATACCTTGTCCATGACCAGTGTTCTGCTGTCTCTGTCTTTGTAAAGCAGATCCAGCTCCGTTTCTGTTACAACCTTGTTATAATAAGGCACATCTCCAAACACACTTACCAAACGGCTGTATTCGTAACCTCTGAAAAAACGCGCAACAGCACTCCAGTGATTATATACCTCGGTAGTGATGGATACGTCTTTCATCTTTTCTATCCTTTCCAAAAACAGATTGGATTTCCTGACCCAGGCAAAGTTCCATGTTGGTCCGGCATATGTAATCATCATTGAAGGTGCTTCACTGGTAGAAGCTCTTGATGCAGGAGCCTGAGTTTCAAATCCGGCCTGCTTTCCCGATGAAGTAAAATCATCTGAGAAGTAGTAACCTCTAAGCGGAGCATAATCGACACCCCAGGTAGAGTTGTATCCTACAAAATAGTTTTCATAGTACCCATTTGCGAATAGCCTAAGGCTGTTCTCCGATGTCCAGTAGATCTCATCGTCCATGGTTGTGAGCGACGGTCTCTCGAGAAATTCGCTGCAACTGGCCAATCCAAGAGTAACTACAGATAATAATATTAATATGTATTTTTTCATAATTCCTATGTTTTTAGAAGTTCAACTGTAGTCCAACTGATGCGCTTTTGAAGGTTGGAACTCCAACTCCCGTACGGCCCAGATTGTAGTTAGATGTATTCCACATTGAGTATCCTGCAATTTCCTCGGGATCAATTGGGAGGGATCCAAGATGGTCAAATGTGAAGAAGTTTTCCAAAGCAGCATAAATGCGCACTTTGCTTATTTTCGACTTCCTTAGCAAATTGGCAGGCAAAGAGTAACCAAGTGTAATGTTCTTTATTCTTATGTATGCCATATTTAGTAAATATCTGGTTTGAACCTGCATGTTGAGAGTTGTGCTGCTTCCGGCTTGGTTGTAAGGAGCAGGATAGAAAGCATCTGTGCGGTCCTCCCTCCAGAAGTTCCCTGCAATAGCTTGTGGTATTGCACCATCGGCAGAGTTGTATCCTGGTATGGCCAGGAATCCGTCTCCCCATACATCGCGTTTGCCTACTCCCTGAAGAAAGAATGAAAAATCGAAGCCGGAGTAGTCCAAACTTGCGCGGAAACTATATTCATACCGAGGAGTAGAGTTACCAATGATTTTAAGGTCACCATAATCGGGATCGCCATTGGCATTTACCAGCAGCCTGTTTCCCGGTGTGATTATTCCGTCGCCATTAAGGTCTTTGAACTTAACGTCTCCCGGACCAAACCGGAAGTTGCCTGCCTGAAGCTTGCCCTGAGTTGCAGCTGTAGCATCTACTTGTTTGTTAACTGTAAATCCGTCTATAGATGTTACAGTAACCAATTTTCCATCGGTACCATACTCAAAGTCGCTCTTCTGGAAAAGCCGGTCTGTTTCATAACCCCAAATTTCTCCATAAGTTTTGCCAACATACCATGAGTCAATGCTGTTTGTAGAGCCGTATTTGGTAATTTTTGTCTTTGCATCGGAAAATATGGCAACCATATTAATTCCCAAACCATTCGCAAAGCGGTGGTTATAGTCGAGCATTACCTCGAAACCGTTGGTTGTTAAAGAGCCAAAGTTGCTTTGAGGCGCCCCTGTTCCAAACGTAGTAGGAATGCCCTCCATTGGTACAATCATATTCTCGGTGTCTCTTTTGTACCACTCAAACAACAATCCCAGTTCTCCGTTAAAGAATCTGGCATCAACACCAAGATTAAGTGTTGTGATATCCTGCCATGTAACAGAAGTTGAAACGGCACCCGGCGTACTGAACCTGTATAGTTTGGAATTTGCAAGCAGCCAGTTGTTGAATGCTCCTCCCATTGTAGGCACATAGAGTGAGTTACCAACAGACTGGTCTCCTATTGTTCCCCAAGATGCCCGAAGCTTCAATGCGCTAAGCACAGGTTTTGCCCACTCCATCCATGGCTCTTCGTTCACGCGCCATCCTGCCGAGAATGACGGGAACCACCTCCATTTTAATACTGTAGGAAATTTTGATGTTCCGTCATATCTGATGTTTGCTTCCAGCAGATATCTCTCCTTGAAGTTGTAGTTAAAACGGCCATAGAAACCAACTTGTGATTCCCAATATGCGTTGCCGCCTGTAGTTTGTGTCCCGTTTGCAAGGTTAAACTGCGGATTTGATTCGTCTACCAGTTGTGTAATCTGGGACCAGTTGTGGGCATAATTAAAACCTACTCTGCTGGCTCCAAGCATAAACTTCATTTTATGAACATCGTTAAGATTGAGGTCATAAGTAGTATTCACATTTAATGTGCTCCACTGGTCATTTCTTGACAGGCGGTATATGTGGTCGGGATTTGATCCAACAGATGTGTATGTGCGCATGCTGAGATTGTATGCCGGCATTGCGCCAACATATCCCTGTCCAACGACCTCGCCCGAGTCATTCACATAAACTCTGTTCCCGTAAATATCAGTTTTTGCCAATGGCGAAGACCATGTGTCTCTTGCAGTGTACTTTGTTCCGGGTTTGTTGTCTATGTATACCTGATTTGCATGAGTATAGTCAAAATTTATCTTCCAGTCTTTAAGCGGAGTGAATGTTAAACCGCCATTCAGACTTGTGTAGTTGGTTTCCATCGAGGCAGTATTAGCAGCAGATACTTCATACGCAGGGCTCCTCAGAGGGTCCCCGTCTTCTGTTGTCATAGGATAAGTTGGTCCCCAGCGGTAAAGGTATAGCCAGGGGTCTGCTGTTGTTGAACTTGTCGCATACGCATACCTCTTTAGCCGTTTTGAATACATTGCTCCAGCATATACTCTCAGCCATTTTTTCACATCCATTCCAACCCTTATTGCTCCATTGTAGCGCTGGAAGTCGTCTTTCTTTGCCGGCTTCATGAGGCCGGTTTGGTCCAAGTATCCAAAACTGATATTGTAATCTGTTTTTCCGCTCTTCCCGTTAACTGCCAGATTATGAGTTTGAGTAGGTGTCCACTCCTTGATCATATAGTCATAAGGGTCATATGTTCTCAACCCAATTTTCCTGCCGTTGGCATCTACATACCAGTCACGGCCATACAACATAGGGTCATTTGGACCAATTTTTCCGCCCCATTTATCTTCCCAAATCTTAGCTTTTTCATAGCCTTCACGTGTTACCATCCAGAAAGCGCCTGCTACAGTACCTCCTACCCGCTCAAAAGCGCTTAGTGTATATTCAAGAGCATTGAGCTTTCCCATCTCCATCTTTTTTGAAATGTTCTGGAAAGAGATGTTTGCGGAATATGACACATTTACACTCTCGGTTTTGGCGCCTTTTTTGGTAGTAATCAATATAACTCCAAAAGCAGCTTTTGCACCGTAAATGGAAGCAGATGCAGCATCCTTCAGAATCGAAATGGACTCGATATCATCCGGATTTATCATCTGGATAGAAGGAATTTCCACGTTGTCCATTAAAATTAAAGGAGAAGAGCCTCCCTGCATAGAACCAAACTGACCCCGAATTTTCATAATTGGGTCCGATCCAATTTCTCCGCTCGGAATTACTACATTCAGTCCGGGAGTGGATCCCTGAAGTCCGCGGCCAACGTCTGCAATTGGCCTTGCTTCCAGGACCTTTGTGTCTACTGTTGCAACAGCACCAGTAAGATTTTCCTTTCGTTGAGTACCATAACCGACTACCACAACATCCCCGAGCAGGATTGCATCCTCCTCCATTTGAACATCTACGATAGCTCGATTATTAATGGCAGCTCTAACAGTTTTCATTCCAATAAAGGAGAATACCAGAGTTGCATTGCCCGGTGCCGGTAGTGTGTAATTTCCATCCAGGTCAGTTGGAACATTTCTGTTGGTTCCGTCTATGTTGACAATAACGCCCGTAAGCGGGGTACCATTCTTGTCAACAACTTTGCCTTTCACAGTAATGTTTTGAGAAAATGCCACAGATGAAAATAGCAGCACAGCACCTACCACTAGCATAAATGTATTACGCCAGACGGTTAGTTTTTGAGAAACATACATGAATTCCAAATTTTAAGTTAGTAATTACTATATTATAAAAGGGTTTTTAAGCTCTTATAAATTTCATTAAAACAAGGAACTAAGTGTCGGGTGTAAATATAACTTATTTTTAAATACAATATTCTCATTTTTAGCATAAAAAAAGCCGCC
>DOSU01000114.1:12543-17128 GCA_003513895.1 Rikenellaceae bacterium
GGCTTAAATATCAATCAATATGTGCGTTATACTACATTCGGCCTTTTATAGTACTTTGACTCAGATTTTAGTGTCACTTCTCCCGAAAATCTTCTCACAACACCTTTTGTAGGTGTTATGATAACTTCGGCATAATTGCCACCTTTCCTCATCATTATTTCCACTTTTGCCTGAATCTGTGATCCCGAGACTTGCATCTCAACAATTAAGTTTCCTTTTTTGTCCAGTTTCTGGTTAATTGTGGTTACTGTAGTCTTGTTTGTATAACTGTTTCCACAGATAATTACTCCCTGAAGAAATACAAATTCCCCCTCATATGAGAGGAAATTTGAATCATCATTATTAGTTTCAAGAGCACCACTGCTTGTCTCATAACTATCCGGAATTATTACAAAATTCTTTGCTTCAATTGAAGCTTTTGCTTTCTCAAACTGAGCCTGAGCCGCTGCTTCCTTGATTGCTTTTGCGTTTTGCGCATAACCGACAGTTACAACAGCAGTAATCAGCAAAGCTAATACTAATACTCTTTTCATAATTAATTAGTTAACAGCAATTGTGCTTAAACGGATAGACTGTGTTGCATAGTTTGTCCCCTCTTTTCCGTTTAGGTGGAAAATGTAGTTTACTCCTTTAACCATAGAAAAACCGGTATGAACCAATGGTGTTTTTACAGTTGCTCCGGAAGTGGCAAAAGATGTAAGTTGTTCTCCCGCTTCGTTGAAAAGGGCAAATACCATACCTGACTCAGTACCACTCCAAACTTTAATGCCATTTCTCCATAGTATATAAGGAACATAGGCAGAAGCTTCTTTGTAGTTACAAGCTGCAATGTCTATATAATCGTATGTCGATACATTTGGTTGGGTAGCAGGTCTTCTTCCTTTGAGGTATACTTTACCGTAAGGAGTTCCGTCTGCCTTGTGGAAGAGGTTTACAAATCTGATATAAGTAACAGTGTCAATCCATGGATGTCCGGTCTCATACTCTTCAGGGTCCTGTATAAGAAGCGGTGCTTCGGTTTTACTGTAAATAAAAGCGCTCCATTTACCGGCAGCCAGGTTGAATGTGTTTGAGTATACAGACACATCTTTTGCTGAACCCTTGAACGTTTCTACCTTGGTTGCTCCAATAGGCAAAGCATGATATTTTGCCGTACTGTTTGGGTAAATACCTCCTAGAGCCGTTGATATCTGAGAAGTAATCTGGTCGTTGTATTTGAGCAGAGTAATATTCTCTGCAGATGCAGAAACGATTGGCAGGTCATAAACCAGTCTTATCTGGGCCTTGGTTGTTACATCCATATCTGTTGCTCCATATGTGATTACATGTTTCTCGCAAGAAGCCAGTAAAAACAATGAGATTACAGATACTATAGTAAATAATTTTTTCATCATCATTCGTTTTAATTATTCATTTTTAATTACCGGGTTGCGCAAACCAAACAATAGAAGTCGGGTAGGCTTGATCGTCACCTGCGATAGGAGTAAGTTTCTTGAGTGATGGTAAATTCCACATATACTCAGAGTTGTAACGAGGGCGAAGACGGTATACCGGAGATCCAAGGTTAAATGCCGGGAATTTTGATCTCCTGTTCTGAACATCTGCGGCACAAAGATAAAATCCTTTATAGATTCTGTCGGATGCCGAATTTAGCTTATGAATTACATAATCTGTTGTCCATGATGTTCCAGTTACAGGTACGCCTTGTGGTCCCAGCACCAGGTCGTAGTGGTATCTGCGAAGGTCGTTCCATGTATCAATGTTCCAAGGATAAAGGGCTGCATACTTCTGCATCATAATATGCGACAAAGTAAAATCAGCCAGTGGAAGAGCATTTACAAACTTACTGTTAAGGTAATCGGCAGCAAGTGTGTTAAATCTTGCAACGGTGATTTTATCGCCGATAACAGATGTTTGCTTGCCGTTGGTTCCTTTAACAACAGTTGGAGCAACCATGAGTGTTTTCATCCAGTCAAAATGTCCGGATACTGCTTTCTTAAATGCGGCAAGTGAATTTGGCTTGTCATTTTTAAGGAAAAGAGCCTCAGCTTTAATAAACTGAATTTCGGCATAAGTTGCAAGAGGCCATGGAGCATTGTCCCTGAACAACCACCTGCCTGTGCCGGAAGTTGCTGCAGTAGCCGAAGAACCAAGACCCATCAAAGATGTACTTACACCATAACCTTGTCTTGTTCCGGTAAACTTATATGTTCCCTTTTTTATGTTGTTTTGATCGGCAGGCATTGTGTCTCTTGAGCCGAACATAAGAATTGTTCTTGGATCCAGAGTTGCAGTGTCTGTGATGATCTGATTTGGAATTAAACCTTCAATGGCGCCAGCGCTATTATAGTCAGGTACGTTACCCGTCATAATCTGAACCATGTAGTCCGATTGTGTGTAGGTAAAACCTATGTTGGCTCTTAGAACTCCAAAGAAGTTTGAGTTGTTGGAAAGTGTCGCATCAAAACGGAAAGAAGCATCATCTGCCGAGCTTGCAAACGAAAGGTCTGCACAAGCAATAGCCGAGTCAAGATATTTCACGTCTTTCTTAGACATTGCTATGTAGTTTCTTGCAAGAACAGCGTATGCCAGTTTTTTCCATTTTGCTACATTTCCCCCGTAAATAAGGTCGTTTGTAGCAAGAGTCGGATATAAATTTGCATCTGCTTTGCCAAATTCCACAATAGCCTGCCTTGCCCATGATCTAACCTGAGAAAAAGCATACTCCTGTGTGTCGTAGCTGTGTGCAAGAAGTCCGGGAACAAAGGCATCCTTTACAGGGAGGTCTCCATGAATAGAAGAGAGCAAATGCCACGAATAGGCTTTTATTGTAAGACCCATTCCTGCAAGTGTAAACTCACCTCTGCTACGGCCATCGTTAATGATGTGTTCGATGTTCATTCCCTGAAGCCAGTAAACCATTCTCCAGGCCTCTCCGCCTGCGTCGGAACCGCTATAATAGCTGTGCAATCCGAATACAGAAGCATAACCCGTACCACCAAAATATTGCATTAATGGAGCCAATGCGCGAAGGTCATATCCTATTCCTTCATAAGCGGCAATTGTTGGTGCCAGTCGGAGGATAGGCGGAACCCAGTCAGGAGCGTCCACGTTTTTATTCACATCAAGCCACTTTGTACATGAAGTACCAAGTGCAAGAAGTATAGTTAATGATATTATTAATTTTTTCATCACTCTAATTCATTTAAAATGTTATGTTTACGCCAAAAGATAGTCCTCGTGGGGCTGCAATAGCCATCATATCGAAGCCTACTCCGCCGGTTCCACCGAGTGCTGCAGAGTTTGAGTTACCAACAACATCGATACCTGAGTAGTTTGTCCATACAAACAGGTCAGTTCCTGTTGCAAAAACAGATGCTGCAGAAAGGATACCTTTAGATGCTTTCGCCAACCATTTCCTGTCTACATTATATGCCAGACGAAGCTCAGCAAGTCTAAGATAATTAATGTCTTTTTCAATCCAGTTAGGGTCTGCGCCTGCATAGCCATACTGAATATCGCCAAGTTTAACGGCGATAGTGTTAATTGTAGGAGTTGCTGTATTTTGCAAACCATCGTTCAAAACACCGTCAAATACTTTTGGCCCTGCATTTCTCATGTCTACCGACTCCTGGCTGTAACCATTTTGCATCATCAGGCGTTTTGTACCATTAACAACGGTTGCTCCAAGGCGACCGTCAAACAGTGCAGAAAGAGAAAAACTCTTGTATTTGGCAGTTCCGTTAAAACCAAACTTCAATGCCGGTTCGCGGTCGCCCAAAACAGACCATGAACCCGAAGTGAGAGGAAGGCCTGAAGACTGATCTATAAGCACCTGTCCCGCATCGTTCCTCTGGAAGTCATTACCGGTTATGGATGTGATAGGATTGCCAACTTTTATACCGTTACGGATATTCCCAGATACCCAGGTATATGCGTTGTAATACTCTGTAACGTTTTCCGGAAGCGATGTAACTTCGCTCCAGTTTTTACTTGCGTTAACCGAGAGGTTAACAACCCAGTCGCGGTTCTTAACAATGTCACCTGCTATTCTCATTTCAACTCCGTTTGTACGGAACGAACCTACGTTCATGTTGTTGAGAACGAATCCTGTTGCATAACTCATACGGAACCCGGTAATAATCTGGTCTGCCGAGAATGTGCTGTAATATGCAAAGTCAACATCTACTTTGTTGCGGAACAAACGGGCTTCCAGACCAACTTCCCATGCAGTATTCATCTCCGGACGAAGACTGAGGTTAGGACCTGTAAAACCATAACGATATCCGCCGGCTGTAGTCGATTGCGACTCGAGAGCAGGGTAGATTGAGAGAGGAGGTGCGTCTTTACCCACCTGAGCATAAGAAGCTCTCAATTTGATATAGCTGAATACCTCTGAATTTGCTTTAATGAAAGGAAGTTCAGACAAGATAAAGCTTCCGTCAATTGCCGGATAGAAATAACGGTTATTTTCTACAGGAAGAGTTGAAGACCAGTCATTTCTGCCACGAAGAGTAATGAAAGCCAAATTGTTATATGAGAACTCGAACGAAGCGGATAACGCCTGGAGGCGACGCTTGTATCC
>DOSU01000114.1:17217-20470 GCA_003513895.1 Rikenellaceae bacterium
ATGTATGAGTTTGTTCTTGAAACAAGTGTAGTAATATCGCAGTTTGCTATTGACTGGAAGTCGGGAACAAGAAATTTCTCACCGTGAACAGCGAGAGTCTTGTTGCCGGATTCAAGCTGGTGGTAACCAACCTGTCCCAAAACGAGAAACTTGCCAAATTCCTTCTTGTATGAAGCAATCAGGTTTATTGTTGGGTTAGACTGGATTACATTGGACTGGTCGTATGATCCAGTGCCTGTAGCTGAAGATGACCACTGCGGGTGGCGAACAATTACATATTTTGAACTACTCACGTCCAGACCTATCTGAGCACGGATTAGGAGGTCTTTTATAGGTGTAAGGTTAACTATGAGGTTAGAGATGAAACGCTCACTCTCGTCATAGTTCTTGTTCTTGTAAAGGTCAAAGTAAGGATTCAGAATGTCTACATCGGAATATCTGTTTGGGTAACGAATATTCCCTGCGGCATTGAGGTAAACCCTCATATCATCGGTCAAAGGCCATATCATGGCGCGCTCCAGAGGACCGCCGGCACCTTTACCAACTTTATCATTGGTTGTGCTTGCATACTGGAGGGCTGCTTCTATATTCATCCATTTTGAGAGCTTTGCCGTTCCGGACAAAGTAACGTTATTCCGTGTATATGCCGAAGTAGGGACAATACCTGTTTGCTGAGTGGTACTTGCACCTGCACGAACTGTCATGCTTTCGTTACCTGCTTCAAACGAGATGTTGTGCCTCTGAGTGAAACCTGTTTGGAAGAAATTCCCGAGATTGTCATAAAGTTGTGTTCCTTGTTCATACGGAGCACCAAATCTTCTGGTAGTGTAGTAGTTTGTAACACCATACATACCGTGGTCGTACTGAGTTTGAAGCTGCGGATACTGGTATGCTTTGTCTAAACGGAAGTAGTTGCTGTATGAAACAACTCCACGTCCTTGCTTACCTTTCTTTGTAGTAATGATAATAGCGCCGTTTGAAGCGTCACTACCGTAAAGAGCGGCAGCAGCAGCTCCTTTTAGGATTGTCATACTTTCAATGTCTTCCGGGTTAATATCTGAACCACGGCTTGAGAAGTCAAGGTTACGGTCTGCAACAACTTCACTTCCTCCCGATCTAACCGCAAGGTTTCCTACCGGATTGAATGTAGAGTTGTTCATTGGCATACCGTCTATAACATAAAGAGGCTGGTTGTTACCAGAAATTGAGGTAGCACCGCGGATAAGCACCGAACTTGATGCACCCGGGGTACCTGTTGAGTTTGTAATCTGAACCCCGGCAACACGGCCCTGGAGTGCAGTTACAAAGTTTTCGCGGCCCGATTCGGCAATTTCTGCTCCTCGTACGCTTTCAACAGCTCCGCCGACAGCGCGTGAAGCTCTTTTTACGCCGAACTCTCCAACGATTACAGTCTCTTCAAGCAAAACAGCATCTTCTCTAAGAACAATCTTAAGAGAAGTTCTGTTACGAACCTGAATTGTCTGTTTTTCGTATCCGATGGCGGATATTTCAAGTACTGCGGTTCCCGGTATATTCATTGAGAATTTCCCATCGAGATCGGCAGCTTCACCGGTTCTTGTTCCCTGAATAAGGACACTGGCGCCAATAATTGGCTCCCCTTTATCATCGGTAACAACACCGGTAACCTTGATGTTCTGCGCCCACATAGATCCTGTTATCAGCAGGAGGGCAAAAACCGCTAGCACTTTACGAGCTACGTGGCTTCCTTTTTTTGAAACATGCATGAGTTTAAAAATTTAGGTTAATAAATTTAAGTGGTTGTTATCACTATTAATTGTGAATACAAATGTTCAACCGCAAATTTAATGAAAAAAACAATACGAACTACCATTTCTGAAACCGAAAACCGAATAATGGTTACGATTTTAAAAAAATCGTAACAAATGAATGAAAAATTCACTCATTTTTAAACATGTGAGTATATATTGCTAACTATGATTATGATTTTTTGTATAATAGTGATAAATCATATACAAAAAGGGTTTTTTAATTATGAAAGCAAACTGATTTCTGCATTTTCATTAACAATTGTAACCTCAATTGGAAGATAGAATAATCTGACGCGAACATCCGGAGATAGTGTCTTTAGCGAACGAAGTCTTTGAGCGTCTTTTTCTGTGGTCATTATCAGAGATTTAGGACTTGTTTTTGCCCATCTGTTGATTCTTTTCACATCCCGTTTTGTAAAATTATGATGATCCTCAAAATCCATGCTGCTTTCAATTTTATAGCTATTTATAAGGTGATATCTAAGGGGTTTGGGATTGGCAACGGATGTCAAAAGAATCAGAAATTTTGAATAGATGTACCTGTTGTCGGCCTCCTCAAAAATGGCAACAGGGTCGGAATATTTTATTGATGTAAAAACTATTTTTTGATTCGGAGATAATTTTAGCCGTCTCTCCCAAAGGTACCTTTCGCCCGGATCCAGCCCGGGAGGGCATTTTGTTATTACGACTATATCTGCCCTTCGAAGCTGATCGGGAAGATCCCTTAGCCTTCCCGCAGGAATGAGAAAGTCTGTGTCGACAGGGTTGTTAAAATCGACCAGTACAATATTTGTCGAAGGAGTTACCGACCTGTGCTGGAAAGCATCGTCAAGCAAAATTACTGTCGGCCTCTCCTCCTGGGGAAGAGCCATCAGTTTTTCAATTCCTCTGCTTCTTTTTTCGTCTACAGCAACAATCGCAAAAGGAAATTTTCTTTTTATCTGCAATGGCTCGTCTCCGCAAATTGAGGCGTCATCTCCTTCACTCACCATATGGAAACCTTTGCTTTTTCTGCGGTACCCCCTGGAGAGGACTGCTACTTTCTCTTTGCACATAAGCTCCCTGATAAGAAATTCCGTATGGGGGGTTTTTCCGGTTCCGCCCACAGTAATATTTCCTACAGATATAATAGGTATAGAATATCTTTTGGATTTAATGAATGAATGGTCGTACAGGTAGTGTCGCGCCTTTAAAGCAAAGTAATAAGGAAAGAGAATAAACTTGTTTACAATGTCGTATCTCATTTGTTTACTGATAAATTTCCTTGATGTTATCGAGTATTTTCAGCAACTCGAGATAGCTGTTTTCGGTTACCAGTTTCATACGGATGGGCTTGAAATCGGGAAGTGCTTTGAAATATGCGCTTAGGTGCCTGCGCATTTCCAGTACTCCCACTCTGTCGCCTTTAACTTCAACCGATTTAAGCAGATGTCTTTTGGCCAGATCGGATTTTTCCTCAACGG
>DOSU01000135.1 GCA_003513895.1 Rikenellaceae bacterium
TGGATGGAACGATCTCTTTAATTTGCGGGTTATATATCCTGAGAAGGAAAGTATTCATAATAGGTGTGTTAAAAAGATGTTTGACAGAATGGATACCACTTTCCCGGAACATAAGATAATCTGGAGTAATGGGAAACTTAATTTAAAGATGTTACCCGATGGGCGGCGATTTTCTCCGCCAATTGTCTTTTTAGGGATTTTTCACGGACTTCATATTGCTCATCTCTTTAAAAATACAGTCTTCACGGACGCTCTATTTTTGGAACCTGATCCTGATCGATTTGAAGTCTCTTGCTATTTCCTGGATTACAGTGAGATTGTTGAGCGATTGGGACAATTTCATATCTATGTTGGTGAAGAAGCTCTCGGTAGGCATTTTGCTAGATTTTTCTTTGATTATTCCGTTACACCACATATGTGGGTTCGAGTGTTGCCGGGATATGTATCCAGTAAGATGCCTATGTTTATTGAAGTTCTCAAAGCTTTACAATCGACCCGCTCTGATACGGTTTTTTCCCATGATGACCATATTCAAGGACTGAGAAATGCATGTAGTAATATCTCAAGAAATCTACCTATTCTTACCAAGCGTCCTAAACTCGAAAAAAGAAGCGTTATTGCGGTGGTAGCCTCAGGGCCATCTCTCGATCATGATTTGCAGTGGCTCAAACGCAATCAGGATAAAATGATCATCTTTGCTGTACACAGTTCTGTACGAACATTAAAGCAGCACGGAATTAAAGTTGATCTGCAATTCAGTCTCGACACATTGTTGAATGAGGAGACTGTTCGGAAACTTGAATTGTATACAAATGTTCCGTTGGTCAACAGCTATAAGGTAGGGGGGGCAGTAACGAAAGCAATTGAAAAACTTCTGCTGGTTGGAGATAAAAACGCTTCGGATGCAGTGAAACTTGTATGTCCGTTGCAATACACTACCCCTTCCAGTACGAATCTCGCATTTTCATTTGCTTGTTTTTGTCATCCCAAGGAAATTTATTTGCTTGGTTGTGATATGGCGTTTCGTTCTTTCGAAGAATCTCACGTTTCCGGTCATCACAATAAGAATGCAGATAAAAGTGAAGATATATATCAGTTGGCTCGTCAAATGCTAACAGCTCCGAATTTTACAGAAAATGAACCATTTCAAACTACCTCGTTTTTAAATTCAACTAAAATGGCAATTGAGGCAGTAATTTCGGAAAACAGAAAATCAATTAAAGTTTATAATCTTTCGGATGGTGCACGAATTAGTGGAGCAATACCACGAAGAAGTGGTGATGTTAAACTCTCACAATATTCAAGAAAAGAACAAGATGTTCAAAAAATGATTATTTCCTTTACTCCTATGAAGAAACACACGAACTGGCAAAATTATCCGATATCCGGAGAAAAAATTTTTGAACATCTCAAAGGAGATTTCCTATCGAATATCAAAATAGAAGAATTTGATTGGTTTGAGTTCAGCAAACGGGTAAACAGTGCGTTATTTAAAGCGATGATCAGTTGCGGACAGGAGATGGGAAAGGATTATCGCATGGCCATATATAATAAAGTACTGCTTGATCTCTTGTGCGCATGGTATATCTTTGTTATTTTTAGAGATGAGTATGAAGATGCAGCAAGAGTATGCATGGTAGGGTATAATAATATAAAAACGATTATCGAAGAATTGGTATGGCCAAAAGATGTAACACCCGAGCAATAGCGCATCAAATATATTTCGTTTGCCCTTTGCTGAGATGAAAATTAATTTTCAACAGGAAAAATTATGAATGATAATGACATTACTCAGAGCTTATTTCAAGTCGATAAAATGAAATCTGATGAATTGAATTGTTTAAATGCTATTGTCAATAATTTTGATTGTTTCCCAATCACGACTAGGGAGAAATTGGAAAACTTTCCTAATTGGGTTCGTCATCGCGATCTTGCACGTTTTTTATATAAAAACGAAATATATAAATCTATTTTAGATATTCCAGGTGTTATTTTTGAATGTGGTGTTTTGTTCGGAGGGAGCTTGGCAACATGGCTTCATTTAGGAGAAATATATGAACCGGTAAATTATGGAAGAAGAGTTTTTGGATTTGACACCTTTGAAGGATTTCCTGATGTTTCAGAGGTTGATAAGCCCAAAAATCCTAAACATCCGGAGCTATACAATAAAGGAACCTATTCTGCTTTGCATGCAGAAAATATGATATACGATTTATTTTCTCTTGTTGATAAGACCAGGAAATTGTCGCAAATTCCGCGAATGAGACTTGTTAAAGGGGATGTAAGGCAAACGGTTCCAGAGGTGCTGGATAACGATAAAAGCATATTAATTTCATTGTTATCACTTGATTTAGATCTTTACGAACCAACTAAGGCCGTCCTTGAAACTTGTATTCCAAGAATGCCAAAAGGTGCGGCTATATGTCTTGATGAGCTGTGTTATGAAGATTGGCCCGGTGAAACAGCTGCTGTATTAGACAGTTTTGTGAATATAAATACCGTTAAAATCGAGCGCTGTCCTTATATACCAAATATTTGTGTTATTAGAATATGAGAATAAAAATATCTCTTTTGATGAAGAGGGAATATTTATGAAGAAGACTATAGAACAAGAAGAACTAAATGATCTGAATTTTTTAAATAAAATGCCTTACCTTGAGAGGTTCAAATATTTTTTAATTAGAGCAAAAGCTCAATTAAAATTAACCCAAAAAAAACCACTTCTAGGTCTGAGTATATTTAAATTCTGGATACATAACAAGATATCGAATAAACCTAGAATGAGAGTTGTGGACTTAATGGTGACAGGCAAATGCAACTTTGAGTGCAGTCATTGTTATGCATCCAACTGGACGAAACAAGAGAATGTCAATATTTCAGTATTAGAGGATTCGATTAATGAATTAGAGAGTCTCGGAGTATTTCACTATACATTGCAGGGAGGAGAGCCGCTAACAGATTTGAGCCGTTTAAAAGAAATTATAAAGATATGTAAACCGCATCGTTCATATATTAATGTGGTA
>DOSU01000018.1 GCA_003513895.1 Rikenellaceae bacterium
CCCTTTTCCTTTGGCTTAAGCAAATCCATCGCACTAAGGCTCATAAAAAATGTTCGGATAACTGGATAATAAACCAACCCGACCATGATCACTACCATGGGGAATAAGAAGATGTAGGGCAATAAATTTAGCTTGACATTTTTTGTTTTCAAAAATATTCCCTTACATTGACTTATTTAGATAATATTCCATCAACTGACTTTTACCGAGCAACCATGAGTTAGAAACTCAGAAAAGGAGAAAGAATTCCATTTCATGGCTGCTCGGACCAATAAATCGAATTTATTGAGCTAATAAAGATTTTACAGTCTCAGAAAGACTTGCTACTGCATCTTCCGGAGTCATGGTACCACCAGCAACTTTATTTACAGCATCCTGAACTGCCAAACTAAATTTTGGATACCAAGATGGCGTTCCACTTTGCGGAGCGAAGGTTCCGTTATATTTGATTTGTTCAAGTAAAACATCGCCTTCAGCATATTTGTCTTGAGAAACATAATCTGAAAAAACAGAAGTTCGGGGAGGTAATAAACCCTGGGTGTCTGCATAAGCTTTGGCACCTTGAGGAGAGACTGCCCATTCAATGAACTTCCAAGCTGCTTCCTGGTTTTTTGAACTGGAGGGGATACCAATTCCTTCTGGAAGCCCAAAGGTCGTGCTACGAACTTCGTCACGACCAGGAATTAAGAATCTGGACACATTTCCAACAATTGTTGATTTATCAGGATTGTTGGCATCGTCGTACATATTCGGTCCTCCAAAAACTATCGATTGTTTTCCTTGGAAGAACTGAGTATTAATTTCTTGATCTGTCATGACCAGATTATTTGGATCAATGATTTTCTGAACATTTACGCCATCATTAATAAGCTGGAAAGTAGCCAAAGCATTCGCTTCGTTCAGCGTTCCATCTTCGTTGAATAACACGCCTGATCTACTGATGGTCATCAAAATGAAATTGGTGGTTGTACCTTCAGATACTGATAGTGGAAATCCAAGGGGATATTCTGCCACACCAGATTCCTTGATCTTTATCATGTCGGCAATAAGTTCATCCCAAGTTGTGGGAGCTTCAGTGATCCCTGCTTTGGTAAAATGATCTTTATTGTATGTTCCGATGCGAAAATCATTGGAATATGGGAGTGCCAAAATATTTTCACCCGCTGTGAAAGTTCCTATCAGGGGAATGTCTTGTTTCATATCATCTGTAACGAAAGAATTTAACGGAACAAACCATCCAGTATTTTTAAATTCACCTACCCAAGACCAATCCACTTCAACAACATCAGCAACGGCAGTATTGGCAACGGCGGCAACAGCGATTTTGTCATGAATCTCATCCCAGCCAGAGACTTGCATGTCAACCTTGATCCCAGTCGAGTTTTCAAATTCGGCAAGTTGTGCCGCAGGAATTTCACCCCATGGAGGTAGTAAAACCGTAATGGTTGTTCCTGCCAATGAATTTTCAGTTGGGGCTGCTGATTCAGTCACGGTAACTGCTGTTGCCTCATCTGTTGCTAAAGGTACAGTTGTGGCAACAGGTTGTGTCGGCGCACAAGCGCTGAGAACCATTGCAGCAATTACAAGAAAGAACAACAAATTCTTCACACTCTTCATTTTCTTCTCCTTTGGTTAGATTTGGCTTTTACGACCTAGATAAGGCTATTCTTGTTACAAATTCAACTCTACAACCGCGGTTAAATTTTTTGGATTATCCGGGTTTAATCCCTTCTTTATCGATCTAAAAAAAGCCATAAGTTGAATCACAGGTAGAAAAAGTACCCCTCTGACATATTCAGGTAACTGACTATTTAGAGAAATATCAGTGCCAGTTTCTCCAATAGTGAAAAGCTGTGCACCAAGTTGTTTCATTTCTTCAACAACCTTCATCTCATTTTGAAAATTAGATTCAGAAACCAGGCCGATTATCCCAACTTTTCCATTAGCCATACTCATTGGTCCATGCCGGAATTCCAAAAAATGAAATGGTTCGCTATGGGTTAATGTCATTTCCTTAAACTTAAGGCTTAATTCGCAAGCTAAGCCGTAATTAAAATTGCTACCCAGGAAAAAGAAACTTTCAAAGCTTTGATCCTCTCCCATTTTTCGTGCTGTTTCCTCAAAATCACGAATCAACCTGTTTCCTATCGCAGGTAATTCCGAAAAACGCTTAACCATTTCGTCCTGATTTGAGATTCGAGCACAGAACATCGCGCTTGCTACATACATCGAAGAAAAAGAACGGGTCTGTGCCACACTCACTTCTTGCCCCTCTGGAATCACAATGCTTATATCCGCAAGATGAGATAATTTCTCGTAATAATTACTGATTACGACAACTTCGCCACAATTCATTTTTTTAAAATTTTCAACTGCTCTTAATGTTTCTGTGGTTGTGCCAGAACGGCTAATTGCCACTAACAAGGTTCTATTAAGCTTTCCATCTGAATTCTTGGAGAGAACAAATTGAGGATTAAACAACAACTCACTTCCAGGAACAGCCCGAGATTGCAATCCGGTTGATGTTTGAAACAATGCTGCGGTTGCGATACTTAGATAATATGTAGAACCACATCCTACAAAAATAGCATTCTGATAATTCTTCAAATCAGGTAAGGTAGTCGATTTCACTATTTCTATCGCTTGGGACCAAGCTATTGTCTGAGTTGAAATTTCTTTATATGTAGCGTAATCCTCAAAATTCATTTGATTTCCTTTAGTAAGCAGTATTTATTACCGAGAATTTGCGAATCTAAGATTTCCTTTTTTTATGCAACAATGACTTCGATACCCTTTTCTTTTAAGGCGGCAATAAATTCTACAGAAGTATCATGATCTGTGATTAGTTTTTGAATGCTGGTCACGGGTGCCAAAAATGCTGCTGACACAGTATTAATTTTCGTATGATCAGTAACCACAATAACCTGGTTTCCGGCTTTCATAATTGCTTTATCAGTCATAGCTTCAGGTAAATAGTCATTAGTCAGTCCAAGTTCCAAGTGAATGGCATGGATACCAATGATGACCTTATCGACTCGAATTTCATCTAATGCGCGTTCGGTAATTTGACCAATGAATGAAAGTTCACTTTCTCGAAACAATCCCCCTAGACCTATCACCGAAATATTTGGAATACCAGAAAGAAGATTAAGTACTGGTAATGAATTTGTTACTATCGTTAATCCCTTGCGATCCTTAAGCTCTTTCGCAACTTCGAGAACCGTTGTTCCAGACCCCAAAAATACCGTTTCTCCATTTTGGACCAACTGAGCACAAGCTTTGCCAATACTTTTCTTTTCTTCAGCTTGTGCGGTTTCTCTTTGTAAAAATGGAGATTCAGGAGGGGCTGTTTTTAGTGAAACAGCACCCCCATGCACACGACTAACCGACTTTTGTTCAGTAAGGACTTCCAAATCGCGTCGAGCAGTTGCTTTACTTATGGAAAATAGTTCGCAAATTTCATCAACCGAAATTCGTTTTTTTTCATTAAGAAGTTGAAGTATTCGTTCTTGCCGTTCGACATTATATAAGGGTTCAAGGGACATAATATTTTCCTAATTTTCAATCTAATAAAATCATAATCAATCACATTCAATCACATATTAGCACATAGAAACACTAATGTCAATAAGTGAAAAATATTTTTCAAAGTATTTTGGGCGATAAAGGTATCAAAACTTATCACTTTACAAAAAACGGTC
>DOSU01000145.1:0-14553 GCA_003513895.1 Rikenellaceae bacterium
GCGGCCTTATCGCCTCTTTCTTTGTAGCATTTGCCATGGTAATCGTATCGTTCTCCTGCACAGGCCCTTTCGTGGGATCTATCCTTGCCGCAGCGGTAACAGGAGGTCTGGCGCTTAAACCTATACTAGGAATGTTTTTTTTCGGACTTGCTTTTTCGCTTCCGTTTGTTATCTTCTCCTTTTTCCCCTCTTTAATGAAAAAGATGCCAAAATCGGGCGGATGGCTGAATGTTGTAAAAGTAGTTTTTGCATTCATCCTGCTTGGTTTCAGTATGAAGTACCTTGCTTCCGTTGATGCATATTTCGGGCTCGGAATAATAACAAGAACATTGTTTATCTCCGTTTGGATTGTCCTAGCCATAATGTTAGGTGTTTACCTGCTGGGGAAAATCAAAACATCCCACGATTCGGATACTCCACATGTTGGTACATTCCGGCTTATTCTTGCAATAGCATCTTTCTCATTTGCGGTATTCCTGGTTCCCGGAATGTTCGGCGCACCGCTCTCCTCTCTATCCGGACTCATTCCTCCTGCCGATGAAAGTACATTTACAATAGGTTCCGGCGGAACACAAAATACAGCATCACAATCCGGCGAACCGACAGCCGGCCTTTGCGGACCTGCAAAATATTCAAATCCCAAACATAAGGCCCCACATGGCCTGGCCAGTTATTATGAAATCGAACAGGCCATAGAATGCGCAAAACAACTGAACAAGCCGGTGCTGCTCTCATTCAAAGCCGTTACCTGCAGTGCCTGTAAGCTTATGGAGGCAACTGTTTGGAGCGACCCTGAAGTACTTGAAATCCTTAATAATCAGGTAGTGATTGCATCGCTCTATGTAGATGACAGAACAGAGCTTCCTGTAGAAGACCAGGTGACATCAAAACTGGACGGCAAGGTTAAGAATACTCTTGGCCGCAAACTCCGCGACTACCAGCTTAGCAACTTCGGAGTTGTATCGCAGCCTTTTTATGTTCTTGTAGATCATAACGAAAATGTTCTTGTGAAACCGATAGGCGAAAGTTCGAAAGCAGAGTTTCTGAAATTTATGCGGGACGGCATTGCGAAGTTTGAAGCCTCAAAAGTTCAGTAAATTAAATCATTTCAAAAAGATCTTTCATCGGCTTCCTTACTTTCTTCAGGAACTGATGTGAGTCTTCGGCCGAACGGTAACCAACTGCGCCAAGTACCGATGCTGTTAGACCTTTCTCTTTTAAACCGAGAATCTCGTCGAATTTAGCTTTGTCAAATCCCTCCATCGGGCAGGAATCTATCCTTAGTTCCGATGCAGCAGCCAGTAAAGAACCAAGAGCAATATAAGTTTGTTTCGATGTCCAGTTTATTATCTGCTCGCTGGTCATGCCGGCCATCTGGCCCTTCATCATGTCGCCATATCCTTTTGTTGTGGCAGGGTCATAATTATTAATTGCTGCTCCCCGGTTTAAGAATTCATCAATTTTATCCGGCTCCATTGCTGTAAAATTACAAAACAAAAATATATGAGATGCTTCTGTTAGCTGCGCTTGTCCCCAGGCGGCCTTTCTCAGCTTTTCCCTAATTGCCGGATTTTCAATAACCAGTACTTTGTATGGCTGAAGTCCGTATGAAGATGGAATAAGGCTAATAGCCTCTTTTAAATAATCAAGGTTCTCTTTTGATACTTTTTTCGAAGCATCAAATATTTTTGTTGCGTAGCGCCATTTTAGGCCTTCTATAATGTTCATTTTTATTCGTTTAGTATTGAATATGATTCTTGTTCTATTTCTGCATAAGAAACAACTATTTATCGCTTTTGTTTAGTTTATGTCCGTCTTACAGCAGATTTATCGGGACAATTTAAATAAAGGTCTTTGACCGATATTAATAAAACAGGGTGTATTATATCCGGATTAATTTCCATTAAAGGCTCCAGTACAAACTTACGCAAATGCATTCTGGGATGAGGAATTGTTAAGATTTCACTTTCAATAACCATGTTATCGTAAAGCAATATATCAATGTCTATTTCCCTCGATTCATATCCCTCTTTTTGAGCACCTCTTACGCGGCCAAGATCTGTCTCGATATTAAGAATCTGACGAAGAAGACTTTCCGGATACAACTCCGTTTCAATAAGAATCGCTTTGTTTAAAAACCACTCATCTGATTCGAATCCCCAGGGCTCGCTCTCATAAAAAGACGAGGATAATACAGGATTCACGGAAAGCAAACCTAGCCTCTCTTGCGCCTTTTCGATTAGGATCTTTTTTTCTCCCCTGTTACTTCCAATTAGGAGATAAACTTTATGCATGTGTTTATAATAAGCCCAATTCAAGAAGAGCTTCTTCGCTCATTCTTTCTTTACCCCATGGCGGTTCAAAAGTAAGTTCAATAGCAACATCTTTTATTGTTGGAACATCCATTACTGCATCATAAACATCCTGCAACAGCTGGTCTGCCATTGGACAATTTGGTGCTGTAAGAGTCATCTTTACGAATGCCTTGCTTTTATCGTCTACTTTTATTTCATAAATGAGTCCCAGATCATAAACATTAACAGGAATTTCAGGATCATGCACTTGCTTTAAAGCCAATACTATATTCTTTTCTACACTCATTTTCTTTGGAATTTATTTATTTGATGCAAAAGCAACAGCATAAAATTTTATCTGTTTAATCATTGAGAGGAGACCATTCGCTCTTGCAGGAGAAAGATTCTCCTCAAGTCCAATATCTTTTATGAATTTGAGGTCGGCATCAATTATCTCCTGTGGCGTTCTGCCGGAAAACACTCTAACCAACAACGAGATTATTCCCTTTGTTATGATCGCATCACTGTCTGCTGTAAAAATAATCTTTCCTTCTTTATAATCGGCAGCCAGCCAAACTCTGGACTGACAACCTTTTATGAGGTTTCTCTCATCTCTCCCTCCTTCGTTTATTATAGGAAGTGATTTTCCCAGCTCTATGATATATTCATATTTGTCCAGCCAGTCGGGGAATATCTCAAATTCCTCTACAATTTGCTGCTCTACATCTTTAATTGTCATTATATATTATTTTTGATATCTATGTTTTAAAATAGTTTACTTGTACTATTCATACATCACGAAAGCATCCTAACTCCTCGTTTTACCGATTCTATGAATATTTCAATTTCATTACTGGTGTTATAGACTGCCAGTGATGCTCTTACCATACCGGTAACACCATACCTGTTCATCAATGGTTCGCAGCACATCATGCCGGATCGAACAGCAATACCCATCTTGTTTAAAAGAACAGCAAGATCCGAATGGTGAATACCCTTAATATTAAAGGAGAACAGAGAAATCTTGTCCGGGGAGTCGCCATAAAGACGCAGCCCGTTTATTGCCAGAAGCTCCTCTCTTAGAAGAGATATTAGATCCTCTTCCTGATTCTTTACAAAAGTTTTATCGATACTATTAACAAAATTTATAGCCTCTCCCATTGCAGCTGCTCCAATAAAGTTTGGAGTACCTGCTTCGAACTTAAGGGGTAGAGGGGCATATGTGGTTTTCTCAAGAGTTACCGTTCCTACCATATCTCCTCCTCCCATCCATGGGACCATCTTCTCTAAAATGCTCTTCTTCCCGTACAATACTCCTGTTCCGGTGGGGCCATAAAGTTTGTGTCCGGAAAAAACATAAAAGTCACAGTCCATTTCTTTTACATCCACCCTTGTATGAACGATTCCCTGTGCCCCGTCTATCAGAACTTTTGCTCCGGCAAGATGTGCTTTCTCAATAATAAGTTTTATAGGATTAATAATTCCAAGAACATTGGAAATTTGGGCTACAGCGACTAATTTCACCTTGTTGTCCAAAAGGGTGTCCAGAAGATCCGTTCTCCAAACCCCGTTTTCGTCTACAGGCAATATTCTCAAAACGGCACCTGTTCTTTCACAGGCCATTTGCCATGGGACAAGATTTGAGTGATGTTCGGCCTCAGTAATTAATATTGCATCCCCTTTACGAATAAAGGTTGAGGTAAAGCTGTTGGCAACCAGATTAATGGAGGCAGTGGTTCCGGAAGTAAATATTATCTCTTCTGTGCTTGAGGCATTAATAAAATTCATTATTGTCGTGCGGGAGTCTTCGTATAACTTCGTACTCCTTGCGCTTAACTCGTGAACAGCCCTGTGGATATTCCCGTTAATGCCGGAGTTCATTTCGTTAAGCAAATCGATTACGCTTAAAGGCTTTTGCGCTGTTGCTCCGTTATCGAAGTAAACAAGATTCCTGTTGTTCACACTTTGGCTCAGAGCAGGAAACTGTTCTCTTATTTCGTCTACACTTCTGTATAATTCCATTTATCTCTTTTTGTGAATGTTTTTTAACTTTAGTATCGTACAAAATTAGCAAAACAAAGTTTCTCAATGTACCTTAAAAAACATAAATTTGTCACAAATGTTTAAATAAAACAAAATGTACGACTTCATAAAAGGCATTCTGGTAGAACTAACTCCTACAGAAGTGGTTTTGGAAACAAACAATATCGGATATAAAATACAAATTTCCCTGCAGACATATTCCAGGCTGACATCAGGCGCGAATGCAAAACTCTTTATATATCACCACCTGAGAGAAGATATTGAGCTTCTGTATGGCTTTTTCGACAAAGAGGAACGAGGAATATTCTGTCATTTGATAGAAGTTTCGGGAATTGGACCCAATACTGCAAGAACAATGCTCTCTTCAATGACTTCGGATGAAATAAGAAATGCTATTATAACAGGGGACGTAAATAAACTTAAAAGTATTAAGGGAATAGGGCTCAAAACCGCACAGAGATTACTTATTGACCTTAAGGACAAAATTATAAAAGGAGGCGTTTCCGACGTTTCGGGAGGACTTTCTGCCGGAAGAGCGCCCACTCAAAGGGATGAAGCTCTCTCTGCTCTCGTTTTGCTGGGTTTTGCAAAACAAAATGTGGAAAAAGCGCTCGATTCTATACTAAAAGAACTGCCGGGTTGCCGATTGGAAGACCTCATTAAGCTTGCGCTAAAAAGGTTATAGTTTAAATTATATTTCATACATTTGTGTCAAATTTAATAATAGAATTATGAATATACCTGCAAATCTAAAGTACAGCAACGACCATGAATGGATTCTTGTTGAGGGTAATATCGCAACCATTGGTATTACCGATTTCGCACAAGGTCAATTAGGTGATGTCGTTTTTGTTGACATTCAAACTGAAGGGGAAACCCTTGAATCGGGTGAGGTTTTTGGTGCTATTGAAGCAGTAAAAACAGTTGCCGACGGCCTTATGCCTGTTTCCGGAAAAATTATTGAAATAAACACAAATCTGGAAAGTGCTCCTGAGTCTGTAAACAAAGACCCTTACGGAAGCGGCTGGATGATTAAAGTTGAATTGACAAACCCTGCTGAACTTGACACCCTCATGAATGCAGAGAAATACAAATCAATTCTCTAAATTATTCTTTAATATTTCGAAATATTACCCTTTGGAGGAATCCAAAGGGTTTTTTATTAAATTTACACTCAGTTTAACTTAAGAACCAAAATAAGATGAAGCACAGTTTTGGAAGCGACAACCATTCAGGAGTTGCTCCGGTAATAATGGAGGCTGTTATTAAAGCCAACAATGAGTTCCAGGTTGCGTATGGCGAAGATGAAATAACCGATAGGGCTATTAAAGAATTCAAAAAAGTTTTAGGAGAGAAAGCCATTCCGTTTTTTGTTTTTAACGGCACTGGTGCAAACATAGTTTCACTAAAGGCGATGACCAGCTCTTTCAACTCAATCCTTTGCCCGGAAAGCGCACATATTTATGTAGACGAATGCGGGGCACCCGAAAAGCTAACTGGCTGCAAACTAATACCTCTTCCCTGCGTTAATGGCAAGGTAACAGCAGAAACAGTTAAAAAAGAACTTAAAGGATTCGGGTTTCAGCATCACTCTCAGCCGAAAGTGCTTTCTATTTCGCAACCAACGGAACTTGGTACAATTTACACACCCGGCGAGATTGAGGAATTGGCAATACTGATGCACTCATACGATTGTTACCTGCACATAGACGGATCCCGAATATCGAATGCAGCTGCATCTCTAAATATGTCAATTAAAAGTTTCACATACGACCTGGGTGTCGATGCCATTTCGTTCGGTGGCACAAAAAACGGCTTACTCATTGGCGAAGCTGTTGTTTTCTTTAGAGAGGAACTGGCAAAAAATTTCGTTTATATAAGGAAACAGGCCGGTCAGCTATTTTCGAAAAACCGCTTTATAGCAGCTCAGTTTGAGGCCTATCTTAAGGACGGCAACAACATTAAGCTGGCAACAGAATCTAACAACATGGCAAAATATTTGGAACAGGAGTTGCAGTCTGTTCCGCAAATCAAGATAAGCCGTCCTGTAGACACAAACGCCGTGTTTGCCTATGT
This sequence comes from Rikenellaceae bacterium, assembly GCA_003513895.1. GTDB lineage: Bacteria > Bacteroidota > Bacteroidia > Bacteroidales > UBA932 > Bact-08. The sequence continues at coordinate 6,414 of DOSU01000145.1, forward strand.
TCCAAAAGAATTGTGTGAAAAGCTGCGGAAATTGCACTATTTTTATGTGTGGGACGAAGAGACAAATGAAGTAAGGTGGATGTGCTCATTCAATACGACTAAAGAGGATATCGATATTTTCATAAAAGATATGAAATCTCTGATCAAATAAACTTAAACCCCAAACTCACGATTATGGAAGTAAAAAGAACATTTGACATTCTGGAAAACCTCATCACCCAATATCCTAAAGATGACATTCTTAGCAGAAGATTAAACGGAAAGTGGATTAAATTCTCTTCACAGGACTACTATGATTATTCTCATAAACTAGCCTATGCTTTTCTCGCCATGGGCCTTAAAAAAGATGATAAGGTCATTACAATTTGCGCCAACAGGCCGGAGTGGAACTTTATAGACATGGGCCTTACCCTGGCAAATCTTGTATATGTTCCGGTTTACACAACAATGAGCAATGAAGACTACAAGCACATATTTAACCACAGCGACGCAAAAGTGATTTTCCTTGGCAACGATGTTCTTGTAAAAAAACTGATCCCTTTTATAGAAAAAGCAGATCATCCCATAAAAGTGTACACACTAGACCCTGTTGAAGGATATGAATCAATTGATGATATATATAAATTAGGAGATGATAATGCAGCAAAATTTGAAGCTGTTATTAAGAAAAACAAAGCAGAGATTAGTGATGGTGATGTAGCTACAATCATTTATACATCCGGTACAACCGGCACTCCAAAGGGTGTTATGCTCACACACAAAAACCTTGTCTTCGAGTTTATTGGAACTGCCGTTCAGCAGATCAGGGACCACAGGCATAAAATGCTAAGTTTCCTGCCTTTATGCCATATATATGAACGATGCATGAATTATGACTATCAATACCTGGGGATAAGCACTTACTATGCCGAAAATCTCTCCACAATTGCTGCAGACCTTGCCGATTGTAAAGCAGACGGCTTTTGTGCAGTACCGCGTGTGCTGGAAATGATGTTCTCGAAGTTTGAAAGCGCCGGCAAAGATTTAAGCGGAGTAAAGAAAATAATATACAACTGGGCATTTTCAATTGCCTGCAAATTTGATTACACAAAAAACAACCCTCTTTACAAGCTGCAGTATTCTATTGCAGACAAACTTGTTTATAGCAAATGGCGGGAGAAACTGGGCGGAAAAGAGATGCTTGTAGTTTCCGGAGGATCTGCCATTCAGGCGAAAATCATAAGATTGTTTACAGCCGCGAAGATGTATGTTTTTGAAGGTTACGGCATGACTGAGGCATCGCCTGTAATCGCCGTTAACAACCCGAAAGAGATGATTATCAAAATCGGAACTGTTGGAAAAGCAATGGAAGGCACCGAAATGAAAATTGCCGCAGATGGAGAAATTCTTTCCCGCGGGCCTCATATTATGCTTGGTTATTATAAAGATCCGGAATTTACCAAAGAGGTAATTGACAGCGAAGGCTGGTTGCATACTGGCGATATTGGAGTTATGGTAGACACGATTTTTCTTAAAATAACAGACAGAAAAAAGGAAATTTTCAAACTTTCTGCAGGCAAATATGTTGCACCTCAGGTAATTGAAAACCTTTTAAAGGAGTCTTCATACATAGAGAATTGTATGGTTGTTGGTGAAAATCAAAAGTTTGCTTCTGCAATTATAATTCCAAGCATAACCTCACTTAACTATTGGGCGGCAAAGCATAAAATCCAATACACAAACAATCATGACCTTATAACAAAACCTGAGATCATTAAGAAGATAAACAAAGAGATTGAAAGTGTCAACAACCGTCTGGCTCTTCACGAACAGATCAAACGACCAAAACTAGTTCTCGACGAATGGACACCTCTAAACGACATGTTATCACAGACTTTAAAGTTAAAGAGAGCCAAAATTAAAGCAAAATATGCCGATTTGATTGCCGATATTTATAACATCGAATAAAAAATGGTTATTAGAGAGGCAACAATTAATGATAGGGTACATATAGCTGAGATCTGGCGCTCTTGTTTCACTGATGATGAGAACTATATAGAGCTATATCTAAATCATTGCCTCCCTCATACAAACACATGGATTCTTGGGGGTGAAGACGGACGCTTTTATTCTTGTATTTCTGTCTTCCCTTCATATTTCATCAAGGATAAATGTAAAACAACAGGTGGCTATCTTTATGGAGTGGGAACACTGCCGGAACACAGAGGTAAATCTTACTCCAGTATTCTTATAAATATCGCAGTCAGGCACTTAAAAGAAAATGGTCACTCTTATTTCCTTGTAAAACCGGCGACAGAGGATCTTTTTAGCCTATACTCCAGGCTTGGCTTTGACCATCAATTATTTAAAAGTACATTCTCAAAAGATTTTTCCGGAATCGAAAGAAACTATTTGATCCGGAACTCTAACAAATACGGAAAAGCAGAGAAATTGACGGCTACAGAGTTAATCAAACTCAGGGAAGACGAATTGACTTCTTCCCATTTTATGTGGCCCCTGCCAATTGTTAAATATATACTGGAAGAGACACAATACCGGAACGGAGTCTCTTTAGTGTTTGAAAAGATAACAATCGGCGGCAATCTCAAAAAGCTATATTTTGTAGGATATCCAGACGATTCAGACCTAAGCGGAAATACTTTTAAAATCCTGGAAACCAATGCCTCTTCAATGGACGACATCGAAGATATTTACTCCATTTTGAGAAATAATGGCCGTAAGGAGTATTTCATTAAAGCAGATTTTCCTGGATTTGGTATGGAAAACATTACTAATTCCGGAAAAGAAAAATCTGCTCTTTTTATGGAATTAAAAGGTAATGTCTCAGGTTGTTTAGAAACGCTTCATTTATCGTTACCATTAGAGTAACGACTTCTGTTCCACGAGGAACATAAATGCATAAAAGCTATCTGCCAAAGTATATAAGCAATATTGAGATGTCTGCAGGGGAAACTCCGGGTATTCTTGAAGCCTGCGATATAGTATTGGGTTTGTGTTTCTGCAGCTTTTGCCGTGACTCTGTCGATATCGATTTAAGATTCAAATAATCAAATCCTTCAGGAATCCTTACCTCTTCCAACTTAAGGATTTTGTCTGCAATTCTCTTTTCCCTGTCGATGTATCCTTTGTATTTTACAAGAATTTCGGCGGATTCAAGAATCTCCTTTTTTATAATATTGACTCCCGAAATTTCTGCATTATAGGTATTTTTCTGATAGGGTAACAGAAGGTCGGCATCCAGAGTAGTGAAGATGTCGACAAATGATGATATTTCGTTGTTAGGCAATTGCTTATCTTCGTTTTCCTTTGTTTTAGCTTCCCAGGTTAATAGCTCCGGTAATTGATGCGAAAACCGGCTAATTTCTTCCTTTTCAAAAACATATTCATCTATTGTTCCTCGTGGAACAATTTTAAGCAAAGAATTCAAATCAATCTGTGGTCTGCTTAAAATGTCGGAAATCTTTTTCTTTTGTGCTACAGGGGCTGAATTTTTCACTATTAAATATGGGTTTATCTCATCCGGAGAGAGTGTTGCTGTCATTAGAAAATTAACGACATCGTCTACCAGTTCATATTTTTTTGTGGCAAGGCGTAATCTCTCTTCAGAAGCAAGACCTACTTTGTAACCAGCTGCTGTTAATCTCCTGTCTGCATTGTCCTGCCTTAGTAAAATCCGGTACTCCGCACGAGAAGTAAACATCCTGTATGGTTCGTCTACTCCTTTAGTTACAAGGTCATCAATAAGTACTCCAATGTATGCCTGGTCCCTCTTTAATATTAAAGGGTCTTTTCCCTTAAGTTTTAAATGTGCGTTTATCCCAGCCATTAATCCCTGAGCAGCAGCCTCTTCGTATCCTGTTGTACCATTAATCTGTCCTGCAAAATATAGATTCGGTGCAATTTTAGTCTCAAGCGTGTGATGTAGTTGAATTGGTGGAAAATAATCATACTCAACAGCATAAGCTGGCCTGAATATTACAATATTTTCAAATCCGGGGATAGCTCTTAACGCCGCATATTGTGTATCTAAAGGGAGTGATGAGGAAAATCCCTGGAGATAATACTCATTTGTATTCCAACCTTCCGGTTCCAGAAAAAGCTGGTGAGAAGTTTTATCTGAGAAAGTTTTAAGCTTGTCTTCGATACTTGGGCAATATCTCGGCCCGCGACCGGAAATTTTACCTGAAAACAAAGGAGAGAATTCGAACCCTTCTTTTAAAATATCATGAACAGTTTGATTTGTATGTACCATATAACAGCACATTTGTTCAACACTTCCCTGAATTGGCGAAGGAACGTTCATAAAAGAAAATTTCTCGGGATCGGAATCCCCTGGCTGTTTTTCAAGCTTCGTAAGATCAATCGACCTTGCGTCGATTCTTGGAGGTGTTCCTGTTTTCATTTTATCGACAGAGAATCCAAAATTCAGAAGCTGTTCCGAAAGATGGTACGAAGAGAGCTCTCCTACTCGTCCCCCTTCGGTTGTTTGCTGGCCAATATACAATCTGCCATTCAAAAAAGTACCGGCAGTAAGTATTACCGATTTTGCTTTAAAAGAAGCTCCCAGCTCCGTTTTAACACCAGTTATAATGTTGTTTTCAAAAATAAAAGAGATAGCTGTATCCTGCCAGATACTTAAGTTGGGAGTGTTTTCAATAATATATCTCCAGTTTAAAGAAAAGTGTTGTCTGTCGCATTGAGCCCTTGGACTCCACATTGCAGGTCCTTTTGAGCGATTAAGCATTCTGAATTGTAAAGTACTTGCATCTGTAACTACTCCGGTACAACCTCCCAAAGCATCTATCTCTCTAACTATTTGACCTTTAGCAATACCACCAATAGCCGGATTACAAGACATTTGAGCTATCTTGTTCATGTCCATTGTAATGAGAAGGACCTTTGAACCCATACGTGCAGCTGCATGAGCAGCCTCACAACCGGCATGTCCTGCTCCAATTACAATAATATCATAGCTATCTGTCATCCGATATTCCTCATATTTAAGCATTTATTCTCCATCTCCCTCATTACATTCAACTGCTTTTTTGTATTGTCGCTATATCCGAGTAAATGCAAAATCCCATGAATAATAACTCTGTGCAGCTCATTTTCGAATGTTGCCGAATACTCTATTGCGTTACTTTTAACTGTATCTATACTAATATACAAATCGCCGGAAATTATTTTATCTTCGGAATTGTCAAATGTGATAATGTCTGTGTAATAATTGTGTTTTAGGTACTTATTATTCAACTCCAGAATAAAAGGATCCGAGCAAAAAATAATATTTATATCTCCGGGAGTAATATCCCGTGATTTGGATTCTTCGGCAATGACCTTTTTAATCCACCCGGAATTAATCCTGCGATTTTTTAAAGAAAAACCTGTATCCTGATTGAAATATCTAACCATTTCTTTTTTCTTCTTCGAGCAAGTCCCAGTATTCAACTGCTTTTCTTGTGTGAGGAATAACAATTGAACCGCCAACAAGGTTAGAAACAGACATAATCTCAAAAAGTTGGTCCCTGGTTACTCCTAATTCAAAACATTTTTCCAGATGATATTTTACACAATCGTCGCATCTTAAAACCATTGATGTGGCCAAACCAAGCATTTCTTTGGTCTGAGAAGGCAAGGCTCCATTCTCGTAGCATTTGGTATCCAGATTGTAAAATCTTTTAAAAAAAAGATTGTCGGAATCTAGAATCTCTTTGTTCATTTTGGCACGATATGTGCGGAATTCTTCTACTCCATTCATAAAAGTTAATTTAGTTGCAAAACTACAAAAATATATAAACTTAAAATTTATTAATTATGTCAAAGGTAAGTGTTATTGGTGCAGGCAACGTTGGCGCTACTTGTGTTAATGCAATGAATATGATGCAATTCGCAGGTGAAATCGTTCTGCTGGACATCAAACCCGGTATTGCAGAAGGGAAAGCAATTGATATGATGCAAACTGCAAAATTGCTTAGATTCGACACCACAATTACCGGTGTTACAAACAACTATGAGGCAACTGCAAAATCAAAGGTTATAGTTGTAACATCCGGACTTCCAAGAAAACCAGGGATGACAAGAGAGGAGCTTATTGGAACAAACGCAGCAATTGTAAACGACGTAATAGAAAACTCACTTAAATACTCTCCAAATGCAGTATTTGTGATCGTTTCCAATCCTATGGATACTATGACATATCTTACGCTTAAGAGAACAAAGCTTTCGAGAAACAAAGTTGTTGGAATGGGCGGTATACTAGACAGCAGCCGATTTGTATTTTATCTTCGGAAAGCATTAAAATCGCCAGCAAGCGACGTAGCGGGAATGGTAATTGGCGGTCACGGAGATACTACAATGATTCCTCTTACAAGATTTGCGAATTTAAGAGGCATACCGGTGAACGAACTTCTATCAAAAGAGATACTTAGCCAGGTTGCAAAAGATACAATGGTTGGTGGTGCTACACTTACAAAACACCTGGGCACCTCTGCATGGTACGCTCCGGGCGCTGCTGTTGCAGCACTTGTAAGATCAATTGTGCTGGACGAAAAGAAAATTTATCCATGCAGCGTTATGCTTGAGGGAGAATTCGGACAGGAAGATATTTGTCTTGGAGTTCCGGTTGTTGTTGGCAGGAAAGGCTGGGAAAGAATTGTTGAACTAAACCTTAACGCCGAAGAAAAAGCTGAATTTCAGAAAAGTGCCGATTCTGTAAGATCGACAAATCAAGTATTGAAAGACTTGAATCTGGTATAAATTTTGCTACATTGCAAAATGTAGGGGGTATTAGCTCAGTTGGCTAGAGCGCTTGCATGGCATGCAAGAGGTCATCGGTTCGACTCCGATATGCTCCACAAAAAAGTTTTTAACAACCATATAAAATTTTATCTTCCTCATTATCTTGTATTTGATAGTTTTTTGTAAAAGTTTATCCACAATTACTTTTGTCAAATAATTATTTCTTTCTAATTTTACGATTCGATAACCATTTGTATACAAAACAAAGACATGGAAATAAAGAAAACGCCTAAAGCAAATCTAGAAAACAAGAAATTACTATTTACCGAAGTAGGTTTGGTTGTAGCACTTCTTGTTGTATTACTGGCTTTCGAATGGAAAACCTATGACAAGACAAGATCAACACTTGGAAATGACAATGCAGTTGTTATTGAAGAGGAGTTGATTCCTATTACAAACGACACACCTCCTCCTCCAGCTGAAATGCCAAAAATTCCTACAGTTTCGGACGTTATAGAAATTGTTGATGACGACATGAACATTAAAAATGACCTGATCATCAACACAGAAGACGACAAAAAACTTGGCGTTGATATTAAAGATTATGTTAAGGGAGCTGTTGAAGAAGTGATTGAAGAAGAAGAGATCCCATTCACAATTGTTGAAGAAAAACCGACATTCCAGGGTGGGGACGAAAACACATTTACCAAATGGGTTGCAAGCAAACTCGTTTATCCCGAAATAGCTAAAGAAAACAGTGTTCAGGGACGTGTTATTCTTCAGTTCCTTGTTGGTACAGACGGCAGCGTAAGTGACGTTAAGGTTGTAAGGGGAGTTGATGCTTCGCTGGACAGAGAGGCTGCCCGCGTTGTTGCTTCTTCGCCAAAATGGAAACCCGGAAGACAAAGAAACAAACCAGTAAAGGTTCGTTACACATTCCCGGTTATATTCCAATTGAGATAATTAATTTTAATAAATATGGATTAAGGCTGCCTCACAAGAAGCAGCCTTTTCTTTACTAAAGACATATGGCCGAAAGGGAGAATATAGTAGAAAAAGCAGTTTTTGTTGGTGTTGTTAAACAAAACGATGACGAACAAAAAATTCTTGAATATCTGGACGAACTTGAATTTCTTGCCGAAACAGCAGGCGCAGTCAAAGATAAGCGATTCGTCCAAAAAGTGGACAAGCCTAATCCCAAAACATACATAGGCTCGGGAAAACTTGAAGAAATCAAGACATACGTTAAAGAGCAGGACATAAGCCTGGTTATATTTGACGACGAACTCACCCCCTCCCAGATGAGAAACATTGAGCGGGAACTGGAGTGCAGAATCCTTGACAGAACAAACCTTATTCTTGATATATTCGCGAAAAGAGCTAAAACCGCTTATGCAAAAAC
>DOSU01000145.1:14625-18046 GCA_003513895.1 Rikenellaceae bacterium
CTAAAACCGCTTATGCAAAAACACAGGTAGAACTTGCTCAATATCAGTACTTACTCCCAAGACTCACAGGAATGTGGACACACCTGGAGCGGCAGAGAGGAGGAATTGGCATGAGGGGGCCGGGAGAGAGCCAGATAGAAACCGACCGTCGTATTATTCTTGACAAAATAAGCCGCCTTAAAGTTCAGCTCAAGAAGATAGACAAACAAATGGCATCTCAACGGGGAAACAGGGGAAGCCTCGTACGAATATCACTTGTTGGTTACACAAATGTTGGCAAAAGCACATTAATGAATCTTCTTGCCAAAAGTGATGTTTTTGCCGAAAACAAACTCTTTGCAACGCTCGATACAACTGTAAGAAAGGTTGTTATCGAAAATGTCCCGTTTCTGCTAAGCGACACTGTAGGATTCATCCGTAAACTGCCTCATCAGCTCGTTGAATCATTTAAAAGCACACTGGACGAGGTTAGAGAGTCAGACATTCTCATGCATGTTGTAGACATCTCTCATCCAAATTTTGAAGAGCAGATAAATGTTGTGCGTGAAACTCTAAACGAAATAGGAGCAAAGAATAAGCCGGTATTTCTTGTGTTTAACAAGATTGATGCATATCATTACACACCTCAGGACGAGTTTGACCTTGGGCCCAAAAAGAAAGAAAACTATACAATTTCGGAATTGCAGAACTCATGGATGGGCAAAGAGAATGCACCCTGCATATTTATCAGCGCAAGGGAGAAAGTTCAGATAGACAAATTAAGGAATGATCTTTACAGAATGGTTGCCGAAATTCACGCTGGTCGCTATCCTTTTGATAATTTCCTTTGGTAGTTCTTCTACAACTTTGCCTTTATAGCCCTTCATTGTTTTTGCTGCAACAAGAGAGTTTATCAGAGCCTCTTCGGTAGCTTCAATGGTCGCCATGAAAACAGGAGATACCGCATCATTCTGAAGTTCTTTCGGTTCATAAAAGGGAGTCGATTCATCTAAAATATTCTCCTTTGCAACTGAAATCGCAATTATATAATCGCCGCTTCCGTTTGAAGCAATTCCCCCGCTCTTTGCAAGCCCCATAAATGCTCTTTTTGCAACCCTTTCAAGGTTTCTTGATGTGAGAGGAGCGTCTGTTATTACTACAATCATACATGAACCGTCGACGTCCTGCATAATGTTGTTTCTATAGCTGTAGTTGCTTAGCATTTGTCCTGCAGGAACACCGGCAACTTCAAGAATCCCCCCGTAGTTTGTTTGCACAAGTACGCCCACAGTATATCCACCTAAAGATTTTGGGAGAACTCTTGAAGAAGTTCCTATTCCTCCCTTAAAACCAAAGCAAATGGTTCCTGTTCCGGCTCCTATCCCGCCCTGCTCTACTATTCCGGATTTTGCGCTGTTTATGGCTTCAAGCACATCCTCCGGCTTAACAACTCTTGCTCTTATATCATTGAGACCGCCGTCATTGGTTTCACCAACAATGCCATTTACAGAACCAATTGTCTCGTTTCCCTTTTGAGCCAGAGTGTAGGTTATCAACGCATCAAGCGCAGCTGCCACACTCATCGTATTTGTAAGAATTACAGGCGTTTCAATATTACCCAGCTCTTTTACCTGAGTAAATCCTGCCAGTTTACCAAACCCGTTTCCAATAAAAATAGCTGCAGGGACCTTCTTCCTGAACAAATTTCCATCATGCGGGATAATTGCTGTTACGCCAGTTCTGATGTTGTCCCCTTCAATAATAGTTTTATGTCCAACCTTAACGCCCGGAACATCTGTTATTGCATTGAATTTTCCGGTTTTCATCACCCCTATTTTAATGCCAAAGTCTCTTAGCGTATTCTGTGAGTATGCGGTTGTTGTAATAATAGACAACAAAATTGCCGAAATAAGAAAATTCTTCATGAATAGTAATATATTAATGGCATTAAACATCTTTAAACCCCCACAAAAGCCATTACAGCCTCTCCGACCACCATTGGCTCTTCAAGAAAACCATTATGTCCCGAATTGGCTAAAAACAGCGTCTTTGCCTGCGGAAGCATCAGGGCTAGTAGCTCCGCCTTTTCCAGTGGTATATGATAATCTTCCGTTCCGAAGAACATCAAAAGTGGTTTTTTGTATGATTTTAAAAACTCAAGGTTGTCTTCTCTTGCCTTCAGACCTTCAACAGATGCGACTATACCTTCCGGATCGTGAGTTTCTGTCAGTTCAATAATTTCAAAAATCTTTTCGTCCATAGAACGAAGATTTTTAGGAGCAAACATTTTTGGAATTCCCATTTTGGCTATGGAAGACAACTTTGCCTGCCTTATGAGCGCTATCTCTCTGTCTCTGTCTAATTTCTTTTCAGGAGTGTCTGCAGTTGGTCCTGAGTGCATAAGAATGAGCCCGCAAAAAACTTCGGGATACCTCTTAACTGCCTCAATAGCAATATAGCCTCCCATTGAATGCCCCAGGATGAAGCTCTCTTTAACGCCACACTTATCAAGAACCGTTTTAACAACGTCGGCACAAAACTCAATTGTGTTTATCTCTTTTGCCGAACCCGTGAGTCCGTGACCCGGCAAATCAATTGATATAACTCTCATGTGCGGAAGCAGCTGTTTTACAAAATCGCTCCATACATACAACGTTTCCAGATAACCGTGCAGCAGTATGATACACTTCTCCCCTTTCTGGGTGTCCGATATATATACCGGGATTTCGTTGCAGGTTGCAAAATACTCCATATTCAAAATTTTTACAAATTTAATAGATTATTGGCGATTTTTTATACTTTTGTGGCGCTAATGCCTATTCCACACTTATTATTTATTTTAAAAGTATTTATATGAAACTGAACAGATTTTTTACTGTTGTGGCTTTAGCAGTCCTTTCACTATCTCTTTCAAGCTGTAACAAAGAAGCTGAACCTATCGTACTTACCGGTTCCTGGAAAATTGACACAGTTGGCACCGTTCTTGGTATTGTATACAACCAGGTATATGCCGACGAGAACCCCGTTGCCCTTCAATTTCTCAGAGACAACAAAGAAAAGATGCGCAAGATGCTGTTTGATCCTCAAACTATTACATTTGGCACAAGCGGATTGGCAACTTTCAACTACGTATCAATCGGCCAGGTTTCCGGCACTTATACACAGACCGATTTTTATTTTATTGTCAAAAACGAGTTCTTCCCCGAAGGAATAAACGGAGCCAGTGATAATACCTATCTGGAACTATATTACACAAAAGCATTCCTGATGGATATATTGTTTTCTATACTTACAGAAAACGATCCTCCGGAATCTGTGTTTATACAACTTATTGATAAATTTGAAGCCATAGGCTTGTATAAGAAATCCATTACACAGTAGGACAATAATCACAAGAAGGATTATAACCCACAACAAAACAGAGAGGCCGGTAAACCGGCCC
>DOSU01000145.1:18145-18633 GCA_003513895.1 Rikenellaceae bacterium
GCTCTGTTGTTATATATTATCAATCAGTCTTATAAATCAATAATTAGTCTTTTAATTTTGCAAACAAATATTCTCTGTTTAGCCTTGCTATATGTGCTACGGAGATGTTTTTAGGACACTCCATTTCGCATGCTCTTGTGTTTGTACATGCTCCAAAACCAAGCTCGTCCATCTTTGCAACCATTGCCTTTGCTCTCCTTGCTCCTTCAATTTTTCCCTGAGGCAGCAGAGCAAGCGAGCTCACTCTTGCAGCAACAAAAAGCATTGCCGATCCGTTTTTGCAGGTAACGATGCAAGCGCCGCAACCAACACAGGCAGCTGCATCCATGCTCTCTTCGGCAAAATCTCTTGAAACAGGAATAGCATTGGCATCGGGAACTCCGCCTGTATTCATAGACACATAACCTCCTGCCTGGAGGATTTTGTCCAGCGCTCCCCTGTCTACAACGAGATCCTTTACAACCGGCATACCTGCCGAACGCCATGGT
>DOSU01000098.1:0-2586 GCA_003513895.1 Rikenellaceae bacterium
TTTTCTATATCATAAAATTAGTACAAAATTGGTTGAATCTATCTCATAATTAATTGATTGTGTGGTTGGATAAATGGGCATTGCAAGGAGCATTTGGCACCTGCTTAGTGAGCGGAGCGTATAGAAAAACAGCTAGCGGAAACCGGCAGCTAATTGGAACCGGCATAATCCGGTTTCCGCATCTGTTTTTCAGCGGAGCGAGCTTTAGCAGGTAAATGTGGTGCATAGCCCATTTAGCCAACCAAACAACAATAAGAAAAAGAGATGTAAATCATTATGAAATGTTAATCATTAAGAGACGTAAATTATTAGAGGAATGTAGAAACAAAAAAAATCTGCCCTTTTGAGGCAGATTTTCTGAAATATATATTGAATTAACTACAATTCATCGAAACTTACATCGGAAAAAGATGGTGGAACATTTTCTTTAAATGTTTTTTCACCGGTTTGCGGAGCGTTTTCTTTAATGTATTTTATGATTTCTTCCAGTCCCAGAGAAAATTTCTCGAAATCTTCCTTGTACAAGAATATCTTGTGTTTATCGTATACGAACCTTCCGTCACGATCCAGTCTTCTCTTGCTTTCGGTGATTGTCAGGTAGTAGTCATTGTTTTTAGTTGCCTTAACATCAAAAAAATAGGTGCGCTTACCTGCTCTGATTGGTTTCGAAAATACATCATCTCCGTTTCGCTCCTGTTGGTCTGTCGTGTCAAAATCTTCGAAGTACATTTTTGTTTATTTTAAATTTCCCTTACAAAGATAAAATTATTTTTGTGCACAAAAACCTATCTTTGTAAAAATTCGATTATTTACATATTTTATGATAAACAGAAGATTAATCAGAGTCAAGGTATTTAAAGTCCTTTTCGGAAGAATAAATTCAGGCTCGGATTCTCTCTCCGGGGCGATTGGAGATTTGATGAACAGTTGCGAAAAGACACTGGATCTCTATTTTCTGCTTTTATCGTTGCCTTTGGCAATGAAAAAAGTAGCAGAATCAAAGATTGAGCTGGGACTAAAAAAATACCAGCCAACACCGGAAGAGGCACTGCCTAACAGAAGATTCATAGAAAATCGTATCATAGAAAAACTTGATTCCGATGATGTTTTTTTAAAGTATTGCGAAAAAAAGGGTCTTAACTGGAACGATTACATGCCTTTGGTTAAGAAATTATACAACTCACTCTGTTCTCAGGATTATTTCATAGATTACATGTCGGCTCCGGAAAGTTCATTTGAAGGGGATCTTAATATATTAATCCGCTTCTTTGAGGAAGAGCTTGACGAAAACGACGAACTCGGCGCTATTCTGGAAGACATTTCTCTTTACTGGATTGATGATATGGAGTATGTGATCAATGTAATTACAAAAAAACTGGGCTACCTTAAGGTTAAATCAAAATTTACTCATCCGGACATTTTCCTCAAGGACGACGACAGGGAGTATGCAGTAAAATTACTGGAGACTTCTCTAATCAATTACGACAAGTATGTGGAAATTATGAGGGGCTATATCCACAACTGGGATCCTGAGCGACTTGCAGCAACTGATACTGCACTTATTGTACTTGGAATATCCGAAGCTATTGCATTTCATGACATTCCTGTGAAGGTTACAATAAACGAATATGTAGAACTCTCAAAATTTTACAGCACTCCAAACAGCAAAGTCTTTGTCAATGGTATTCTTGACAAGATTATTGCAGGACTTATGGCAGAGGGAAAAATTGAGAAAAAGGGACGAGGTTTGGTAGGCTCAAAGGAATAATTAATTTTGTATTAACTATTAAAACATTTTAAAATGAATTTTCTTGTATTTTTACAACAGCCTGCAGGAGCAGGCACAGGCAACTGGAGTTTCCTGGTGATGATGGGTCTTATCTTTGTTGTGATGTATTTCTTTATGATACGTCCGCAACAGAAGAAACAGAAGGAACTTGTAAAGTTTCGCAGCTCCCTTGCAAAAGGAGATAAAGTTATTACGGCAGGCGGTATCTACGGAAAGGTTGTCGAAATTTCCGACAACTATGTTTTTATTGAAATTGACTCTAATGTAAAAATCAAGGTTGACAAATCTTCTATCGTAAAAGATATTACAGATATTCAACCAAAATAATCCGGCTTTATGATAAAGCTCAGGAGATTTTCTATCTCGTATGAAAGGGGCAGGCAACTATTACTATTTTTGTTCTGTCTCTTTCTTGCTTTTATCTTATGGTCGGTGCAAAAATTATCCGAAGATTATTCGATATATCTTCATTATAAAATAGCCGTAACAACGGATATTTCCGGAAGGGCATCTGAAGCAATTTCAAAGGAAACCCTTGTTTTTAGAGGTAAATCCAGCGGCTTCTATATCCTCCAGCACAGGTACAATGGGAAGGACAATGTTATTAGGCTTGATTTGGAGAAAAAGTATTTAAAAAAAGACAAGGCAGGCAAAGATGGGTTTTTTCTCATTTCCACAGATATAAGAGAAAAACTCTCTCAATATTTGGGAGGAACTGTAGAAATTGAATCGCTGGCTGCAGATACGCTTAATTTTGATTTCCCGGCTCAAACAAACAGAATACTGCCTGTTTCTGC
>DOSU01000098.1:2657-9254 GCA_003513895.1 Rikenellaceae bacterium
AATACTGCCTGTTTCTGCAAAATTTAAGTTCTCGTTTGGCGATCAGTATATGGCCGAAACGAGTTTGAAACTAAATCCTGTTTCAATTTCTGTTTATGGAGATTTGTCGCTCCTCAGTTCAATAGATTCAATTTATACAAAACAAATCAAACTTGACAATCTATCGACCGGCATTCAGGGAGTCATTAGTCTGGAACCTGTTCCGGGGGTCAGATTTTCTCAGGACGAGGTACACTATTCCCTAGATGTGGTTAGATATGTAGAGAAGAGCGTAAAGCTCAGGATTTCTGTTATAAACTCAAATCCGGATAAACTGGTAGGGACTTCTCCGGAAGAGGTTACACTTATTTACAGAGAGAGATTTGGGTCGTCTAAACCGGAAGATTCAGAAAAACTTTCAGCTTTTGTAGATTGCATCGAGATTGAAAGTTCTGTAAACAGAGTTGTAAAACCGCAACTTGCAACAGTCCCCGGTTGGTTTCTGAATTATAGATTTGAGCCTCCATTTGTTGAAGCAAAAATAGTATCAAAAGATACAATTAAACAGTAAGATATGATTTGTCTTGCAATAACCGGTGGGATTGGAAGCGGAAAGTCTTATGTGGTAAGGCTCATGGAGTCATTCGGATTACCTGCTTATATTGCAGATGTCCGGGCTAAGGCACTATATAAAACAGATGCCGCATTGCTTGACAATCTGGTGAAATTATTGGGACCGGAGATTATAGTAAATGGTGAGTTGCAAAAAGAGGTTATGGCCTCAAAAATTTTCAAAAACAAAGTAATTCTCAGGAAAGTCAACAAAATTGTGCATCCCCGGGTTATGTCCGATTTCCTGTTATGGAGGGATGCAAGAAAATCTGAGGGTTTTAAAACCATTTTATTCGAATCGGCAATTTTTTTAGAAACTCCTCAATTTCACGATATTGCAGATAAAGTTATTGTTGTGGTAGCTCCTGAGAGCGTTCGAATTTCTCGTGTAACTAAAAGAGATTCAATAGGGGAAGACCTTGTAAGAGAGAGAATTGCAAAACAATGGTCGGATGAGGATAGAATTAAAATGTCGGATTTTGTTATCTTTGCCGATGGGAAAAGGGCTATTATGCCTCAGATTTTAAAAATATTTGAAACTATCGGAATAAAAATACATTAAAATATGGGATATGGGAAGTGGATCACAGGTGCTTTAGGATGGGCACTGGGGGGTCCGATTGGCGGTATTATTGGTTTTGCAGTAGCATCTGTTTTAGAAGGAAAACAAAATTCAGGTATGTTAGTGGGATATTCACCGCTTGAACAAAGAAACAGTTTTCTGGTATCTCTGTTGGTTCTTTCATCTGCTGTAATGAAGGCAGATAAAAGAGTTATGAAGAGCGAACTTGACTATGTCAGGCGATTTATTTTAGAAAACTTTGGTGTTGATGCAGCAAATGAATATTCTATATTACTTAGAGATATCCTAAAACAGGAAATTGACATAGATGCCGTATGCGCCCAGGTCAAAGGCAATGTGAACTCTGCCACAAGACTTCAACTATTACACTTTTTAACAGGGATTGCACAATCCGACGGTATGGTAAGTTCAGACGAACTTGTTGTGTTAAGGAGAATTGCGGCTGCACTCCACATTCCATTTCAGGACAGTGAGTCAATTTTTGCGATGTTCGACAAGGGAATTGATGCAGCATACCAGGTACTGGAAGTTGAAAAAAATGCAACAAACGAGGAGATAAAAAAAGCATACAAAAGAATGGCACTGAAGCATCACCCGGATAAAGTTTCTCAATTGGGATCCGATGTCCAGAAGGCTGCCGAAGATAAATTCAAGAGTGTTTCCCATGCATACGAAAAAATCAAAAAAGAGAGAGGAATTGTTTAATATTAGATAATTAATAATGAAAACCAATTTACAAAAAATTATGTCAATTGCAGGCCAGCCGGGTCTGTTCAGCTACCTTGCTCAGGCAAATGCCGGGGTCGTAGTAGAATCGCTTGCAACAAAAAAGAGAACAGTGTGCGGAATGAATATGAGAATTTCGTCACTTTCAGATATATCTGTTTTTACCGATGAGGGTGAAGTTTCACTCGAAACAATGTTTGAGAAGATGAAGGAAAAACTTGGAGAAGAACCGGCTCCGTCGGCAAAATCATCTCCGGAGGAACTTAAAAAATTCTTTGCAAACGTTCTTCCCGATTATGACAGAGGCAGGTTTTACGCTTCCCATATGAAAAAAATTGCAGAGTGGTATAATACTCTTAAAGAGTTTGCTTCTCTTGATTTTGAAAAGAAGGAAGAGGAGAGCGGGGAAGTTATAGAGTAATGGCAAATAAAATACAACTTATAACTCTTGGATGTTCAAAAAACAGAGTGGACTCAGAGCATCTGCTCCGTCAGATTTTTGAAACCGGAATCACAATTTCTCCTGAAGGAGAAAACCTGGCAACTGCAAATGTAGATACTGTAATAATTAACACTTGCGGTTTTATAAAAGATGCAAAGAAAGAGTCTATTGAGACAATATTTTCTGCAGTGGTTGCCAAGAACAAAGGTTATATTAAAAAGATACTTGTTTTTGGGTGCCTGTCCCAAAGGTATGCCAGTGAATTGAAAAATACGATTCCGGAAGTTGATGGCTTCTACGGAGCATTTGATTCAGAATCTGTTTTGAAAGCAATTGGCAACAAGTGGATTACATCTTTGGACAATCAGAGATTCCTCACAACTCCCAAACATTATGCTTTTCTAAAGATATCCGAAGGTTGCGACAGAGTCTGCTCTTATTGTTCAATCCCGCTTATACGCGGACAACACAAGTCTGTACCTGAAGAGGCACTTCTTGAAGAAGCAAAATATCTTGCAGGTATAGGCGTAAAAGAGCTTATTCTCGTTGCACAGGATACAACTTATTACGGAGTCGACCTCTACAAAGAGAGAAGACTGGCCAACCTTATGGAAAGTATAGCAAAAGTGGATGGCATTGAGTGGTTAAGGGTTCACTATTCTTATCCTGCAGCATTTCCGGATTCTGTTCTGGAGGTAATGGCAGGAAACCCCAAAATTTGCAACTACCTCGATATTCCGCTGCAACACATAAATGACAAAGTTCTTTCAAACATGCGACGATCGGTAAACGGAGCAGAAACAAGGGAACTGGTTCGGAAATTCAGGGAAAAGGTTCCTGGCATCGTTCTTAGGACAACAATGATTATAGGTCATCCGGGTGAAGATAAAAAAGCATTCAAAGAATTGCTGGAATTTGTAAAAGAGGCAAAGTTCGAAAGGCTTGGAGCATTTACATATTCCGAGGAAGAGGGAACATGGGGAGCAGACAATCTCAAGGATACTTTAAGAAACTCTGTAAAAGAGGAGCGATATAATGAACTTATGGAATTGCAGTCCGGAATTTCACTTGAATACAATAATTCAAGAGTGGGAACCAGAGAACAAGTCATAATCGATTCTGCCGACGATGGCGTAATTGTTGCAAGAAGTCGCAAAGAGAGTCCGGAGGTAGATGGAGAGATACTTATAGGGATTGAATCTGTACCGGAAGGATTCATAACTAATAATATTATTGGTACATTTGTAAATGTAGAGATTGAAAGGTGCGATGAGTATGATCTTGTCGGCAAAATTTTAGATGTTTAACTTAATTTTTTCTTATTATGAAATTACTTGAAGGAAAGATAGCCCTAATTACAGGAGCAGCAAGAGGTATTGGTAAGGCAATTGCAATAAAATATGCATCAGAAGGTGCCAATATTGCTTTCACCGACCTGGCAATTGAAGATAACGCCCTGAATACCAAAAAAGAGTTGGAAGCTTTAGGCGTTAAAGTTCTGGCAATTGCTTCAAACGCAGCCTCATTTGAGGAGTCGCACAGTG
The DNA here is from genome assembly GCA_003513895.1 of Rikenellaceae bacterium. GTDB lineage: Bacteria > Bacteroidota > Bacteroidia > Bacteroidales > UBA932 > Bact-08. The sequence continues at coordinate 6,544 of DOSU01000098.1, forward strand.
TTGTTGAGCAGGTTGTAAAAGAGTTTGGAAGGATTGATATTCTTGTAAACAATGCAGGAATTACAAAAGACGGACTGATGATGAGAATGAGCGAACAGCAGTGGGATGCAGTAATAAATGTAAATCTCAAATCGGCATTCAATTTTGTTCACGCTGTTACACCTGTAATGATGCGCCAGAAAGCTGGCTGCATAATCAACATGAGTTCAGTTGTAGGAGTGAGCGGAAATGCCGGTCAGGCAAACTACTCTGCATCAAAGGCGGGTATGATTGGTCTCACAAAATCAATTGCTCAGGAACTGGGATCAAGAGGAGTAAGGGCAAATGCAGTAGCTCCCGGCTTTATTCTTACCGAGATGACAGACAAGCTGCCGGAAGATGTAAAAAAACAGTGGGCAGAGCAGATTCCGCTCAGAAGGGGGGGAACTCCCGAAGATGTTGCCAATGCTTGTACATTTCTGGCTTCCGACCTCTCATCTTATGTTACAGGGCAGGTAATTTCTGTTTGTGGCGGGATGAAAATGTAGAAAATTTAATATATAAGTTATGAAGAAAGGGAAAACCGGCCTTAAAATCATGATCCAGGTAGACTTCGAAGGCATTGCCTCAGTTGTTAATTTTGATGAAATTTATCCAGGACATGCCCATTTCGAGAGAAACTGTAAAATTCTGACAAATGAAGTAAATGCTGCGATTGAAGGAGCTTCAGCAGCAGGTGCAACAGAATTCATTGTAAGAGATGGCCATGCAGGCAATATCAATGTTGATCCTCTGCTTCTTGATAAAAGAGCTATGCTCACAAGGGGAAGGGTTCCCGGTACTCCGCACACTATGGTACTTGGCATCGACTCTACTTTTGATGCCCTTTTGTTCATAGGAGCCCATGCCAGGGCAGGAGAGGAGATAGGGACACTTTCTCATACTATGTCTTTAGATGTTCTTGACTTTAGGATAAATGACAAACCTCTTTTTGAGCCGGCTTTCAATGCACTTTACGCAGGACAATTTGGTGTGCCGGTTGTATTCCTTGCCGGGGATGATGCTGCCTGCAGGGAGGCTGTTATTAATTTTGGAAATATTGAAACCGTTACAACAAAGTATGCATTTGGAAGAACCTGTGCAATGAGCAAGTCTCCTGAGTTTGTTTGCGACGAAATACGTGCGGGTGTAAAGAATGCCATTTTAAACATAGACAAAGGAACTGTCTTTAGCCTTGAAAAACCATATAGAATGGAGGTTAAGGTTAAAGTTAAGGGTAGCGAAACAGGAGAGGAGAAAGTTGAAACCTGTACTTCCGAAAATCTTGAAGTAATCATGAAAAAATTCTGGGAAAATTTATAAACGGGATTATGAAATATTTTAAATCAAAGATTTCAATAACTCTTTTTGCATCAATTATACTTCTCACTTCATGCGGTCCTTATCTGGAATTTTTCAACGTGGAAGTAAAAATGCCTGCAAACTTACCTGTCGATTTTAAAGAAAAGAGTGTTTCGGTTTTTACGGCAATTCCACTTACCGAACAGCTTAACGAAAACACATTAAGTACTGCGGAAGACTCTGTTTTAATGATAAATTTTGCAAAAGGAATGGCAGCAAGCCTCGAAAAACATCTTGCATTAGATGCAGGTGCCATTCCAGTTTTCAATCACTTCGAAAGTGAAATTTCGGATATCAGGGAAAGAAGTTTCATTGAATCTCTCTCTCAATCCTCGGAATCCGATGTTCTTGTTCTTCTGGAAAACCTCAATGTTGGTAAATTCGAAAAACTAAAAACCGACAAAACACCTATAAGGGCAGGTTTTGCGACTTCGTATATATATGCTCCACTATCTCTTCTGATAAATATTTATGATGGCAGCACAGGCGATTTGATCACTTCACTTACGCAAAATGACACAATTTACTGGGAAATTTTATCGAAGGAAGATGTAAGAGAGGAGCGACTTATGAAAGGTCTTTTTCCTGCATTGAACAAAATTTCCGTACCTGCAGGAGAGGATATTATAAATAATTTTTTCCCCGATTGGGTGAATGAAGAGAGATGTTTATACTCATATGACGATTATTCGTGGAGAAGAGCCATGTCTCTGGCGATGGATTTCAAATGGACAGATGCAATGTCGATTTGGATGGCAGAAACGACCTCGCAAGACAAAGTAAAGGCTTCCTGTGCAGCATACAACATTGCAATAGCATGCGAAATGCTTGAAAAATACGATCTTGCAATAGAATGGCTGGACTATGCCCAAAAGCGCTATCCAATTACCGGACTCGAAGAATTGAAATCCTATTTGAGAAATAAGTGAAGGATATCGTAAAAATAAAGGCAATTCGAAATCACAGAAAAACCATTCTTTTTAATGATAAGGAGATGGAAGCTGTTCAGTTGTACTGCAAAAAATACAAAGTCAAATCGCAGGCAAAGTTTTGCCGGGAAGCAATCATTTCTGCAATTCTCAAACAATTTGACGAAGATCATCCCAAACTGTTCTAAAAGAAAAAAAACGGTGGATCTGTAAGCCGGATTCTGTACCTCAAAGAGGTCCCTATCATTTATCTGTTGCAGCCTACCCCCCGGCAACGAGCGAGCAGCCCTTGGCTGCCGGTATACTTGGCCTTGCAGGAGACTGTTCGTACCCCGTACATATTGCTATGTACGATTGTGGGCTCTTACCCCGCATTTTCACCCTTACCTTGTTTAGAGGCGG
>DOSU01000098.1:9322-9588 GCA_003513895.1 Rikenellaceae bacterium
TACCTTGTTTAGAGGCGGTTTTTTTCTGTTACGATTTACCTAAGGTTACCCCCAGCTGTGATTTCCACAGAGTCTTGCTCTGCCCTGTCCGGACTTTCCTCCCCTCCGTTTAAAGAGGAGCGATAGAGCGATCCACCGAGGTCGCAAAGTTAGAATAATTACATCAATAAGATAATTTTTATATATTTGCAGTGCATCTAAAAAATGCTTGGGGGTGCCAATTGGCTGAGATTATACCCTTTTCACCTGATCTGGATAATGCCAGC
>DOSU01000098.1:9664-14304 GCA_003513895.1 Rikenellaceae bacterium
CTGGATAATGCCAGCGAAGGGAAAGCGAGTTCTTATTCTCTTTATCCCCCTGCTAATAAAATAATTAATTATGAAAAAATTAACTTTATTTTGCGGGGTTTTTATTTTACCTTTTTTATCCCTTGCCCAAAACACGGGGCAAAAAGAAAAATCAGAATTATTCAAGCTGGACAGTGTTGTTGTTGAGGCCTACCGTGCAGGTAAAAACACACCAGTAAGTCGTTCGGAAATGGGGCCCGGAGAAATTAAAAACCTATCTCCAACAAGTTCCCTCCCCATGTCTCTTTCACTATTGCCTTCTGTGGTTACATCAACCGAGGGCGGGAACGGACTTGGTTACTCATCTATGAGAGTCAGAGGAAGCGATGGCTCAAGAATTAATGTTACCATAAACGGCATAGCTCTTAATGATGCCGAATCTCAGGAGGTGTTTTGGGTCAACATTCCCTCATTTACTAACTATATTCAGGATATACAACTTCAGAGAGGCGTAGGCACTTCGTCCAACGGAGCAGGCGCTTTTGGCGCCAGCCTCAATATTAAAACTCTGTATAGCAGTCCTGAACCCTATGGAGTTGCAGAACTTGGGATAGGAAGCTACAAAAGTTTTCTGTCGACTGTAGGAGCCGGTTCGGGGCTCATGAAAAGCGGCCTCTCTTTCGATGTGCGATATTCTCACAGTACCGGTGAAGGGTATATCCGAAATGCAAAAGGCAATCTTCATTCTCTTTTCGCTACGATGGGCTGGCTCAAGGGAAATACCTCCATAAGGCTTAATTACATTTTTGGCAGTCAAATTACCGGAATTACATGGGAAGGTATCTCCAGAGAGCAGATGGCAACAGACAGGCGATTTAATCCTGCCGGCATGTACTACGACAAAGCCGGAAATGTTCACTATTACGACAACGAAACCGACAACTATTCTCAACACCATATTCAGGGCCATTTTACTCATATTTCTGAAACCGGTCTCATTTGGAGCACAACCCTTCACTATACAAAAGGTGGAGGATACTATGAAAATTACAAAATGGAGAGGAAGTTCTCTTCATATGGCCTTCCAAACCAGACAATTGATGGTACTGTTTATAAAAAATCCGACATGATACTCAGGCAGGCTCTGGATAATAACTATTTCGCCGCTGCTTCAAATATTCAGTATTCGTCCGGTAAAATCAAGACAACCGGAGGGATCTCTTACTCATATTACGACGGAGATCATTTTGGCAACATAATCTGGGCAATGTACAACAATGACTTGCAGGATAATTTCAGATGGTATCTGAATTCCGGTTATAAAGGAGATTTTACTGCTTTTGCAAAAGTTGAGTCCGGAATAGCAGGAGGGCTGGTTGCTTTTGCCGATATGCAGTACAGGAATATCAGATACAGTTTAAGAGGAGCAGACAAGGATTTTGTTTCACTCGACTACGACTTCTGTTACAATTTCTTTAATCCAAAACTGGGTTTAACATATAACTTCAATGATTCTAACCAGCTTTATGCTTCATTTTCGGTAGGAAGAAAAGAGCCTGGCCGTTCAGATATAAAAGAGTCCATAAAAGCCGGCCGGGCAAACGATATTAAAGCAGAACGCCTATTTGACTGGGAAGCCGGTTACAGACTCAACCTGCCCCGGTTTATCCTTGCTGCAAACATCTATTTTATGGAGTATAAAGATCAGCTTGTTCCAACGGGTAAACTAAGTGAAACGGGGTATGTTGTCAAAGAAAATGTACCGGTATCATTCAGGAGGGGAGTTGAATTATCTGCATCCTACTCTCCTGCGGATTTTATTAAGCTGGAAACGAACCTGACTTTAAGCAGCAATAAAATAAAAGGTTATACTCAGTGGTTTGATCTTTATGACAATGAAAACGACTGGAATCCTCTTCCACAAACAAAAGTGTTTTATGAAACAACAGATCTTTCATTCTCCCCGGCTGCTGTGGGAATGGGCAGAATAACTTTTTATCCCGGATACGAAACAGCATTCTCCATATATGGCAAATATGTGGGCAAACAATATTACGACAACACATCCAATGAAGAAAGGTCCATCCCTGCATATTTCATAACCGGTTTAAATGTTTCAAAATCATTTCATATTAAAGGCAGCTCATTTGCAGATGTAAACTTGTATGTAGACAATTTGTTAAACAGAAAGTATTTTTCAAATGCCTGGATATACTCTGCCAAATTTGCCAATGACGCACCGGCTTATGTGGAAGAGGGACTCTATCCGCAGGCTGGAATTAATTTTACCGTAAAAGTGGCTTTCAGATTTTAAATAAAAGGATATGAACTGGATAGAGATAATTGCAGCTGTAACAGGACTTCTTTATGTTGTTCTTGAGATTAGGCAAAAGCGACTGATGTGGGTGGTTGGGGCAGTCTCTTCGCTGTTTTTTATGGCAGTATTCTTTTCATCATCTCTATATGCAGCAATGGGTCTGCAGGTCTATTATCTTTTTATAAGCATTTACGGGTGGAAAAAATGGGGAGGGAACAATTCAGATCCTGCATTGGCCAAAGAAGTAGTGGTCGCAATGAAATTTATTCCGGCTATAATATCCATTGCAATTTCAATCTTGAGCTATTTTATCATTAACTGGATTCTTGAAAAATACACAAACGATCCACATTCAGAACTGGATGCTTTTGTAACAGTTGGGAGTATGCTGGCTACATACTGGGTAACAAAAAAACATATTGAACACTGGATTCTCTGGATTATTGCAGACGCTGTTGCAGTATATCTTTATGTACAGCAGGGATTATATGCCACTACTATTCTATACGTTATATACATTATTGCTGCTGTTGCCGGATATATCCACTGGAGAAAGTTTCCCAGAGTTTGAATTAGTATCCGAAATTGATTAAATTTGCCGCATAAATAATAAATACGAAATGCGTTTAATTGCAGATAGCGGCTCGACCAAAGTAGACTGGAGGGCAATTCACAGTGACGGATCTGTCCAGGAGATTACAACAGCAGGCATTAATCCCTTTTTTCAGAGTGAAGAACAAATTATTTATGAGCTTCAGCAGCATCTTTTGCCGGACATAAGCGCAACTGTTAAGGAAATTCACTTCTATGGCGCCGGAGTTGCTTCTCCGGAGAAGATTCAGGTTCTTCAGAACTGTTTCAGGGTTGTTTTTCCCAAAGCAAGATCCAGTGCATATACCGATTTGCTTGCAGCTGCCAGGGCATTGTGCGGAAATAAACCTGGTATAGCAGGTATTCTTGGAACAGGTGCAAATTCTTGCTTTTATGATGGGGCAAATATTGCAGACAATGTTCCTGCATGTGGATATATTCTTGGAGATGAGGGAAGCGGAGCTGTTTTGGGAAAGAAATTCATTTCGGACTATCTCAAAAGACAGTTACCTGCCGATTTGCGGGAATCGTTCGACCAAAAATACGGACTGAGTTATAGTTCTGTAATTGAACGGGTTTACCGCCAGCCTTTTCCGAACAGATACCTTGCCACATTCTCTGTTTTCCTGAATGAAAATAAAGACAATCCTCACATAAACAAACTTCTCACATCAAGTTTTGAGGAATTCTTTACAAGGAATATTATGCAATATGACTACAAAAAATACAAGGTAAACCTTGTAGGGTCAATAGCGTTTCATTATGAAGAAATTATAACCCGCGTTGCAAAGAACCTGGGCATAAAGATTGGCCTTGTCTTAAAATCGCCTATAATAGGCCTGGTTGATTATCACAAATCAATTTAACGAAATCATGAAAATTACTGAACAATCTTCTAAATACAGCGATCTGGAAGCAATGCCCGTTTTGGACCTGCTAAATAACATCAACCGCGAAGACAAAACAGTTCCATTGGCTGTAGAAAAATGTATACCTCAAATTGAAAAACTAGTTGAGGGTATTGTTCAAAGGATGAAGAAAGGCGGACGACTCTTTTATCTTGGCGCAGGAACAAGCGGAAGGCTCGGTATTCTTGACGCTTCTGAAATACCTCCTACATTCGGAGCCTCTTTTGAACTGGTTATAGGGCTTATTGCAGGAGGAGACTCAGCAATAAGAAGAGCAGTTGAGGCTGCAGAAGACAACTGGGAGATGGGATGGAGCGATATGCAGCAATTTGGAGTTTGTAAAGATGATGTTGTTGTTGGTATTGCAGCCTCAGGAACCACTCCTTATGTTATAGGAGCAGTAAAGGAGGCAAGAAAAAGAGGAATACTTACAAGCTGTGTTACCTGCAATCCGGGAAGTCCTCTCGCTGCAGAGGTAGACATCCCTATTGAAGTTATTGTAGGTCCAGAATTTGTTACCGGAAGCACAAGAATGAAATCGGGAACAGCTCAGAAACTTGTACTTAATATGATCTCCACAGCTTCTATGATTCGACTGGGCCATGTAAAGGGCAACAAAATGGTAGATATGCAGCTTACAAACGCAAAGCTTGTAGACAGAGGTACAAAAATGATAATGGATGAAGCGGGCATTACCAACTATGAGTATGCAAAGTCACTTCTTATGAAATATGGTTCTGTGAGAAAGGGTGTAGATTACTATAAAAGCACTCAAACAGAACTGTAGGATGCTAAAACAAAGCTTTACTTCTGAGTTACTGCAAAGTGTTGTTGATGAGCTCTCT
>DOSU01000098.1:14391-14982 GCA_003513895.1 Rikenellaceae bacterium
TTTCTGCTCTGCCCGGGGTGGGGAAAAAGAGCGCGTTGCGATTTGCTCTTCATTTACTAAAGCAGCCAAAGGAAAATGTCGAGAAGTTTGGGTCCTCTGTAATACGCATGAGAAATGAAATTTGTTATTGTACAAATTGCAACATGATTTCCGACTCGAAAATCTGTCCGGTTTGCAGCGATAAGAAAAGGGACACAGCACTGGTTTGTGTTGTTGAAAGCATAAGGGATGTCCTTAGTATAGAAAACACAGGTCAATACAACGGGTTGTATCATGTACTCGGCGGCATTATCTCCCCAATGGACGGCATAGGCCCCGGAGATCTCTCTATAGATATGCTTTTAAGAAGAGTGGAAAAAGGGGACATATCAGAAATCTTTCTTGCTTTAAGCACAAATATGGAAGGAGAAACAACATCATATTATCTGTACAAAAGGTTAATTCCATTTAATATAAAAATTAGCACAATTGCAAGGGGAGTTGGATTTGGGGATGATCTGGAATATACCGACGAAGTAACTCTCGGGCGATCAATCCAGAACCGCCAGCTCTTTATTCCATTAAATAATTAAAAATTGAAACTATGCATGA
>DOSU01000098.1:15018-15195 GCA_003513895.1 Rikenellaceae bacterium
AATCCTGAACCGCCAGCCTTTTGTTCCATTAAACAACTAAAAATTGAAACTATGCATGAATTCCCGTTAACATGGCTTCTAACTGCCTTTACTCTTTACACACTACTCCTGTTTTTTATTTCCTGGCTTACATCCCGCAAGGCCGACAGCGGCGCATACTTTCTGGGAAATAAAAAG
>DOSU01000008.1:0-190 GCA_003513895.1 Rikenellaceae bacterium
TAAAAAGGGCGTCTGAAATTAATTTCAAACGCCTTTTTTTCACTAATACTAAAAAAATTACATTTAAATAATCCCGACCCTAAGGCCGGGAATTTAACCACCACACAAAATATAAACGAACTAACCCATTTCGTTTTCAACATCTAGGATGGACCGATACAAAGGTCTTTAAATAAAAAATTTGATGCAA
>DOSU01000008.1:261-608 GCA_003513895.1 Rikenellaceae bacterium
TTTAAATAAAAAATTTGATGCAATAAGTAATTTCAGAAAATAATATTCAGATAAAATAAGGGATTTTACCTATTTGTTAAAAAGACAATAAATTGTTTTTCAGGGCAAATGTTATGACTCCTATCATATTGTTTGAGCTGGTTTTCTTCATCAGGTTTTCACGATGATTTTCTACAGTCCTGTTAGAAATCGAAAGTTCGTTTGCAATCATTTTTATTGATAGACCCTCCATGGAAAGATAAAGAACCTGATATTCCCTTTTTGAGAAGATGTTACTTTCAATTCTGTTAAAATTGTCCCGGCTTTTCCGAAAATCCAGAATGATAAAACCTATCAATATTGAAGAT
>DOSU01000008.1:697-939 GCA_003513895.1 Rikenellaceae bacterium
CCTGGGTTTTTTCATAGACAGAAACATAAAGAGAAGCTTCAAATTTCTCTCCAACTTTAGGAAGCAGAACTACATCCTCACGAAAAGAATCTAATAATCCGTTTGTGCACCGGACTATTTTATCTTTAATTTTATTATATGAAACAGTGTCTAATAACTTTTCGACAGAGTACGATTTAAGATCATCCGGCGACAGAGTAAGATTTTGAATCAGGGTAGAGTTTACATTATAAATATAATGT
>DOSU01000008.1:1015-2505 GCA_003513895.1 Rikenellaceae bacterium
AGTTTACATTATAAATATAATGTTCATCAAATAAAATAATCCCGTAGGGAGTGAGATTAAACAATGAATTAAACTCTTGCTTACCGGTTTCTTTAAGTTTATTGAATTTTGTCAGCTTCTTCTCTATAATCTTGATTAGCTCTTCATTTGCGAATGGCTTTGAAATATAATCATCTGCTCCCAAATCCATCCCAATTCTAAAATCTTTGGGTTCATTACATGCCGATATAAAAATAAATGGAATTTTATCAAGTACTGAGCTCTCTTTTAAAAAATTATATACACTATAACCATTAACCGAGCCCATTTTTACGTCGCACAGTACTAAATTCGGTTTGTATTCAAATGCTTTCTGAATACCTGATGATCCGTTATTTGCATAACAAACATCATAACCATGCATTGAGAGAACAATTTTTAGAGTTTTACCCAAAATTTTATCATCATCAATTACCAATATTTTTGTTTTCTCAATCATTAAAAATTTATAATTAATTTCTCTAACTCGCAAGCGCTTTTGAGAATGTAAAATAGAATATTATCCCTATTGCAACCGTAACAATCAAAAGATAAATGAAATGGGCCAACATAATTCTCAATGTTGTTGATATCCATGATTTCTTATATAATGTTCTGCCCCCGATAACTACATAAATCGGATAAAGTAAAAGAATCCAGGATTCCGGGGATATATCTTTATTCGGAAAGATTAGATTAACAGACAGAAGGATTATAAATAATAAAAAGAGGAAAGCATGCTGATTAATTGAAAAAATAAAATGTGCAAGAAAATGTTTCTGCTTCTTGCGGAAAAGAACCCATAATAAAAATGAATAAAATGGCATTAAAATAAACAAACTCCAGGAGAGCAACGAAATAAAACGAGATGTGTAATACGCTTTATTCTCATTAATATTGCCTAATATTTCTTTGCCTTTTGTAACATCTTTATCTGAAATATTCTTATCCGTTTGTTTATCGTTTGTGTCGGATGAGCCTTTTATTACAATACTACTATCTTTAGAAATTTTAATATCATCCTTCAAAACGCGGGAAGTAGAAATATTTAAAAGCAAGAAAAAGAAGAAACTGATGAAAATGTATAACCGGAAGGGCGGCATGTATCGTGCACGCTTACCGGCTACGTAGTCCAGAGCCATTTGCCCCGGCTGCACAAGCAATGATTTTATTGTTTTAACAACTCTGGTGTCAAAAGCCCACATGTTTCCCAAAAGGTCGATAATGAGCACATTGAATGGCTGGTCTAATTCTCTTACAGATTGTCCGCAGTTTGGACAAAAATGCCCGACAAATTCTGTATCACAGTTTTTACAAATTTTTTCCGGTCCTGGTAATTCGTCCATATCACTAAGTTTATCAGATTTTTAATCAAGTTTAATTACCTCAAAACATCCTCTGTCTGCCATGGTTATGTAGGCTTTCTTTTCGTCGTTCGATAAAACTATATTTGAGCATAGCTTACCTCTAAG